>DATGNS010000023.1:0-37262 GCA_035306625.1 Pseudomonas sp. | reverse complement strand
GGGCGGTCCTCGAGCGGGTGCAGGACCTGCGCAACACCGTGGTCCCGGCCGACGTGCAGGTCGCGGAGACGCGCAACTACGGGGCCACCGCCCAGGAGAAGGCGCGCCAGCTCATCCAGAAGCTGCTCTTTGCCACGGTGTCGGTCGTCGCCCTGGTCTTCGTCGCGCTGGGGCGCCGCGAGGCGGCGATCGTCGGCAGCGCCGTCGTCCTGACGCTTGCCGCGACCCTGTTCGCCTCGTGGGCCTGGGGGTTCACCCTCAATCGGGTCTCCCTCTTTGCCCTCATCTTCTCGATCGGCATCCTCGTCGACGACGCGATCGTGGTCGTGGAGAACATCCATCGGCACCAGGGCCTGCATCCGGGCAGGTCGCTGCCCGCCATCATTCCGGCCGCGGTGGACGAAGTCGGTGGCCCGACCATCCTGGCGACGTTCACGGTGATCGCGGCGCTCCTGCCGATGGCCTTCGTCACGGGCCTGATGGGGCCCTACATGAGCCCGATCCCGATCAACGCCAGCATGGGCATGCTGCTGTCGCTGGCCATTGCCTTCACCGTCACCCCCTGGCTGGCGCGCCTGTGGATGAAGCCGACCGCCGGCCAGGCCCACGGCGGCGGACTGTCCGGCAAGCTGGCCCCCTTCTTCGAGAAGCTGTTCGCCCCGCTGCTGGAGGAACGCCGCGGGCGGCGCAACCGCGCGCTGCTCGGCGCCGGCGTGATGCTGCTGATCGGCGTGTCCATGGCCCTGCCGGTGGCCGGTCTGGTGGTGCTGAAGATGCTGCCGTTCGACAACAAGTCAGAGCTGCAGGTGGTGGTCGACATGCCGGCCGGCACCCCGCTGGAGGAAACCGCCGCCGTGCTGCGCGAGCTGGGCGCCTACCTGGCGGAGCAGCCCGAAGTGCTCGACTACCAGGCCTACGCCGGCGCGGCCGCGCCGATCAACTTCAACGGCCTGGTGCGCCAGTACGACCTGCGCGCCGGCGGCGAGGTGGGCGACCTGCTGGTCAACCTGGTGGCCAAGGGCGACCGCGACGAGCAGAGCCATGCCATCGCCACCCGCCTGCGCCCCGCCCTGCAGGCCATCGGCCGGCGCCACGGCGCCAACCTCAAGGTGGTGGAAGTGCCGCCCGGCCCGCCGGTGCTGTCACCCATCGTCGCGGAGATCTACGGCCCGGACGCCGAGGGTCGCCGCCAGGTGGCCGCCGCGGTGCGCGCGCTGTTCGAGGGCACCGCGCACGTGGTGGACGTGGACGACTCCGGCATCGCCGAGGCGCCGCGCACCCTGCTGCTGGTCGACCGCCGCAAGGCCGCCCTGCTCGGCGTGGCGCAGCGCGACATCGTCGCCACCCTGCGTGCCGGCCTGGCCGGCGAGGCGGCCACCTACCTGCATGACGCCAGCAAGTACCCGGTACCCGCCGTGCTGCAGCTGCCCGCCGAGCAGCACGGCTCGCTGGACGCCTTGCTGCAGCTGACGGTGCGCGGCGCCGCCGGCCAGCTGGTGCCGATCCGCGAGCTGGTGACCCTGAGCGACAGCCTGCGCGAGCAGCCGATCCACCACAAGGACCTGCTGCCGGTGCACTACGTCACCGGGGACATGGCCGGGCGCGTGGACAGCCCGCTGTACGGCATGTTCGCCATGCGCGGCGCGCTGGGCGACCTGCAACTGCCCGGCGGCGGCCAGCTGGAGGAATACTTCATCAGCCAGCCGTCCGACCCCTGGCGCGGCTACAGCCTGAAGTGGGACGGCGAGTGGCAGATCACCTACGAGACCTTCCGCGACATGGGCGCCGCCTACGCGGTCGGCCTGATCCTCATCTACCTGCTGGTGGTCGCCCACTTCGGCTCGTACCTGACGCCGCTGATCATCATGGCGCCGATCCCGCTGACCCTCATCGGCGTGATGCCCGGCCATGCCCTGCTCGGCGCGCAGTTCACCGCCACCAGCATGATCGGCATGATCGCCCTGGCCGGCATCATCGTGCGCAACTCCATCCTGCTGGTGGATTTCATCCAGCTGCAGCGCGCCGCCGGCATGGCGCTGCCCGAGGCGGTGGTGCGCTCGGCCATCACCCGCGCCCAGCCGATCCTCCTGACCGCCCTGGCGGCCATGCTCGGCGCCTTCTTCATCCTCGACGACCCGATCTTCAACGGCCTGGCCATCTCGCTGATCTTCGGGATCCTGGTTTCCACGGTGCTCACCCTGGTGGTGATCCCGCTGCTGTACTTCGCCGCCCACCACCGGCGCAGTGAATCCCCCCAACCCGCACAAGGAGTCTGACCATGACCTCATGGCAAATCGTTCGCATGTTCGCCGGCCTGGTGATCCTCGCCTCCCTGGCCCTGGGCGCGGCCCAGAGCCCGCTGTTCCACAGCGCCAACTGGCTGTGGCTGACCGCCTTCGTCGGCGCGAACCTGCTGCAGAGCGCGTTCACCCGCTGGTGCCCGCTGGAGATCATCCTGCGCAAGCTGGGTGCGCGCGCCGGCTGCTGAAGCCCACCAGACGTTCAAGGAACACAGCCATGCAACTGCCCCGCCTATCCGCCCTGCTGCTGAGCACGGCGCTGGTCTCGCCAGCGGCCCAGGCCCTGGATCTGTACGAGGTCTGGCGCGCCGCCCGTCAGCACGACCCCGAGTTCGCCGCCGCCCGCGCCGCGCATGCCGCCGGCCGGGCCAGTCAGGATCAGGCCGGCGCCCTGTGGCGCCCGAACCTGATGTTGCAGGGCGGCGTGGCCGCCGCCACGCTGGACAACCAGACCCGCGGGGCGACCTTTTCCCAGCCCGCCCTGGGCACCTACGACAACGCCGCCTTCGACACCACGATCGACAGCGCCACCCGCAGCCACTACGGCGTGGTGCTGCGCCAGCCGCTGTACGACCGCGAGCGCTCGGCCCAGGGCCACCAGCTGCGCCTGCAGGCCGAGGCCGCCGAGCTGGCCTGGATCGGCGCCCAGCAGCAGCTGATGCTGCGCAGCGCCGAGTACTATTTCCAACTGGCGCTGGCCGACCGGCGCCTGGCCCTGCTGGAGCGCCAGCTGCAGGCGGTGGAGCGCACCGCCCGGGAGGCCGACGAGCGCTTCCGGGTCGGCAGCCTGCCGGTCACCGATCTGCACGAGGCGCGCGCCCGGGCCGCCGCGCTGCGCGCCCAGCACCTGGCGGCGCAGACCGAGCTGGACCTGCGTCGCCAGACCCTGGCCGACCTGATCGGCCGCCAGCCGGGCGACGCGCCGCTGCCCCTGCCCAGCGCCAGCCCCGAGCCGGTCGGCGCGCTGGAGGACTGGCTGGCCCGCGCAGCGCGTCACAACACCCGGCTGCAGCTGGCCCAGACCCGCGTGCGGGGCGCCGAGCAGGAGGTGCGCAAGAGCTCGCTGCCGCTGGCGCCGACCCTGGAACTGGTGGCCAGCCACGGCCGCGAGAAGCTGTCGGGCGACGCCGAGGTGGGTTCGGCCAGCTACAGCGCCGAGCAGAGCATGCTCGGCCTGCAGGTGGCGATCCCCCTGTACACCGGCGGAATGCGCTCGGCGCGTCTGGACGAGGCGCGCGCGCGCCTGGCCGAGGCCGAGGCGGAGCTGGACCACGGCCGCCTGCTGGTGGCCCGCCAGACCCGCGCCGCCTGGCAGGCGCTGTCCGTGGGCCGCGGGCGGGAGCAGGCGCTGGCCGCCGCCGCCGAAGCCAGCCAGGCACGCCTGGCGGCGACGCGCATCGGTCGCCGGACCGGCGAGCGCAGCACCCAGGACCTGCTGGATGCGGAGAATGCCGCCGCCGCGGCCGAGCTGGAGCTGGCCGAGGCGCGCGTCACACTGTTCCTGCAGCAGCTGCGCCTGGCCGCCCTGGCCGGGCAGCTGGACGAGGATTACTTCCAGCGGGCCAGCGCCCGCCTCGGCCGCTAACCGCTGGGAAAACGCCAGCCGGAAAGGCACCGACCGAACCCCGTAGGGCGGAGCGCTTTCCTGTCCGCCGACTGGCGCCCGATCGAGGCCGCGTCCCGGCGGACAAGAACGACGTGGTCCGCCCTACGAATCGGCCGCACATCGCCTAGTCCGGTCGGCCCCTCCCCCCCGAACCGGCGCTTGCGAGATGGGAGCCAGAACGGTATCCACGAGCCACAGCCCCGTAGGGCGGACAGCGCTTTTTCTGTCCGCCGACTGGCGCCCGACCGAGGCCGCGTCCCGGCGGACAAGCACGACGTTGTCCGCCCTACGAATCTGCGCACAGTGCGATCAGGTGATCTGCAGCGAGCCGTCGGCCTCCATCAGCAGGTCGATCACCTGCGGCGCGGTGATGATGGCGTAGTCGGGCGCCATGTCCGCGGCGCTCAGGCCGTTGTGCTGCATGCAGGACGCGCAGACGGCGATGCGTCCACCCAGCTCGCGATAGCGCGCCAGCAGCGTGTCGACCGGCTCGAACGGCGCGCCGATGTCGATGCCGATCGCCTCCGGCCTGCCCAGATGCACCGCCTCGGCCATCAGGATCAGGGTGGTGTCATGGCCTTTCAGACGGGCATTCAGGGCCATGGTGAAGGCCACGGTGACCTTGTCCGGATTGCCATGACCGTCGAACAGGGTGCCGACGAAGCGCTTGCCGCTCATGGGATGTCTCCTTGTGGATGGATGAAAAGGAGAAACGCCCGGCAGAACCGGGCGCTCCTGGTGGCTTCGGCCGCGTTCCTAGCGGGCGGCGGCATCCTCGCCGCGCAGCAGCCGGACCCAGCCGGCGAGGGTGTAGACCAGCACCATGGTGCCCAGCATGCCCAGCACGTACACCAGCGCGATGAGGATCCAGTCGATCGGCCCGGCGGCGTCGGTGAAGCCGGAGGAGGACACCCAGGCCATCAGCACCAGGGCCAGCACGCCGCCGAGCAGGCCTGCCAGCTGCGCGCGCACCAGGCGCCCGGCGGCGATGCGGCGCTCGCGCATGAGCAGGGCCACGAAGGCGGCGGTGCCCAGCACCACCACCGCCAGCAGCAGCCAGAGCAGCGGCCCGAGCATTTCCAGGAACACGGCCAGCAGGATCATCGGATCGAGTTCTTTCATGACGGATTCCTCGGCGACTCAGGCGCGACCGCGCAGCATGCTGATGTAGGTGGGTTTCAGGGCCATGGTCTTCATCACCCAGCTGGTCCACAGCTCCTCCAGCGGCGCGATCACGCCGGGGAAGGACGGCTTGAGGTTGTTCTGGTAGTCGAACTCGATGAGCATCGCCCGGCCCAGGCGGGTGATCAGCGGACAGGAGGTGTAGCCGTCGTAGCGGGCCGACGACTCGCTGCCGGCGATGTCGGCCAGCAGGTGCTCCACCGCCACCGGCACCTGCCATTTCACGCTGGCCGCGGTCTTGCCCTTGGGCACCCCGGCGATGTCGCCCACGCCGAACACGTTGGGGTAGCGCACATGGCGCAGGGTGTGGCGATCCACCTCCACCCAGCCCTCCTGGCCCCAGGCGCCCTGCTGCCAGGGCAGCGGGCTGTTGCGCACCACCTCCGGCGCCTTCATCGGCGGAATCACGTTGATGAAGTCGTAGCCCAGCTCGGTGGTGCCCTCCGGGGTGCGGAACGTGGCGATGCGCCGGCCCGGGTCGATGGACTGCAGCACCCGCTCGTAATTGACCCGGATGCCGCGCTCCTCGAACAGCATGCGCACCTTCTCGTGCACGATCGGCACGCTGAACAGCGCCTTGTTGTTGGCGTTGTAGATGATCTCCGCCTTGCCGCGGTTGCCGCGGCGGGTCAGGTAGTCCTCGGTGACGAAGGTGTACTTGAGCGGCGCGCCGGCGCACTTCATCTCGGTGGCCGGGCGCAGGAACACGCCCACGCCACCCTTGTCGGCGAAGGCCGACATCTGCCGCCAGGTGGCCTCGGCGGCCGCCGGGCTGTGGTAGATGCTGCCCAGGCCGTTGGTGCCGATCAGGCTCTCATCCATGCCCTCGATGGCCGCGTAGTCCAGTTGCAGGCCGGTGGCGACCACCAGGAAGTCGTAGGGCAGGCTGCGCCCGGAGGCGGTGACCACCTTGTTGCCCTCGGGATCGATCTCGGCGACATGTTCCTCGATCCATTCCACGCCGCGCGGCACGTAGTCGGCGGTACGGCTGGTCACGTAGCCGGCCGGCTTGATGCCGGAGGCCACCAGGGTGAAACCGGGCTGGTAGTAGTGCGGCTTGCGGCCATCCACCAAGGTAATGGTGGCGCCTTCCAGCCCCTCGGCCAGGCGCGCCGCGGTGGCCAGGCCGGCCGCACCGGCCCCGGCGATGACGATGCGCGCGGCGCTGCGCAGCCGGGGCGCGGCCTGCGCGGCGCCAGGCCCCAGCAGCAGGGCGCCGGTCCCCAGTGCCGACAGTTGCATGAAGGCCCGTCGGCTGAACGGCTCCTTCAGGAGCCCCTCATCGAGCCCGGCGCGATTCCTGTTATCGGTTTTCATGCTCCCTACTCCTGTTGGTGCGAAGCGCAATAGATCTCCCACAGCGTGCGCATGACCCGCTCGACATCCGCGTTGGCGAGGCTGTAGCGGATGTGCTTGCCGTCGCGCTCGGTGTGCACCAGCGCGTGCTGGCGCAGCACCGCCAGCTGCTGGGACAGGGTCGGCTGGCGGATGCCCAGGGCCGCTTCCAGCTCGCAGACCGCATGCGGACCCTTGTGCAGCTGGCACAGCAGCAGCAGGCGGTCCTCGTTGGCGAGCACCTTGAGCAGGTTGCAGGCGGCGCCGGCGTGGCGGCGCAGGTCGTCGATGCCGAGGGCCTGGGTGTCGTGCATGGCTGGCTGTCTCGTTTTACAAAATTACTATATATATTTTTATAGATTGTTTGGATACGACCTTGGATTATCGTCCGCGCAAACGAAAAATCCCCGGTGGAAGCGAGCTTCCACCGGGGATTTTCGGTACTGCGAAACGGCCGATCAGGCGTAGGGATGGCGCAGCACGATGGTCTCGTTGCGATCCGGGCCGGTGGAGATGATGTCGATCGGCGCGCCGACCAGCTCCTCGATGCGTTTGATGTAGGCGCGGGCATTGGCCGGCAGGTCCTCGAGGCTCTTGGCACCCACGGTGGACTCGCTCCAGCCGGGCATCTCCTCGTAGACCGGCTGCAGGCCAACGTAGGCGTCGGACTCGGTCGGCGCCTCGGCCAGGGTGTTGCCGTCGGCGTCCTTGTAGGCCACGCAGAGCTTCACGGTGTCCAGGCCGTCGAGCACGTCCAGCTTGGTCAGGCACAGGCCGGAGATGGAGTTGATCTCGATGGCGCGGCGCAGGATCACCGCGTCGAACCAGCCGCAGCGGCGGGCGCGGCCGGTGGTGGAGCCGAACTCGTGACCCTTGCTGGCCAGGCGCGCGCCGATGTCGTCGAACAGCTCGGTGGGGAACGGGCCGGAGCCGACGCGGGTGGTGTAGGCCTTGGTGATGCCGAGGATGTAGTCCAGGTACAGCGGGCCGAAGCCGGAACCGGTGGCGGTGCCGCCGGCGGTGGTGCTGGAGCTGGTCACGTACGGGTAGGTGCCGTGGTCGATGTCCAGCAGCGAGCCCTGGGCGCCCTCGAACATGATGTAGGCGCCGGCCTTGCGCAGCTCGTGCAGGCGCGCGGCGACGTCGGTGACCATGGGCTTGAGGATTTCCGCATAGCTCAGGGCCTCGTCCAGGGTCTTCTGATAGTCCACCGGCTCGACCTTGTAGAAGTTCTGCAGGACGAAGTTGTGGTACTCCAGCAGCTCCTTGAGCTTGGCGGCGAAGCGCTCGGGATTGAACAGGTCGGCGATGCGCAGGCCGCGACGGGCCACCTTGTCCTCGTAGGCCGGGCCGATACCGCGGCCAGTGGTGCCGATCTTGCCTTCGGCGCGGGAGGCTTCGCGGGCCTGGTCCAGGGCCACGTGGTAGGGCAGGATCAGGGTGCAGGAGGGGCTGATGCGCAGGCGCTCGCGCACCGGCACGCCCTTCTCTTCCAGCTTGGTGATCTCGCGCATCAGGGCGTCGGGGGCGACCACCACACCGTTGCCGATCAGGCACTGCACGTTGTCGCGCAGGATGCCGGACGGGATCAGGTGCAGGACGGTCTTCTCGCCGTCGATCACCAGGGTGTGGCCCGCGTTGTGACCACCCTGGTAGCGCACCACCGCGGCGGCCTGATCGGTCAGCAGGTCGACGATCTTGCCCTTGCCCTCATCACCCCACTGGGTGCCCAGGACGACGACGTTCTTACCCATAACACTTGTCCTCTTCGGAAGCTCGGTTGCCGGCCACGACCGGCGGAGATAACTCAGAATTCCAGCGCCACGGCCTGCCACTGGCCGTCGCGAATCAGCAGCTGTCGGTCGCAACCGGCCTCGATGGCGGCCTGCACGTCCTGGCCCGGCAGCGCCTGGACCACCCGCTCGCCCGCCCTGCGCAGCCGCTGCACGGTCTGCCAGAGATAGAAATCATGGCTGTCGGGCGCCCAGATGCCACCCGGCGTGGCAGTGGCTGCCGGCGCGCCGAGCTCGATGAGGGCCTTCAGGTCGGTGGAGAAGCCGGTCGCCGGACGCGCGCGGCCGAACACCGCGCCGATGTCGTCGTAGCGACCGCCCTGGGCGATGGAATGGCCCACGCCCGGCACGAAGGCGGCGAACACCACCCCGGTGTGATAGTGATAGCCGCGCAGCTCGCCCAGGTCGAAATACAGCGGCAGCTCGGGATAGCGCATCCCCAGCAGGTCGGCGATGCCCACCAGCTCGTCGAGGGCGGCATGCACGTCGTCCGGCGCCTCCACCAGGCAGGCCTGGGCCAGGTCGAGCACCTCGCGGCCGCCACACAGCTCGGCCAGGGCGCGCAGCATGCGGGCCAGGGCTTCCGGCAGGTCGGCGGTCAGGGCTTCGACCTCGTCCACCGCCTTGCGCTGCAGGGCCTCGAACAGGCGCTCCTCGGCCGCGCCGGTGAGGCCGGCGGCAGTCGCCAGGCCGCGGTAGATGCCCACGTGCCCCAGGTCCATGTGCACGTTCGGCACCTGGGCCAGCTCGAGCATGTCCAGCATCAGGCTGATGACTTCCACGTCGCTGGCCGGGCTGGCATCGCCGTACAGCTCGGCGCCCAACTGGATCGGGCTGCGGGAGGTGCTCAGCGCCCGGGGACGGGTCTGCAGCACGCTGCCGGCGTAGCACAGGCGCACCGGGCCTTCGCGGCGCAGGCTGTGGGCGTCCAGGCGCGCCACCTGTGGGGTGATGTCGGCACGGAAGCCCATCTGCCGCCCGGATTGCGGGTCGGTGACCTTGAAGGTGCGCAGGTCCAGGTCCTGGCCGGCGCCGGTCAGCAGGGATTCGATGAACTCGATGTGCGGGGTGATGACGAACTCGTAGCCCCAGCGGTGGAACAGGTCGAGCACCTGACGGCGGGCTGCTTCGATGCGCGCCGCTTCCGGCGGCAATACCTCTTCGATGCCATCTGGCAGCAGCCAGCGATCTACCGTTGCCATTTCGCCTCTCCCCGGGCAAACCTTAACGAAGCAGATACAGGAGCAGGGTGCCCAGCAGCATGCTGGCCAGCCCCACCTGGCGCAACTGGCGGTCGGACAGCTGCAACAGCTGACTGAACGCCGCGCGCCAGCGCCGCGGGGACAGGAAGGGCAGGATGCCTTCCAGCACCAGCATCAGACACAGGGCGATACCGAGTTCCTGCCACATGCTTGTTCACGCAGACGTAAAAAAGCCGGGTTGGGCCCGGCTCGCGGATGATAACAAGCTTTTGCGCGCGGGTCATCCGGCGGGCGCACGGCCCGCCGGATGGCCGGATCAGGGCTTGCTCTTCTGCATGTAGCGGAAGAAGTCGCTGTTGGGATCCAGCACCAGCACGTCGCTCTTGTCGTTGAAGCTGTCGCGGATCGCCTGCAGGCTGCGGTAGAACGAGTAGAACTCCGGATCCTGCGAGTAGGCCTGGGCGTAGATGGCCGCGGCACGGGCGTCGCCCTGACCGCGGGTCTCCTCGGCCTCGCGGTAGGCCTCGGCCAGCAGCACGCGGCGCTGACGGTCGGCGTCGGCCCGGATGCCCTCGGCCAGCTCGCGACCCTTGGCACGGTGCTCGCGGGCCTCACGCTCACGCTCGGTGCTCATGCGCTCGAACACGCTGCGGTTCACCTCGCGCGGCAGGTCGATGGCCTTGACGCGCACGTCCAGCACCTCGATACCCAGCTCGCGACGCGCCATGCGGTCCATGGAGGCGGTGATCTCGGCCATCAGCGCATCGCGCTCGCCGGAAACCACCTCGTGCAGGGTGCGCTTGCCGAACTGGTCGCGCAGGCCCGCTTCCAGACGACGGGCCAGACGCTCGTCGGCGATCTGCTTGAGACCCGAGGTGGCGGTGTAGAACTGCTCGGCATTGGCCACCCGCCACTTGGCGAAGGCGTCCACCATCACCGCCTTCTTCTCCAGGGTCAGGAAGCGCGCGGTGGCGGTGTCCAGGGTCAGCAGGCGCGCATCGAAGGTGCGCACCTTGTCGATCATCGGGATCTTCACATGCAGACCGGGCTGCACGTCGCCCTCGATCACCTTGCCGAAGCGCAGCAGGACGGCCTTCTCGGTCTCCAGAACGATATAGAAGCTGTTCCAGGCGACCAGCGCCACCACCACCCCGACAATCAGGGCAGCCAGCGATTTATTGCTCATCAGCGGCTCTCCCTCGTACGCATGTCACGCTGCTCCATCTCCCGGACGATACGCGCGGCGGTATCGCTGGGCGTCGGCGCCGCCGAGGCGGCCGGCGCGCTCGGCGTGCCGCTGCGACCCTGGATCATCTTGTCCAGCGGCAGGTAGAGCAGGTTGTTCTGCCCCTTGTCGCCGGTCACCAGCACCTTGCTGGTATTGGCATAGACCTCCTGCAGCGTCTCCAGGTAGAGACGCTCGCGAGTGACCTGCGGCGCCTTGCGGTATTCGGCCAGCAGCGCCTTGAAGCGTGCGGCCTCACCCTCGGCCCGGGACACCACGGCATCGCGGTAGCCGTTGGCTTCCTCGATGATGCGCTGGGCCTGACCACGTGCCTCGGGAATCACGCCGTTGGCGTAGGCCTCGGCCTGGTTCTTCTCGCGCTGCTCGTCTTCGCGAGCGCGGATCACGTCGTCGAAGGCTTCCTGCACTTCCCGGGGCGCGGCGGCGCTCTGCACGTTCACCTGGGTGACGGTGATGCCGGTGCGGTAGTTGTCCAGGAAGCGCTGCAGGCGCTCGCGGGTTTCCGTGGCCACCTGCTCGCGGCCCTCGGTCAGCACCTGATCCATGCTGGTCGAGCCGACCACGTGGCGCAGGGCGCTGTCGGTGGCGTGCTGCAGGCTCACCTCGGGCTGGTCGACGTTGAGCACGAAGTCCTTCAGGTTGGTGATCTTGTACTGCACGGTCAGCGGCACCTCGACGATGTTCTCGTCCTCGGTGAGCATCTGTCCCTGCTTGGAATAGGCCCGCTCGCGGGTCACGTTTTCCTGGAACTTGCGGTCGATCGGCGGGAAGTAGATGTTCAGGCCCGGACCGACGGTCTCGTAGTACTTGCCGAAGCGCAGCACCACCGCCTGTTCCTGCTCGTCCACCACGTAGATGGCGCTGTACAGCCACATCGCCGCAATCACCGCGACGACGATGGCAATCAGGCCGAAGCCGCCGCCCCTGCGGTTGCCCGTGGCGCCGCCACCGGAGGATTTCCTGCCACCGAACATGCTGTTCAGGCTGTCCTGCAGCTTGCGGAAGGCCTCGTCCAGGTCCGGCGGCCCCTTGCGATCACCGCCACGGCGGCCGCCCCAGGGATCCCGGTCGTTGTTGTTCGAGTTGCCACCCGGCTCGTTCCAAGCCATAGCGCTCTCCATCAGATAAAGCGAAGGCGCGCCCGCGGCGCGCCGCTCAATGCTACCGAATGCCGCATCGGCGCGGCAAAGCTGCCCTTGCGGGCATTATTGCAAAGTATGTTCCGCCAGGAACGTGTTCGGCTGCATGCCTTCGCGGCTGACCAGGCGATTCAGCTCCACGCGCGGCAGGCGCACCGCCAGCAGGCTGGCCCCCTGGTCGTCGTGATCCTCCGCCTGCACCGCGCCCAGGGCGAACAGCTGGGCCCGCAGGCGCCCGAGGCGCTGCGGCAGGCACAGGGTGCCGACGAACAGGTCCTCGCCCAGCAGCTCGGCGATGGCCTGGCGCAGCAGGTCCAGGCCCAGGCCCTCGCGCGCGGACAGCCATACCCGCTGGGGCTTGCCGTTCTCGTCGCGCTGGATCTGCGGCTCCACGCCTTCCAGCAGGTCGATCTTGTTGTACACCTCGAGGATCGGCAACTGATCCGCGCCGATCTCGCCCAGCACCCGCATGACCTGCTCGATCTGCTGGTCGCGCTCCGGTTCGTGGGCGTCGATCACATGCACCAGCAGGTCGGCATTGCTGGACTCCTCCAGCGTGGCGCGGAAGGCCTCCACCAGCTTGTGCGGCAAATGACGGATGAAACCCACGGTATCGGCCAGGATCACCGGGCCCAGGTCATCCAGCGGCAGCCGCCGCAGGGTCGGGTCGAGGGTGGCGAACAGCTGGTCGGCCGCATAGACCTCGGACGTGGTCAGGGTGTTGAACAGGGTCGATTTGCCGGCGTTGGTGTAGCCGACCAGGGAAACCGAGGGGATGTCCGCGCGACGCCGACCGCGACGGGCCTGTTCGCGCTGGCTGCGCACCTTTTCCAGACGGGACCTGATCTGCCGGATGCGCACGCGCAGCAGGCGCCGGTCGGTTTCCAGCTGGGTTTCCCCCGGGCCGCGCAGGCCGATGCCGCCCTTCTGCCGCTCCAGGTGGGTCCAGCCGCGCACCAGACGGGTACTCATGTGTTCCAGCTGGGCCAGTTCCACCTGCAGCTTGCCCTCGTGGGTGCGGGCACGCTGGGCGAAGATGTCGAGAATCAGCCCGGTACGGTCGAGCACCCGACACTGGAACTCCCGTTCCAGGTTGCGCTCCTGGCTCGGCGTGAGGGTGTGATTGAAGATGACCAGCTCGACGTCCTCGGCCTTGACCAGATCGCGGATCTCCTCGACCTTGCCGCTGCCGATCAGGAACTTGGCGCTCGGCTGGTGACGCGACACGCGGACCACGGCCGCGGTGTCGGCACCAGCCGAACCGACCAGTTCCTGGAACTCCTGCAGGTCTTCACGCGCTTCCGGATCATGGCCTTCCAGGTGAACCAGAATGGCCCTTTCACCACCACCAGGGCGCTCGAAGAACAAGTTGAACTCCTGATCAGGCGTTGCCGGATTCGGCGGACTCGGACTCGCCGGCATTGGGCAGGCGGACCGGGCGGCTCGGCACCACGGTTGAAATGGCGTGCTTGTAGACCATCTGGCTGACAGTGTTCTTCAGCAGGATGACGAACTGGTCGAAGGATTCGATCTGGCCCTGCAGCTTGATGCCGTTGACCAGATAGATGGAAACCGGGACGCGTTCCTTACGCAGCGTATTCAGGTAAGGGTCTTGTAGCGAGTGCCCTTTTGACATTGCAGAACTCCTATCGTGGAAATGAAAAATGGCGGGATGAAAGGCCCTTTTCCCGCAAAGAATAGCCAGCATCCTGGGCGATCAGCCCAATATGGTGACCGACTCCAGGCATTTCAAGGCGCGTGACAGGTTGTCGCAATTCTCGCTGTCGAGCCACTGCAGGCCTTCCCAGCCACGCAACCAGGTGAACTGCCGCTTGGCCAGCTGGCGTGTGGCCGCAATGCCGCGTCCGATCATCGCCTCCCGGTCCAGTCGACCTTCCAGATACTCCCAGACCTGTCGATAGCCCACCGCTCGTATAGACGGCAGATCGGCGTGCAAGTCACCACGTTGCCGCAAACATTCGACTTCCTCGATGAAGCCCTGTTCAAGCATCAGGTGAAAACGCCGGGCGATGCGCTCATGGAGGATGGAGCGCTGACCCGGCGCGATCGCGAACTGCGCCACAGTATACGGCAAACCCCCGGAAACCGCGCCGGGCGTCGCGGAATTTTCCCGCGCCTGGCGGCGCCGATGCTCGGTCATGGTCAGGCCGCTGACCCAGTACACTTCCAGGGCCCGAACCAGACGCTGAGGGTCATTGGGATGAATGCGGGCCGCCGACTCCGGGTCCACCTCGGCCAGTTGCCGGTGCAGGGCGGCCAGGCCCTGTTCGGCGGCCTGGCGTTCCAGTTCGGCGCGCACCTGGGGATCGGCGCCCGGCATGTCGGCCAGCCCGCTCAGCAACGCCTTGTAATAAAGCATGGTGCCGCCGACCAGCAGGGGAATGCGGCCCCGGGCGGTGATGTCCGCCATGGCCTGCAGCGCATCGCTGCGAAACTCGGCCGCCGAATAGCTTTCGGCCGGATCGCGGATATCGATGAGCCGATGGGGAAACTCGGCCAGCACCTCCGGCCCCGGCTTGGCGGTGCCGATGTCCATGCCCCGGTAGACCAGCGCCGAATCGACGCTGATCAGCTCGCAGGGCAGCACCCGGGCCAGGGCCAGCGCCAGGTCGGTCTTGCCGGCGGCGGTGGGGCCCATGAGGAAGATGGCGGGAGGCAGGGCGGACATCGGCGAACTCACAGCGAACGGCCGGATAGTTTCCAGCCGTTGCCCGGGGCGGTCAACGCTTCACGGGCCGCGGGGTCAACGCCACGCACGCTGGCACCGGGCCGACCAGGGCGCGGCACGCCCCGGGCTCAGCGGCCGCGCAGGAACAGCTTGTCCAGATCGTCCATGCCCAGCTGGGTCCAGGTCGGCCGGCCATGGTTGCACTGGCCGCTGCGCTCGGTCTGCTCCATGTCGCGCAGCAGGGCGTTCATTTCCGGCAGGGTCAGGCGACGGTTGGCGCGCACCGCGCCATGGCAGGCCATGGTGGCCAGCAGCTCGTTGAGGTGGGCCTGGATGCGGTCGCTGCTGCCGTACTCCAGCAGATCGGCCAGCACGTCGCGGACCAGCTGCCCAGCCTGGGCCTGCTTGAGCAGCACGGGAATCTGGCGGATCGCCAGGGTCTCCGGACCCAGGCGCTGGAGTTCGAAGCCCAGGCGCTGGAACCAGGCCTGATGCTCCTCGGCGCAGTCGGCCTCACGCTGGCTGACCGCCAGGCTTTCCGGCACCAGCAGCGGCTGGCCGCGCAGCCCCTCGCTGGCCATGGCGGCCTTCAGCCGCTCATAGGTGATGCGCTCGTGGGCCGCGTGCATGTCCACCAGCACCAGCCCGGCGGCGTTCTCGGCGAGGATGTAGATGCCCTTGAGCTGCGCCAGCGCATAGCCCAGCGGCGGAATGTCGCCGGAGGCTTCCGGCAAGGGCGCCGCCTCGATCGGCAGCGGGGCGAAGTAGTCCCGATAGGCGCCCTGCAGCTCGGCGCCGGGCACCGGTTGCGGCGGCGCGGAACGCGGGGCATAGCCGCCGCCCGCCGAAGCCGGAGGACGCCAGTCCGGCGCGTCGGCCGGACGCTCCAGCAGGCTGGCGGCCAGGCTCATCTCCCCCTGCGGGCCGAACTCGCCGGCCTGCAGGCCGCTGGCGCGCACCACGGGCGCCACCGCCGCCGGCGCGGCCAGCTGATCCTCCGGACGCACGTCGCCCAGGGCACGGTGCAGCGTGCCGTAGAGGAAGTCGTGGATCATGCGGCTGTCGCGGAAGCGCACCTCGTGCTTGGTGGGATGCACGTTGACGTCCACGGTCGCCGGATCGATCTCCAGAAACAGCACGAAGGTGGGATGGCGACCGTTGTAGAGCACGTCGCGATAGGCCTGGCGCACCGCGTGGGCGACCAGCTTGTCGCGCACCATGCGCCCATTGACGTAGAAGTACTGCAGGTCGGCCTGGCTGCGCGAGAAGGTGGGCAGGCCCACCCAGCCCCACAGGCGCACGCCGTGGCGCTCGATTTCCAGGGGCAGGGCCTGCTCGAGGAAGGCCGAGCCGCACACCGCCGCCACGCGCCGCGCGCGGCTCAGGTCGTCGGCGGCCTCGTGCAGCGCCAGCACGCCCTTGCCGTTGTGGCGCAGATGGAAGGCCACGTCGAAGCGCGCCAGCGCCAGGCGCTTGATGACCTCCTGCAGATGGTCGAATTCGGTCTTCTCGCTGCGCAGGAACTTGCGCCGCGCCGGGGTGTTGAAGAACAGGTCGCGCACTTCCACCGTGGTGCCGACCGGATGCGCGGCCGGCTGCACACGCGCTTCCATGTCGCGGCCTTCGGTTTCCACCTGCCAGGCCTGACTGGCATCGGCGGTGCGCGAGGTGAGGGTCAGGCGCGACACCGAGCTGATGGAGGCCAGGGCCTCGCCGCGAAAGCCCAGGCTGGCGACCGCTTCCAGGTCATCCAGCTCGCGGATCTTGCTGGTGGCGTGCCGGGCCAGGGCCAGCGGCAGGTCATCGGCCGGAATGCCCGCGCCGTCGTCGCGCACGCGCAGCAGCTTGATGCCGCCCTGCTCCACATCCACGTCGATGCGCCGCGCGCCGGCATCCAGGCAATTCTCCAGCAGCTCCTTGGCGACCGACGCCGGGCGCTCGACCACCTCGCCGGCGGCGATCTGGTTGGCCAGCCGCGGGCTGAGCAGCTGGATGCGACGCAGGTCACTCATGGCTGCACCGCCAGGCTGGTACCGGGAATGCGCAGGGATTGGCCGATGCGGATCATGTCGCTGTCCAGGTTGTTGGCCTGGCGCAGGCTGGCCAGGGTGACCTGGTAGCGCTGGGCGATCTGCAGCAGGTTCTCGCCGGCGCTGACCACATGGGTGCGCGCCATGGGCGCGGACTCGGCCATCAGCTTGGCGTCACGCTCCCAGGCCAGCAGGGTGCCCGGCGGCGGACTGTTGCGGAAGAACTGGCGAATGCCCTGGTGGATGGAGCGGGCCAGCGCCTGCTGATGGCTGGCCTTCTGCAGCTTGCTGGCCTCGGCGGGATTGGTGATGAAGCCGGTCTCCACCAGGATCGAGGGAATGTCCGGGGACTTGAGCACCATGAAGCCGGCCTGTTCCACCCGACGCTTGTGCAGCGGGGTGATGCGCCCCATCTCGTTCAGCACCTTCTGCCCCACGTCCAGGCTGGAGGACAGCGAGGCGGTCATCGACAGGTCGAGCAGCACGCCGGCCAGCATGGGGTTCTTGTCGTCGAGGCTGACCCCGCCGTCGCCACCGATCAGGTCGGAGCGGTTTTCCGTGTCGGCCAGTCAGCGCGCGGTTTCCGAGGTGGCGCCGCGGTCGGACAGGGCGAACACCGAAGCGCCGGACGCGGAGGTGCGCGGCGCGGCGTCGGCATGAATGGAGACGAACAGGTCGGCGCCCATCTTGCGGGCAATCTCGGTGCGCTTGCGCAGCGGAATGAAGTAGTCGCCGGTGCGCACCAGCTGGGCCTTGAAACCCTTCTCGGCATTGATCTGGCGCTGCAGCTCCCGGGCGATGGCCAGCACCACATCCTTCTCGCGCACCCCGCGCGGCCCCAGAGCTCCGGGGTCCTCGCCGCCATGGCCGGCGTCGATGGCGATGATCACGTCCCGCTTGGCGCTCGGCGAAGGCGCCGTGCGCACCGGCGGCACCGCCGCGGCGCTGGCGCTGGCCGCGGGCGCCTCGGGCGAGGCCCCCTCGTCATAGAGATCCACCACCAGGCGGTGGCCGTACTGCTGGTTGGGTGGCAGGGAGAAGCTGCGCGGCGTGATGCGCGCCGCCAGGTCGACGACGATGCGCAGTTCGGTCGGCGTGCGCAGCGCCGAGCGAATGCCCTTGATGGGCGTGTTATCCAGGGAGAGCTGGTCCAGGGTGGCAGACATCTGGCCGGCGGGGATGTCGATCACCAGGCGATCCGGCGCCGTGAGGGTGAAGACGTTGTGGGTCACCGGGCCGCTGAGATCGAACACCAGGCGGGTATTGTCCGGCGCGCGCCACAGGCGCACGCCGCGCACCTCCGCGGCCATCGACTGCGCCACCGTGCCCAGGAGCATTGCCAGCCCGACGAACACAGCGGCCACACGCTTCAGTTTATCCATCCGCTTGCTCATTCCGGCAGCGCCAGCGCCCGACACCAGGCTTCGCCGCGCGGGGTGCGCGGACTCAGCCGCAGCGCGCGACCGGCTTCTTGGGGGCTAATGGTAATGTCCAGGTCGGCCCTTGGCAAAACACCCGCGCCACGCTGCGGCCATTCCACCAGGCACAGGGCGTCGCCGGCGAAATAGTCGCGTATGCCGAAGAACTCCAGCTCCTCCGGATCGGCCAGGCGATACAGGTCGAAATGGAAGATCCGGCGTCCCTCCAGCTCGTAGGGCTCCACCAGGGTGAAGGTGGGACTCTTCACCGCGCCCTGGTGGCCGAAGCCGCGCACGATGCCCCGCGACAGGGTGGTCTTGCCGGCGCCCAGATCGCCGTGCAGGTAGATCACACCACGCCCCTCGCTGACATCCGCCAGGCGCGCCCCCAGCGCCAGCATGGCGGCCTCGTCGGCGGCGTACAGGGTCAGTTCAGACATGGCGCGTGCTCCTCCAGCAATTCGCGTATCAGGGGTATCAGGTCGGCGGCCGCCAGTCCGCGCCCGCCGTCCGCCAGGCGCATGCCGGCCCGGGCATGCAGCCAGACGCCCAGGCAGGCGGCCTCGAACGCCGCCAGCCCCTGGGCGCGCAGCGCCCCCAGCAGCCCGGCCAGCACATCGCCCAGCCCGGCGCTGGCCATGGCCGGGTGGCCCTGGTCGCAGAGCATCAGACGCCCATCCGATGCAGCCACCAGGCTGCCGGCGCCCTTGAGCACCACGGTCGCTCGGTAACGCCGGGCCAGTTCCAGGGCGGCGGCGCGCCGATCGTCCTGCACCTGTCGCGTCTCGACGCCCAGCAGACGCGCCGCCTCGCCGGGGTGCGGGGTGAGCAGCAGGTCGGTCGGTGCCTGTACGGTGCCGGCGGCCAGCAGGTTGAGCGCATCGGCATCCCACACCTGGGGGCGCGCGCAGGCGGCGACCGCCGACAGCAGGCTGCGCCCCCAGGCGCTCTGCCCCAGCCCCGGGCCGACCACCAGCTGGTCGGCCCGCTCCAGCAGCGGCAGCAGCTGGTTGGCCGAGGCCAGACCGGCGGCCATGATCTCGGGACGCCGGGCCAGAATCGCGGCGGTATTTTCCGGACGCGTGGCCAGGGACACCAGGCCGGCACCGGCGCGCAGGGCCGCCTCCGCCGCCAGCAGACCGGCCCCGCCGGTGCCCAGTTCACCACCGACCACCAGCACATGGCCGAAGCGACCCTTGTGATCGGTCGGTCGCCGCGGCGCCAGGCGCGGTGCAGTGCGAGCATCCAGGCGCTGCGCCAGACAGGGCGTGGCCGCAACCCGTGCCGGATCGGCCTGCAGGTCGTCGAAGACCAGCTCGCCGACCACATCCGGGCCGACACCGGCGAACAACCCGAACTTCAGACCGATGAAGCTCACCGTCAGTTGCGCATGCACTACAGAGCCCAGGGCCTTGCCAGTGTTGGCGCACAGGCCGGAAGGGATGTCCACGGCCAGCACCGGCAGTCCGCTGGCGTTGATCGCGGCAATGGCGCCAGCATAGGGCTCGCGCACCGTGCCGCTGAGGCCGGTGCCGAGCAGCGCATCGACCAGCACGCCGTCCAGTTGCGCCTCGCAGCTCCAGGACTCGATGGCGACCCCGGCCTGGCGCGCCTCGGCGCAGGCCAGCGCCGCGTCGCCCTGCAGTCGCTGCGGATCCCCCACCGCCAGCACGCGCGCCGTCCAGCCAGCGCGCAGCGCCAGGGCGGCCAGCAGATAGCCGTCCCCGGCATTGTTGCCGCGTCCGGCCAGTACGGTGAGCGCGCCGGCTTGCGGCCAGCGCCGGCGCAGGGCACGCCAGGCGGCATGGGCGGCGCGCTGCATGAGGGTGAACCCGGGGGTGCCGGCGGCGATCAGGCGGGCGTCGAGATCCCGCACCTGGGCGGCGGAATGAAGGGCGGTGGGCAATTCGTCGCGTGGGCGTGCCATGGGGGACTCCGATGTCTGGCAGAATTATACGCACCTAACCCATTCGACCGTCTCGCCATGTCTGCCTCTTCTCCCGACCTTGCCCAGCTGGCGCAATCCATCAAGGACTGGGGCCGCGAGCTCGGCTTCCAGCAGGTCGGCATCGCCGACGTGGCGCTGGACGCGCATGAACGCCACCTGGACGCCTGGCTGGCCGCCGGCTACCAGGGCGAGATGGACTACATGGCCGCCCATGGCCGCAAGCGTTCGCGCCCTGCCGAGCTGGTGGAGGGCACGCGCCGGGTGATTTCCGTGCGCATGGACTACCTGCCCGGCGACACCCGCATGGCCGAGCGCCTGGCCGACCCGGAACAGGCCTATGTGTCGCGCTACGCCCTGGGCCGCGACTACCACAAGCTGGTACGCAAGCGCCTGCAGCAGCTGGCCGAGCGCATCCAGACGGTGGTCGGCCCGTTCGGCTTCCGCGCCTTCGTGGACAGCGCGCCGGTGCTGGAAAAGGCCCTGGCCCAGCAGGCGGGACTGGGCTGGATCGGCAAGCACACGCTGCTGATCAATCGCCAGGCCGGCAGCTGGTTCTTCCTGGGCGAGCTGTTCGTCGACCTGCCGCTGCCGGTGGACGAGCCGGTCAGCCGCGACCACTGCGGCTCCTGCCGCGCCTGTCTGGACATCTGCCCCACCGGGGCCATCGTCGGCCCGCGCCAGCTGGATGCGCGCCGCTGCATTTCCTACCTGACCATCGAGCTCAAGGGCTCGATTCCGCCGGAGCTGCGCCCGCTGATCGGCAACCGGGTGTTCGGCTGCGACGACTGCCAGCTGGCATGTCCCTGGAACCGTTTCGCCAGGCCGACCGCGGAGGCGGACTTCCTGCCGCGCCACGGCCTGGACAGCAGCCAGCTGGCTGCCCTGTTCCGCTGGAGCGAGGAGGAGTTCCTGCAGCGCACCGAGGGCTCGCCGCTGCGCCGCGCCGGCTACCAGCGCTGGCTGCGCAACCTGGCGGTGGGACTGGGCAACGCGCCGAGTACCATCGCGGTGATCGAGGCCCTGGAGCTGCGCCGAGACGATCCGTCGGAGCTGGTGCGCGAGCATGTGGCCTGGGCGCTGGCGCGGCACGGGCGCTGATCGCCCAGGGCGGGAGGGAGCCACCGCAACGGCGGTCGGGAAAATGCCGACCGCCCTCTCCCTCAGACCTTGAGGAAATGCTCGCGGTAGTGACGCAGCTCGGCGATGGATTCGCGGATATCGTCCAGGGCCAGGTGCGCACCCTTCTTCTGGAAGCTGTTCTTCACCGTCGGCGCCCACAGGTCGGCAAGGATCTTCAGGGTGGACACGTCCAGGTTGCGGTAGTGGAAATAGGCTTCCAGGGTGGGCATGTGCCGGTAGAGGAAGCGGCGGTCCTGGCAGATGCTGTTGCCGCAGATCGGCGAAGCGCCCTTGGGCACCCATTCCTCCAGGAAGGCCAGGGTCAGCGCCTCGGCCTCGGCGGTCTCGATGCGGCTCTCGCGCACCCGCTGGGTCAGGCCGGACTGGCCGTGGGTGCGGGTGTTCCACTCGTCCATGCCGGCGAGAATCTCGTCGCTCTGGTGGATGGCGATCACCGGGCCTTCGGCCAGGACGTTGAGCTGGCTGTCGGTGACGATGGTGGCCATCTCGATGATGTGGTCCTTGTCCGGATCCAGACCGGTCATTTCCAGGTCGATCCAGATCAGGTTGTGCGGATTCTGCATGGCGGGGCTCCTTGGCTGGGGCGGCAGTCCGGGTTCTGTGCGAAGAGTCAGCCGAGTGAAGGCCAGGCAAACCCGGGCGGCCCCGGCGAAACGTCGGCGAGGCGGCGGAGTTTACCGGTTGCCACCGGGCATTCCGAGCCGAATTCCAAACGCCACAGGCAGTTTCGTACAGAACCCTGATCCGGCCGCTGCCAATAGTCCGCTTCCCGGCGACGCTTTGCCAGAACAGGTTGTCGCACCCCGCGCCGGCGAAAGCAGGTGTGGAATCCGGCCTGCGCGGCCTAAAATGCGCTTCCCTACACGAGCACGGCCCCAGCATGTCCAAACGCCAACTCTCCCGCCGGCAAAGCTGGCGCATCGCCAAGATCCAGGAAGAGCGCGCCGCCCGCGCTGCGCGGCGCGAGGAACGCATGCGCGAAGAGCTGGAAGGGGGCGACCTGGGGCCGGAGCAGCATGGCCTGGTGATTGCCCACTTCGGCGTGCAGGTGGATGTCGAGGGCGACGACGGCGTCGTCAGCCGCTGCCATCTGCGCGCCAACCTGCCCACCCTGGTCACCGGCGACCGCGTTGTCTGGCGCGCCGGCAACCAGGGCCAGGGGGTGATCGTCGCCCAACTGCCGCGCACCAGCGAGCTGTGCCGCCCGGACGCTCGCGGCCAGCTCAAGCCGGTGGCCGCCAACGTGGACCAGATCGTCATCGTCTTCGCGCCGCTGCCGCAGCCGCACGCGAACCTGATCGACCGCTACCTGGTGGCTGCCGAGCACGCCGGCATTCGCCCCCTGCTGCTGCTGAACAAGGCGGATCTGCTGGACGAGGAGAATTCCCCCTTCATCGATGGGTTGCTCGGCACCTATCGCCAGCTCGGCTACCCGGTGCTGGAGGTCTCCGCCCAGCAGGGCGCCGGCATGGCCGAGCTGCGCGCGGCCCTGGATGACCGGGTCAGCGTGTTCGTGGGTCAGTCGGGGGTGGGCAAGTCGTCGCTGGTCAACGGCCTGCTGCCGGGAGTCGACCTCAAGGTCGGCGCCCTCTCGGAGCTGACCGGCAAGGGCACCCACACCACCACCACGGCGCGGCTGTTCCATTTCCCGGAGGGCGGCGATCTGATCGACTCGCCCGGTATCCGCGAGTTCGGCCTGGCGCACGTCAGCCGCGACGATGTGGAAGCCGGCTTCATCGAGTTCCGCGACCTGCTCGGCCGCTGCCGCTTCCGCGACTGCCGTCACGACCAGGAGCCCGGCTGCGCCCTGCTGCAGGCGCTGGCGGACGGCCGCATCCAGCCGCAGCGACTGGCCAGCTACCGGCACATCGTCGCCAGCCTGCCGGAGCGCGATTACTGAAACCCGCTCCCGCGCCCCTTTCGCCAACGCAATAAGAAGCCCCGCACGCACTGCGGGGCCTTGGATGGCTACGAGGCACCAAGCCCGTAGGGCGGACAGCGCCCTCCTGTCCTTCGACTGGCGCCCGACCCTGGCCCCGCCCGGCGGACAAGAACGACGCTGCCCGCCCTAGTGTTGCTTCAGCTCGTCCATCTGCAGCGGGCCGTCACGGAACAGGTTCATGCGCTGCTCCACCTGTTCGGCCGGCAGGGGCTCTTGCACCGGCTCCGGAGGCTCGGGCAGGCGACCGCC
This sequence comes from Pseudomonas sp., assembly GCA_035306625.1. GTDB lineage: Bacteria > Pseudomonadota > Gammaproteobacteria > Pseudomonadales > Pseudomonadaceae > Serpens. The sequence continues at coordinate 14,043 of DATGNS010000023.1, read as the reverse complement.
CATGCCGTCCGGCTCGCCCTCCATCATCCGCTGCGCCTTGCGGGTCAGCACCACGATGTCGATGCGCCGGTTGGCCGGGCTGTAGGGGTCGGCGCGATCGAACAGCGCCGAGGCGGCGTAGCCGACCACCTGGGCGACCTTTTCCTCCGGGTAGCCGCCGGCCACCAGCGCCCGCCGCGCGGCGTTGGCGCGTTGGGTGGACAGCTCCCAGTTGCCCTCGAAGCCACGGGCCGCCGAGTACTGGCGCGCGTCGGTGTGGCCGCTGATGGTGATCTTGTTGGGCACCGTGACCAAGGTGTCGCCCAGCGCCAGCAGGATGTCCTCGAAGTACTCCTCCATGCGGTCGCTGCCCAGCGCGAACATGGGGCGATTCTCCGAATCCATGATCTGGATGCGCAGGCCGTCGCGGGTACTCTCGATCAGGATCTGATCCTTGAAGCGCTGCAGATGCGGGCTGTCCTCGATGACGTTCTGCAGCTCCATGCGCAGCATTTCCAGGCGCTCGAAGTCCAGCTCGGCGGACAGGTTGCTGATCTCGTCGACGTCCACCTGCTGGGTCAGCCCCTCGTTCAGCGGGCCGTTGAGCTCGACATTCTGGGTGCGGTCCGGCGCCGGGTGCGGCGAACCGCCCAGGTCGATGACATGCTTGCTGGTCGCACCGCTGAAGCCGATCGGGTCCTTGAAGTAGCCGGAGATGATGGCCCGCTGCAGGGGCGTGGAGACCGACAGCAGCCACAGCACCAGGAAGAAGGCCATCATGGCGGTCATGAAGTCGGCCAGGGCGATCTTCCAGGAGCCGCCGTGGTGACCGGCGTCATAGCGCTTGATGCGCTTGATGATGATGGGCTGGTTGTTTTCCATGGACTGTCGTCAGTTCCCGCGCATGGCCTGTTCCAGTTCCACGAAGCTCGGCCGCTCCCCGGGCAACAGCACCTTGCGACCGAACTCCACCGCCAGGGTCGGCGGCAGGCCGGACGCCGAGGCGATGAGGGCGGCCTTGATCGCCTCGTAGACATTCAGCTCCTCGCGGGCGTCCTGCTCCAGGCAGGTCGACAGCGGTGCGACAAAGCCGTAGGCGGCCAGGATGCCCAGGAAGGTGCCCACCAGCGCCGCGGCCACGCTTTCGCCGATGCGCGCCTGCTCGGCGTCGCCAAGCAGGGCCATGGTCATGACGATGCCCAGCACCGCGGCCACGATGCCGAAGCCCGGCAGGGCGTCGGCGATCTTGCCCACCGAATGGGCGGGTTGGCGCAGCTCCTCCTTGAGGCTGGCCAGCTCCATCTCGAACAGGTTTTCCAGCTCGTGGGCGGCCATGTTGCCGCTGGTCATGATGCGCAGGTAATCGCAGATGTAGGACACCATGCGCTCATCGTTCAGCACGCTGGGGTACTTGGCGAAGATAGGACTTTCGTGGGGCTCCTCGATATCGCTCTCGATGGCCATCATCCCTTCGCGACGGCTCTTGGTGAGGATTTCGTAGATCAGCCGCAGCACCTCCAGGTAATAGGCCCGGTTGTAGCGGGTGCTGAACATGCGCAGCGACTTCTTGATGATCCGCCACGAGTTGTAGCCGCGGTTGGACTGGATGAACGCGCCCAGCGCGCCACCGCCGATGATGAGCAGCTCGAAGGGGTGGATGAGCGCCATGATCTTGCCACCCGCCAGGGCGAAGCCGCCCAGGACGCTGCTGAAGACAACGAGAATGCCGATGATTTTTGCCATGTTCTGGAAGCTACAAATCCTGGAAGGAGCGGACGACCGGTTATGCCCTAGTGGTTATCGGCGGCCTTGAGGCAAACTGAAGGCGAATTTTACAGGGACGAGCCAATGCCGATGCCAGACCGCTCCGCAGCACCCCGCACCCTCGACGCCTGGGTCCAGCGCCTGGAAAACGCCACCCTGCCGATCTCCGAGCGGCAGCGCGAGCAGCTGCGTCGCGAACTGCGCCGGGGCGACCTGCCGCTGCGGGTCATCGCCCAGCGCCTGCAGGCCAGCGCGGCACTCACCTTCGCGCTGCTGCGCGAAGCCAACCGCGTGCCCGCCGGTCCGCTGGGCGGCAGCGTGGAGCACGTCGAGGGCGCCCTGACGCGCCTGGGCCTGGAGCGCGTCGAAGCCATCCTCATGTCCCTGCCGGAGCGCTCGGCCACCACGCTGCCGGCGCAACTGATCCAGCTGTTGCTGATCAGCCAGCACGCCCGCCACCAGGCCGCCGGCCTGTTCGCCAACCGCATGGCGCGCCTGGAGAACGAGATTCTCTGCGCCAGCCTGCTGTTCCTGGCGCCCCTGTGGGCCCTGGCCCAGACCTTCCCGGACCTGCCGCAGCGCTGGGCCGCCCGGGTGCTGGGCGAGCACCAGCCGGCCCGTGCAGTGGAGCGCGACCTTTTCGGGGTGGCGTTGCCCGACCTGTGCCGCGCCCTGGCCCGCCACTGGCGCCTGCCCGAGGGCGTCACGCTCGGCTATGAGCTGCTGTGTCGCGAGCGCTACCTGCTGAGGCGCGCCGTGCGCCTGGCACGCCGCCCCGGCAGCAACCCGCTGCAACGGCTGCAGGAGGAGGATCCGGAACTGCTGCGCTGGCTGACCCGTCCGGCCAACAGCGCCCTGCTGGCCAACGCCCTGGCGCTGACCGCCCACCATTCCTGGCATGCGGCGCGCACCCTGCGCTGGCAGCGCCTGACCGCGCTGTACCTGGACCAGCCCCTGGACCGCCTGCAGGGCCAGGTGCATGCCCTGGCAGTGGACAGCGCGCAGTCGCTGCCGGCCAGTCCTGCGTGGCATCCGGCCCAGGCCCTGCTCTGGCCGACCGGCACCGGCATGCCGCCGCTGCCCGAGCCGCCGGCCCTGCTCTCCAGTTTCTTTCGTCCGGCCGACTGGCAGCGCCTGTGCGCGCGCTTCCGTGAACAGCCCAGCGCCTTCACCAACCTGCCGCACCTGATGGCCAGCGCGGCCCAGGTGCTGCAGCTGTGCGGCCTGCAGCGCTTCGTGCTGATGCTCTCGGACCGCCAGGGACAACTGATCGCCGTCCATCAGCAGGGCCTGCCGCCCCGCACGCCGCGCCTGCAGGCGGACCCCGGCCACTGGCCGCTGTTGTCGCAGCTGGTGGCCCAGCCGGTGCTGGTGCACGTCTCGCCGCAGCGCAACCCCGGCCTGAACCGCAAGCTGCCACCGGCGATCCGCGAGCATTTCGACGACCGGCACATGGTGATGCGCGGTTTCAACCTGGGGGGACGCACCAGCCTGCTGTTGATCGGCGACCAGCACGGCATGCCCTTCTCGGACCGCCAGCTGGAGCTGGTGGAAAAGACCGCGCGGGTGATCGAGCACGGCACCCGCACCTTCGGGCGCCGCGACCTGTCGGCCGTCACGCCCGGCGACTGAGAGGTTCGGGCGGGCGGCCCACTGCCGTTGCGGCAGCTTTTCGCTACAATCGCCGCCCCTTTTCCCGGAGAGCCGCCCGTGAGCGACGTCTTTGCCAACCTGCCGCTGGTGATCGAGCCCGCCGAGCTGCTGCCGCGCCTGTCGGCCCCCGAGCTGATCCTGGTCGACCTGACCAGCAGCGCTCGTTACGCCGAAGGCCACATTCCCGGCGCCCGCTTCGTCGATCCCCGCCGCACCCAGCTTGGCCAGCCGCCGGCCCCCGGACTGCTGCCGCCCCGGGAGCAGCTGGAGGAGCTGTTCGGCGAACTGGGCCACCGGCGCGATGCCGTCTATGTGGTGTACGACGACGAGGGCGGTGGCTGGGCCGGTCGCTTCATCTGGCTGCTGGATGCCATCGGCCACCGCCGCTACCACTACCTCAACGGCGGCCTGCATGCCTGGCTGGCCGAGGGCCTGCCCCTCACCCACGAGGTGCCACCGCGCGCCGGCGGCGCGGTGCAGCTGACCCTGAGCGACGCACCCACGGCCAGCCGCGAATATCTGCAAAGCCGCCTGCAGGCCAGCGATCTGGTCATCTGGGATGCCCGCTCACCGGCCGAATACCGGGGCGAAAAGGTCCTGGCCGCTCGCGCCGGGCATATTCCCGGCGCGGTGAACTTCGAATGGACCGCCGGCATGGACGGTGCCCGCGCCCTGCGCATCCGCACCGACATCGCCGAGCAGCTGCAGGCCCTGGGCATTACCCCCGACAAGGAAATCATCACCCACTGCCAGACCCATCACCGCTCCGGCTTCACCTACCTGGTGGCCAAGGCGCTCGGCTATCCACGCCTGAAGGGCTATGCCGGCTCCTGGTCGGAATGGGGCAACCTGCCCGACACTCCCGTAGAAAATTAAGGTTCACAACCAAGGAACGCCCATGTCCTTCAAAGATCGTCTGTTCATCCTCAGCCAGTACCTGACGCCCCATCATCTGCTGTCGCGCCTGGCCGGCTGCGTCGCGGAATGCCGCATCCGCTGGTTCAAGAACGCCTTCATCCGCCGCTTCGCCGAACACTTCCAGGTGGACATGAGCCAGGCCCAGGTGGAAGACCTGACCGCCTACGAGCACTTCAACGCCTTCTTCACCCGCGCCCTGAAGGAGGGTGCGCGCCCCCTGGATCCGACCCCCGGCGCCATCCTCTGCCCGGCCGACGGCACCATCAGCCAGCTGGGCCCGATCACCGACGGGCGCATCTTCCAGGCCAAGGGCCACAGCTTCAGCGTGCTGGAGCTGCTCGGCGGCGACGCCGAACGCGCCGCGCCCTTCATGGGCGGCCAGTTCGCCACCGTGTACCTGTCGCCCCGCGACTACCACCGCGTGCACATGCCGCTGGGCGGCACCCTGCGCGAGATGGTCTACGTGCCGGGCCGCCTGTTCTCGGTGAACCAGACCACCGCCGAGAACGTGCCCGAGCTGTTTGCCCGCAACGAGCGGGTGGTCTGCCTGTTCGACACCGAGCGCGGCCCCATGGCCGTGGTGCTGGTCGGCGCCATGATCGTGGCCAGCATCGAGACCGTCTGGGCCGGCCTGGTCACGCCGCCCAGGCGCGCCCTGAAGACCTTCCGCTACGACGAGGCGGCCCGCGCGCCCATCGTCCTGGACAAGGGCGCGGAAATGGGCCGCTTCAAGCTGGGTTCCACCGCCATCGTGCTGTTCGGCCCCGACCAGGTGGAATGGGATGCGCAGCTTGCCGCACTCAGCCCGGTGGTCATGGGCCAGCGTCTGGGCATGGCCCGCGACAGCCAGGTCTGATCCTCGCGGGGCCGGGCGCATGCCGGCCCCCTTTCCTCTCCCCGCGCGACCCACGTCACAGCTTCGCCACGCAGCCGCCCCGGCGCTTTGACGCGCCGGCACCCGCGCTCCAAGATCCTGCGCACCCTCCGCTTGTTTCGCCCCTGCGGGCTGCGCTCCATGACCATCGACAAGAAAACCGTTCGCCTGCTGCTGCTCGAAGATTCCCAGAACGAGGCCGAGCGCCTGGTCAGTCTGTTCCGCAACGCCGGACGCGCCACCCGGGTCCAGCGCCTGACCGGCGCCGAGGAACTCCCGGTCGTCCTGCAGCAGACCTGGGACCTGCTGATCTGCGCCCCCGAGAGCCGGGCGCTGTCTCCCGAGGACGTGATCCTGGCCATCCGCCGCCAGGCGCGGGACATTCCCATCATCCAGCTGGTGCCGTCCGGCCTGTCGCTGCGCGACACCTGTGATGCCATCGTCGAGGCCATGAGCCTGGGAGCCCAGGACGCCCTGCCCCAGGGCGAGGACGAGCACCTGATGCAGGTGGCCGCCCGCGAACTGGCCAACCTGGAGGAACGCCGCGCCCGGCGCGCCGCCGAACTGGCCCTGCACGAGGCGGAGAAGCGCTGCCACCTGCTGCTGGACAGCTCGGTAGACGCCATCGCCTACGTACACGACGGCATGCATATCTACGCCAACCGCGCCTACCTGGAGCTGTTCGGCTACGCCGATGCCGACGAGCTGGAAGGCATGCCGATGATCGACCTGATCGCCGCCGCCGACCAGGCCGCCTTCCGGGAATTCCTCAAGCAGTACCAGAACGGCCAGGGTCGCCGCGAGCTGGACGGCTGCGGTGTGCGCGTCGACGGCGAGACCTTCCGCGCCCGCATGCTGTTTTCCCCGGCCAGCTATGACGGCGAGCCCTGCATCCAGGTGGTGATCCGCCGCGAGGCCGACAACGCCGAGCTGGAGGAGAAGCTGCGCGAAGCCAGCACCCTGGACCCGCTCACCGGCCTGATCAACCGCCCCCACTTCCTGGAGCTCATCGATGACGCCGCCGAGCGCGCGGTGAACGCCGGTCAGCCGGCGACCATCGCCTACCTGCAGCTCAATCACTACGCCCAGCTGCTGGCCGACCTGGGCGTCACCAGCATCGACCAGCTGCTGCGCAGCCTGGCGCACTGGCTGGCCGAGCAGCTGCCGACCGAAACCCGCCTGGCACGCTTCGGCGATGACGTGTTCACCCTGCTGCTCTCCGGCCAGACGCCCGAACAGTGCCAGCCCCTGCTGCAGAACCTGATCCGGCGCCTGGAAGGCCAGCTGTTCGAGGCCCAGGGCCGCAGCGTGCAGGTCGGCCTGGCCATCGGCGCCGCCGGTCTCGGCGAGCAGACTGCTCGTGCCCAGGACGTGCTGGATCGCGCCCATCGCTGCGCCGACCGCCTGGAAGGCGCCAGCGGCCTCAAGGTCTACGACCCGAGCGAGGAGCTGGCCGCCGAGGCCAGTCGCGGCAACCTGTTGGCCATGCTGCGCCAGGCCCTGGAGACCGATGGCCTGCGCCTGCTGTTCCAGCCGATCATCAGTCTGCGCGGCGACCCGCACGAGCACTACGAGGCACTGCTGCGCCTTATCTCGCCGCAGGGTGAGGAGCTGCGCCCCGAGGACTTCCTCGACGTCGCCCGCCAGGCGGGACTGGGCACGGCCATCGACCGCTGGGTGATCCAGAGCGCCGCCCGCCAGCTGGCCGCACACCTGAGCGCCGGCCACCGCACGCGCCTGTTCGTGCACCTGAGCGATGCCAGCCTGCGGGATGCCGGCTTCCTGCGCTGGCTGGCCGAGGTGCTGGAGGCCACGCGCCTGCCCGCCGACAGCCTGGTGCTGCAGCTGCGCGAGGCCGACGCGGTCAGCTACCTGCGCCAGGTCAAGGCGCTCGCCGACGGCCTGCACGCCCTGCGCTGCCGGGTGGCCCTGGTGCAGTTCGGCTGCGCGCCCAATCCGCTCGGCACCCTGCGTCATCTGGATGCCGATTACGTGAAGCTGGACCTGTCCTTCACCCGCGACCTGGGCCAGGCGGAACAGCTGGAGCAGGTCAGGACCCTGCTGGCCGAGCTGAACGCCCTGAAGCGCCTGACCATCGTGCCGGCGGTGGAAAGCGCCGCCAGCCTCTCCAGTCTCTGGCAGGCCGGCGTGCACCTCATCCAGGGCCACTACCTGCAGGCGCCCACGCCGGTGATGAACTACGACTTCGCCGCCGGGGAGGAATGACCCGGCGGCGCGACAAGGCGTCACTGCGAGCGCCCCGCTCCGCGGACTAGAGTGTCCTGAACACCCCAGCCAGAGGAGCGCGCCATGGCCATGATGAAAGCCGCCGTGTTCATCGAACCCGGTCGCATCGAACTGCAGGACAAGCCCATCCCCGACGTGGGCCCCAACGACGCCCTGCTGCGCATCACCACCACGACCATCTGCGGCACCGACGTGCACATCCTCAAGGGCGAGTACCCGGTGGAGCGCGGCCTGACCATCGGCCACGAGCCGGTGGGCATCATCGAGAAACTGGGCAGCAACGTGAAGGGCTACCAGGAAGGCCAGCGGGTGATTGCCGGCGCCATCTGCCCGAGCTTCACCTCCTACGCCTGCCAGAACGGCGTGCCCAGCCAGGACGGCGGCTGCAGCTGCCACGGCTACAAGCCCATGGGCGGCTGGCGCTTCGGCAACACGATCGACGGCGTGCAGGCCGAGTACGCGCTGGTGCCCGACGCCCAGGCCAACCTGGCCCCGGTGCCGGACGGCCTGACCGACGAGCAGGTGCTCATGTGCCCGGACATCATGTCCACCGGTTTCGCCGGCGCCGAGGCGGCCAACATCCGCATCGGCGACATCGTCGCGGTGTTCGCCCAGGGGCCGATCGGCCTGTGCGCCACCGCCGGCGCCCGCCTGCGCGGCGCCAGCACCATCATCGTGGTGGACGGCGTCGACCAGCGTCTGGAAGTGGCGCGGCGCATGGGCGCCGACGTGACCCTGAACTTCCGCAACGTCGACGTGGTGGACGAGATTCTCAAGGTCACCGGCGGGCGCGGCGTGGATGCCGCCATCGAGGCCCTGGGCACCCAGACCACCTTCGAGCAGGCGCTGCGGGTGCTCAAGCCGGGCGGCACGCTCTCCAGCCTGGGCGTCTACTCCCAGGACCTGAGCATTCCGCTGGGCGCCTTCCACGCCGGCCTGGGCGATCACAAGATCATCACGTCGCTGTGCCCGGGCGGCAAGGAACGCATGCGCCGCCTGCTCAACGTGGTGGCCTCGGGCCGCGCGGACTTCGGCGCCCTGGTCACTCACCGCTACCGCCTGGACAACATCGTCGAGGCCTACGACCTGTTCGCCAACCAGCGCGACGGGGTGCTGAAGGTGGCGATCACGCCGTAAGGCTGACGCGCCGGCTTACCCCAGGGCGGTCGGCACCTTTCCGGCCGCCCCCGCGGCTGCGCTGCCTGCCTTACGGCGGCCAACGCGTTGCGTTGACCGCCCTACCGCCGCCCTTCGCCCCAAAACAAAAAACCGGAGCCTGGGCTCCGGTTTTCGATTCGCAGCGCTGCGGTATCAGAACGTACGTGCAACGGAGAAGCGGGTCAGCTCCTCCATGGCCTGGCGATGCTCGGAATCCGGCAGCTGCCGCAGGCACTCGATGGCACGGTCGGCATACTCGCGGGCCAGGCGTGCGGTGTAGTCCAGGGCGCCGGAGGCCTCGACCGCTTCGCGGATGCGCTCCAGATCCTCGATGCCGCCCTTCTGGATGGCCTGGCGCACCAGCGCCGCCTGCTCCGGGGTGCCCTCGCGCATGGTGTAGATCAGCGGCAGGGTCGGCTTGCCCTCGGCCAGGTCGTCGCCGACGTTCTTGCCCAGCGTCTCGGCGTCGCCCCGGTAGTCCAGCAGGTCGTCGACCAGTTGGAAGGCGATGCCCAGGTTGTCGCCGAAACGGCGCAGCGCCTCGGCCGTGTCGGGGTCGGCCTGGGCCAGCACCGCGGCGCTGTGGGTCGAGGCCTCGAACAGCATGGCGGTCTTGCCGCGGATGACCTCCATGTAGGTTTCCTCGGTGGTGTTGGCATCACGCACCTTGGTCAGCTGCAGCACCTCGCCCTCGGCGATCACCCGGGTGGCCTGGGAGATGATGCGCATCACCGGCATGGAGCCCAGGGCCACCATCATCTCGAAGGAGCGCGCATACAGGAAGTCGCCCACCAGCACGCTGGGCGCGTTGCCCCACAGGGCGTTGGCGGTGGAGCGACCGCGACGCATGCCGGACATGTCCACCACGTCGTCGTGCAGCAGGGTCGAGGTGTGCAGGAACTCGATGATGGCGGCCAGCAGGCGCAGATCGTCCTGGCGATAGTCCAGGGCGCGCCCGGCCAGCAGCACCAGCAGCGGACGCAGGCGCTTGCCGCCGGCGGAAATGATGTAATCGCCGATCTTTTCCACCAGGGGGACGCGCGAGCTAAGCTGCTGGCGGATGATCTCGTCGACGGCGGCGAAATCGTCCGCCACCACGCGGTGGAAAAGTTGCGATTGCACGGGGATTCTCACAGAAGCGGAACTGCGCGGCATGCTAGGGGCGCGCCCCTGAGACTGTCAAGGCGAGACCCCGCGCCGCTTGCGTGCCTCAGGCCGCTTGCGTACAATCGCGCACCCTGAACTTTCCTGGGCAATTTCCCTGCCTTACGCAAATGCTCGGCGACCCTTCCGAAGCCGTGCAGCCATGCCAGCCAATACCAACTCCTATCAAGCGCTGGGTGAGCAGGATCAACGGAGAACATCCATGTACGCTGTAATCGTTACCGGTGGCAAACAATACAAGGTCGCCGAAGGTGAATTTCTGAAGGTCGAGAAGCTGGAAGTCGCCACCGGCGAAACCATCAGCTTCGACCGCGTGCTGCTGGTAGGCAACGGCGAAGACGTCAAGATCGGCGCTCCGGTCGTCGAAGGCGCCAAGGTCACTGCTGAAGTGGTTGGCCAGGGTCGTCACGACAAGGTCACCATCATCAAGTTCCGTCGCCGCAAGCACCACATGAAGCGTCAGGGCCACCGTCAGTGGTTCACTGAAATCAAGATCACTGGCATCCAGGCCTGATCCCTTTAGGAGGATTTGACTCATGGCACACAAAAAAGCTGGCGGTTCTACCCGCAACGGCCGCGACTCCGAAAGTAAACGCCTTGGCGTGAAGCTGTTCGGCGGCCAGGCCGTCAAGGCCGGCAACATCATCGTGCGTCAGCGCGGCACCCAGTACCACCCCGGCGTGGGCGTGGGCATCGGCAAGGACCACACCCTGTTCGCCAAGGTGGACGGTGCGGTCAAGTTCGAAGTGAAGGGCGCCTTCGGCCGTCGCTATGTGAGCGTCGTGACCGCCTGAGTCCGCGCTTGCTGAAAGAGCCCCGTCCCGTGCGACGGGGCTTTTTTGTTTCTGTATCCTAGTGGGCCATTCGGCCCCTGTTCACACTGCCCGCCCACGGGCGGGAGGCGCTCCATGAAATTCGTCGACGAAGTATCCATTCACGTAAAGGCCGGCGATGGCGGCAACGGCATGATGAGCTTTCGCCGCGAAAAGTTCATCGAGAAGGGCGGCCCCAACGGCGGCGACGGCGGTGATGGCGGCTCTGTCTATCTGATCGCCGACGACAACCTCAACACCCTGGTGGACTATCGCTACACCCGCCGCTTCATCGCGCCCAACGGCCAGAAGGGCGGCACCAGCGAGCGCACCGGCGCCAAGGGCGAGGACCTGCTGCTGCCGGTGCCGGTAGGCACCACGGTGATCGACGCCAACACCCAGGAAATCATCGGCGACCTGGTCACCCCCGGCCAGAAGCTGCTGGTCGCCCAGGGCGGCTGGCACGGTCTGGGCAACACCCGCTTCAAGTCCAGCACCAACCGGGCGCCGCGCCAGACCACCCCCGGCAAGCCCGGCGAGGCCCGCGACCTCAAGCTGGAACTCAAGGTACTGGCCGACGTCGGCCTGCTCGGCCTGCCCAACGCCGGCAAGAGCACCTTTATCCGCGCGGTGTCCGCCGCCAAGCCGAAGGTGGCCGACTACCCCTTCACCACCCTGGTGCCGAACCTGGGCGTGGTCAGCGTGGCCCGCTACAAGAGCTTCGTGGTGGCCGACATCCCCGGCCTGATCGAGGGTGCTGCCGAAGGCGCCGGCCTGGGCATCCGTTTCCTCAAGCACCTGGCACGCACCCGCCTGCTGCTGCACCTGGTGGACATCGCCCCGCTGGACGAGAGCGATCCGGCCGAGGCCGCCGAGACCATCCTCAACGAGCTGGGCAAGTTCAGCCCGGCGCTGCTGGAACGCGAGCGCTGGCTGGTACTCAACAAGGCTGACCAGCTGCTCGACGAGGAGCGCGAGGAGCGCCTCAGGCATATCGTCGAGCGCCTCGACTGGAAGGGCCCGGTGTACGTGATTTCCGCCCTGGAAAGCGAAGGCACCGAGGCGCTGTCCAAGGACATCATGCGCTACCTGGAGGAGCGTGATCGGCGCATCGAGGAGGACCCGGAATTCGCCGAGGCCCTGGCCGAGCTGGACCAGCGCATCGAGGACGAGGCCCGCGCCCGCCTGCAGGAACTGGATGATCGCCGCGCCCTGCGCCGCGCCGGCCTGAAGAGCGTCGACGACGTGGACGACGATGATTTCGACGACTACGAAGATGACGAGGATGGTCCGGAGATCATCTACGTCAGGGAATGAAGACCAACCTCGGCGCCGCTTGCACAGCGGCGCCGTTCTGATCGACCGATGATTTTTGCGAAGGCAGAACACGAATGCGCAACAAGGTGACCAGCGCCCGGCGCTGGGTGGTGAAGATCGGCAGCGCCCTGCTGACCGCCGATGGCAGCGGGCTGGACCGGGCCGCAATGGACGTCTGGGTGAAGCAGATGGCCGCCCTGCGCCAATCCGGCGCCGAGCTGGTGCTTGTGTCCTCCGGCGCCGTGGCGGCGGGCATGAATCGCCTGGGCTGGGCGCAGCGTCCCAAGGCCATGCACGAGCTGCAGGCCGCCGCCGCCGTCGGCCAGATGAGCCTGATCCGCGCCTGGGAAAGCAGCTTCGCCGAGCACGGCCTGCAGACCGCGCAGATCCTGGTCACCCATGACGACCTGTCGGACCGCAAGCGCTACCTGAACGCCCGCAACACGCTGCGCACCCTGCTGGACCTGGGCGTGGTGCCGGTGATCAACGAGAACGACACGGTGGTCACCGACGAGATCCGCTTCGGCGACAACGACACCCTGGCCGCCCTGGTGGCCAACCTGGTGGAGGCCGACCTGCTGGTGATTCTCACCGACCGCGACGGCATGTACGAAGCCGACCCGCGCAAGAACCCCGACGCCAAGCTGATCTTCGAGGCCCGCGCGGACGATCCGCAGCTGGACGCCATGGCCGGCGGCAGCGCCGGCGCGCTGGGCCGCGGCGGCATGCAGACCAAGCTGCGCGCCGCGCGGGTGGCCGCCCGCTCGGGCGCCTACACGGTGATCGTCGGCGGGCGCATCGAGCGCGTGCTGGACCGCCTCAGGGCGGGCGAGCGCCTGGGTACCCTGCTCAGCCCGGAGCAGAGCCGCCATGCCGCGCGCAAGCAGTGGCTGGCCGGCCACCTGCAGATGCGCGGCACTCTGACCCTGGACGCCGGCGCCGTGCGCGCCCTGCGCGAGGGCCACAAGAGCCTGCTGCCGATCGGCGTGAAGGCCGCCTCCGGCAATTTCCGCCGTGGCGAGATGGTGGTCTGCGTGGGCCCCGAGGGCGAGGAAGTGGCCCGCGGCCTGGTCAACTACAGCGCCGCGGAAACCCAGAAGATCATCGGCCACCCCACCACCGACATCGCGGAGCTGCTCGGCTACATCGACGGTCCCGAACTGATCCACCGCGACAATCTGGTACTGGTCTGAGGACACACCATGCGCGCACTGGCCCTGGCCGCCCTGCTGGCTTCCCCCATCGCCCTGGCCGAGACCATCGGCGAGGTGTCCACGGTGTTCAAGTGGCTGGGGCCCAACGACAAGGTGGTGGTCGAGGCCTTCGATGACCCCAAGGTGGAAGGCGTGACCTGCTACCTGTCGCGCGCCAGGACCGGCGGCATCAGCGGCGGCCTGGGCCTGGCCGAGGACCGCTCGGAAGCCTCTCTGGAATGCATGCAGACCGGCGAGATCCGCTTCAGGGGCGAGCTGAAGGACGGCGAAGAGGTGTTCAAGGAACGCACCTCGCTGGTGTTCAAGAGCATGCAGGTGGTGCGCTTCCACGATCGCAAGCGCAATACCCTGGTGTATCTGGTCTACAGCGACCGCATCATCGAAGGCAGCCCGCAGAACTCGCTGACCGCCGTCCCCATCCGCCCCTGGTAAAAGCTCAATGCGGGAAGGAGCCCTGTAGGGCGGACAACGTTTTTTCCTGGCCGCCATTGCGCCAGCGCGGCACCCATGCGGCGGCCGGAAAAACGCCGACCGCCCTACGAAACGAATCACGAGCAACCCACAAAATCGCAGGCAACAAAAAACCGGCCCTCGGGCCGGTTCTTTGCGGAACAGCGTCGCTTAGGCAGCCAGGGCCTTGATGCGAGCGTTCAGGCGGCTCTTGTGACGAGCGGCCTTGTTCTTGTGGATGATGCCCTTGTCGGCCATACGGTCGATCACCGGCACGGCAGCCACATAAGCGGTCTTGGCCTTGTCCAGGTCCTTGGCCTCGATTGCCTTGACCACGTTCTTGATGTAGGTACGAACCATGGAACGCAGGCTGGCATTGTGGCTGCGACGCTTCTCAGCCTGGCGGGCGCGTTTCTTGGCGGAAGGGCTGTTGGCCACCGTCGAACTCCTCGAAAACTGGGGATGCAGGTAAATAAGGCCGCGAATGATGCCG
>DATGNS010000022.1:0-4458 GCA_035306625.1 Pseudomonas sp. | reverse complement strand
ACCACCACCGCGCCGCACTACCGCCTGTTCGCCCTGCCCGGCACCGTGCCGCCCAAGCCCGGCCTGGCCCGCGCCGAGGATGGCGCGCCGATCATCGTCGAGCTGTGGGACGTGCCCCAGGCGCGCTTCGGCGAGTTCGTCACCGAGGTGCCGCCGCCGCTGGGCATCGGCAACGTGCAGCTGGCCGACGGCCGCTGGGTGAAGGGCTTCATCTGCGAGCCCTACGCCCTGGAAGGCGCCCGCGACATCACCGGTTTCGGGGGCTGGCGCGCCTTTATCGCCGCCCAGAACGCCAGCCCCGCCAAGGCTTAAGGAGAGAGCGCCGCCATGTTCCATACCGTACTGATTGCCAACCGTGGGGAGATTGCTGTCCGCGCCATCCGCACCCTCAAGCGCCTGGGCGTGAAGAGCGTGGCGGTGTACTCCGACGCCGACCGCAACGCCCAGCATGTCCGCGACGCCGACGTGGCCATCGCCCTGGGCGGCGACAAGCCGGCCGACAGCTACCTGCACGTCGACAGGATTCTTGCCGCCGCCGCCGAGACCGGCGCTCAGGCCATCTACCCCGGCTACGGCTTCCTGTCGGAAAGCGCCGAGTTCGCCGACGCCTGCGAGGCCGCCGGCATCGCCTTCATCGGTCCGACCGCGCACCAGATCCGCGAATTCGGCCTCAAGCACCGCGCCCGCGAGCTGGCCGCCGAGGCCGGCGTGCCCATGGCGCCCGGCACCGGCCTGCTGAACAGTCTGGAAGAGGCGCTGACCGCCGCCGAACGGATCGGCTACCCGGTGATGCTCAAGACCACCGCCGGCGGCGGCGGCATCGGCCTGACCCGCTGCGCCGACTGCGAGGCGCTGTCCCGTGCCTACGAAAGCGTCAAGCGCATGGGCGAGCAGTTCTTCAGCGACGCCGGCGTGTTCCTCGAACGCTTCGTCGACCAGGCGCGCCATGTGGAGGTGCAGATCTTCGGCGACGGCCAGGGCCGCGTGGTCGCCCTCGGCGAGCGCGACTGCTCGCTGCAGCGCCGCAACCAGAAGGTGGTGGAGGAAACCCCGGCGCCCCACCTGCCGCAGGCCACCCGCGAACGCCTGCATGCCGCCGCCGTGCAGCTGGGCCAGTCGGTCGGCTACCGCAGCGCCGGCACCGTGGAGTTCATCTATGACGCCGCCCGCGACGACTTCTACTTCCTGGAGGTGAACACCCGCCTGCAGGTGGAGCACCCGGTCACCGAGATGGTCACCGGCCTGGACCTGATCGAATGCATGCTGCGCGTGGCCGCCGGCGACGCGCTGGACTGGGACGCCCTGCAGTGCGCGCCGCAGGGCGCCGCCATCGAGGTGCGCCTGTATGCCGAAGACCCGCTGAAGAACTTCCAGCCCAGCCCGGGCGTACTCACCGATATGCACTTCCCCGACGGCGTGCGGGTGGACGGCTGGGTCAGCACCGGCAGCGAGGTGTCGGCCTTCTACGACCCGATGATCGCCAAGCTGATCGTGCACGGCGCCAGCCGCGAGGAGGCGCTGCACAAGCTGCGCGCCGCCCTGGCCGAGACCCGCCTGCATGGCATTGCCAGCAACCTGGACTACCTGCGCCAGGTGGTGGCCGACGAGCGCTTCGCCGCGGGCAAGGTGTGGACCCGCCTGCTGGACGGCTTCGAGTACCGGGCCAGCGTCATCGAGGTGCTGGAGCCGGGTACCTACTCCAGCGTGCAGGACTACCCTGGCCGCCTCGGCTACTGGGACATCGGCGTGCCGCCGTCCGGGCCGATGGACGACTACGCCTTCCGCCTGGCCAACCGCATCGTCGGCAACCACGCCAGCGCCGCCGGCCTGGAATTCACCCTGCAGGGTCCGACCCTGAAGTTCCACGGCGACACCCTGATCGCCCTGACCGGCGCCGACTGCCCGGCCACGCTGGACGGCGAGCCGGTGCCCTACTGGGAGCCGGTGCCGGTGCGCGCCGGCCAGGTGCTGAAGCTGGGCCGCGCGGCCAGCGGCTGCCGCACCTACCTGGCGGTGCGCAACGGCCTGGACGTGCCGCTGTACCTGGGCAGCCGTTCCACCTTCGCCCTCGGCCAGTTCGGCGGCCACGCCGGCCGCACCCTGCGCCCGGCCGACATGCTGGCCATCTCGCAGCCCGAGCTGCCGGCCTGCACCACCCCGGCGCCCGTCGCTCCGCCGCAGGCCGCCCACGCCAGCCTGATCCCCAGCTACGGCACCGTCTGGGACATCGGCGTGCTGTACGGCCCGCACGGCGCCCCGGACTTCTTCACCTCCGAGGCCATCGAGGAGTTCTTCAGCGCCGAATGGCAGGTGCACTACAACTCCAACCGCCTCGGCGTGCGCCTGATCGGGCCCAAGCCGAGCTGGACCCGCGCCGACGGCGGCGAGGCCGGCCTGCACCCGTCCAACGTGCACGACTGCGAATACGCCATCGGCTCCATCAACTTCACCGGCGACTTCCCGGTGATTCTCACCAAGGACGGCCCGAGCCTCGGCGGCTTCGTCTGCCCGGTGACCATCGCCAAGGCCGAGCTGTGGAAGGTGGGCCAGGTCAAGCCCGGCGACAAACTGCGCTTCCACCCCATCAGCTTCCAGCAGGCCCAGGCCCTGGAACAGGCGCAGCTGGGCAGCATCGAGGCGCTGGCCGCCATCAGCGCGGTCAGCCTGCCGGCGCCGGCGCTGCAGCCGGGCAATACCGTGTCCGCCACCGTGCTGGCCGAGCTGCCGGCCGGTGAGGGACGCCCGCGGGTGGTCTACCGCCAGGCCGGCGACGCCTACATCCTGCTGGAATACGGCGACAACGTGCTGGACCTGGCCCTGCGCCTGCGCGTGCACCTGCTGATGGAGGCGCTGAAGGCGGCAAAGATCGAGGGCCTGGAGGAACTGGCCCCCGGCGTGCGCTCCCTGCAGCTGCGCTACAACAGCCGCGTGCTGCACCAGCAGACCCTGCTGGCCCGCCTGCTGCAGCTGGAGGAACAGCTGGGCGACGTGGCCAGCCTCAAGGTGCCGACCCGCATCGTCCACCTGCCGATGGCCTTCGAGGACAGCGCCACCCTGGGCGCGGTGACCCGCTACCGGGAAACCGTGCGCGGCGAGGCGCCCTGGCTGCCCAACAACGTGGACTTCCTGCAGCGCATCAACGGCCTGGACAGCCGCGAGCAGGTCAAGGACATCCTCTACGACGCCAGCTACCTGATCCTCGGCCTGGGCGATGTCTACCTGGACGCCCCCTGCGCCGTGCCCGTGGACCCGCGCCACCGCCTGCTCAGCTCCAAGTACAACCCGGCGCGCACCTACACCGCCGAAGGCACGGTGGGCATCGGCGGCATGTACATGTGCATCTACGGCATGGACTCGCCCGGCGGCTACCAGCTGGTCGGTCGCACCCTGCCGATCTGGAACAAGTACCTGAAGAACGCCCAGTTCGAGAACGGCGAGCCCTGGCTGCTGAAGTTCTTTGACCAGGTGCGCTTCTACGAGGTCAGCGAGGAGGAGCTCACCGCCTTCCGCGAGGCCTTCCGCGAGGGCCGCGCGCAGATCCGCATCGAGCAGGGCGAGTTCGACTTCGCCGAGTACCAGCGCTTTTTGGCCGACAACGCCGACAGCATCGCCGCCTTCCAGCAGCGCCAGAAGGCCGCCTTCGACGCCGAGGTGCAGCTGTGGCGCGACGACGACCCGGCCGCCGCCCAGCCGCTGGCCAGCGCCGTGGAGGATGACGGCGACCTGGACGGCCACCTGGTCAGCGCCGAGATGAGCGGCAGCGTGTGGAAGGTGCTGGTGCAGCCCGGCCAGCGCGTCGAGGCCGGCACCCCGCTCTTGGTGGTGGAGGCCATGAAGATGGAGCTGGCGGTCATCGCCCCGGTGGCCGGCATCGTCAAGTCGGTGCGCTGCCAGCCCGGCAAGGCGGTCATTCCCGGCGACGCCCTGCTGCTGCTCGAACCCCACGAGGCCGCCTGACATGCAGCTGCGCAGTCCCGAACGACGCGGCCGGGAGCGCCCGGAGAACCTTGCCGAGCGCATCTACCAGCAGCTCAAGGACGACATCTTCGAGTTCCGCCTGCTGCCCGGCGACCGCTTCAGCGAAGGCGAGGTCGCCGAGCGCATGGCGGTCAGCCGCACCCCGGTGCGCCAGGCGCTCTACCAGCTGGAACGCGAGGGCTTCGTGGCGGTGTCGTTCCGCAGCGGCTGGCAGGTCACGCCGTTCGACTTCCACCACTTCGAGGAGCTGTACGACGTGCGCATCGTCCTCGAACTGGAAGCGGTGCGCCGGCTGTGCGAACGCCCGGCCGGCGATCTGCCCGCCGCGCTGGAGCAGCTGCGCGCCACCTGGCTGGTGGCGCCGGCGGGACGCCTGAGCGATGGCCGCGAGGTGTCACGGCTGGACGAGGCCTTCCACTGCCTGCTGGTGGAAGGCGCCGGCAACCGCGAGATGGCCCGCCTGCACCGTGACATCAGCGA
>DATGNS010000021.1:0-14560 GCA_035306625.1 Pseudomonas sp. | reverse complement strand
ATCGGCCTGCCGACCTTCGCCATGCACTCCATCCGCGAGCTGGCCGGCAGCCAGGACCTGGCCCATCTGGTCAAGGTGCTCACCGCCTTCTACAACAGCGCCGAGCTGATCTGATGGCGCTGGCGATCTTCGATCTGGACGAGACCCTGATCAACGGCAACAGCCCCAGCCTCTGGGGCCGTTACCTGGGGGCGCAGGGCTGGCTGGATCCGGACACCTTCGTACCGCAGGAACAGGCCCTGGTGCGCCTGTATGCCGAGCGCCGCCTGACCCTGGAAGCGTACCTGGAATTCACCCTGCAGCCGCTGGCCGGTCGCACGCCGGCCGAGTGCCGGGCGCTGGCGGATCGGTTCACGCGCGAGGTCATCGCGCCGCGGGTGTTCCCCGAGGCGCTGGACTGCCTGGCGCGGCACCGCGACGCCGGCGACGAGATTCTGGTGATCTCCGCCACCCAGCGCTTTCTGGTGGAAGCCATCTGCACCCATCTGGACATCCGGCACGCGCTGGGCACCGACATGGAAGTGGTGGACGGCCGCTACAGCGGCCGCACCCGGGGCATCCTCACCTACCGGGAAGGCAAGATCGAGGCGCTGCGCGCCTGGCAGCGCCAGCAGGGCCGGCCCGCCGAGACCTGCCATTTCTATTCGGACTCGCAGAACGACCTGCCGCTGCTATGCGCGGTGGACATTCCCCACGCGGTCAACCCGGACCCAACCCTGCGCGCCCACGCCGAGGCCCACGGCTGGGATATCCTCGACTGGCGGTAGGCTGGTCAACGCTTCGCGCTGGCCATCACGGCGGCCAAGGCTGTGCCTTGACCGCCCTACGCTTGTCTTATGGCCATGGGTAGTCCGGCACCTGGTAACCGGCGGCATTCAATTCCCTGGTGACCTGGCGGCGCAGCACCACCACGTTCTCCACGGGAATGGCCCGCAGTGCGGTCACTTCCTCCCGGGTAAAGGGCTTGCGCGCACCGGGCTCGCCCCAGCGGTCGCCCACGTAGTTCATCACCGCGGCAATCTCGCCATCCGTCAGGCTGGCGCCGTTGATGCCGGGCACATGCATCAGATACAGACGACTGGTCTCGGTAGTGAAGAAACCGTCGACAAATCCCGGGAACGGCGGAATGCCTCCCGCAGGCACCCCCATGCCGTCCTGCCCGTGGCATCCGGCGCAGCGCAACTGGTAGTTGACCGGCGCCGAACGCTCCTGGGCCGACAGCACGGAGGCAGCCACTGACAGCCCCAGGGCCGTCATCCACGACTGCCACCGTTGCATGGCACACCTCGCTTACAGATTCTGCGGACGCAGGGCGCGCAACTCGGCATGAGTCGGCGCCGGACTGCGGGCCCGCTCCACGTCCACCGCGGTCACCGTGGCCTTCACTCCGTTGAGCCCCAGCAGGTAACCGGCCACCTGCGCCAGCTCATCGCTGGGCAGGTGAGCCTGCGGCGGCATCACCAGGCCGATGTACAGCTGGCCCTGGGCGCTGAGCTTGCCGCTCATGCCGGCCGCCATGACACCGGTGAGGTAACGGGGAGCCTGTTCGCCCAGCCCCTGCCACAGCGCGGGATGCGCCAGCGGCGGAGCCAGGCCCGGAATCCCCTCGGCACCGTCGCCATGGCAGGCGGAGCAGTGCTTGCGGAACAGCTCTTCACCGGCCTGGGCGGTACCGCCCAGGGCCAGCAGCAGGGCGCAGAGCGCCCCGCCTTTCCTCGCCAGATCACGCATCGGCCAGCCCCACCACGACCGACACGGTGCAGTGGTAACCCTTGTTGGCGTTGGCCATGCACCAGTTGATGTCGTTGTGCAGCCCCATGCGGTAGCCGGGACGCTCGCCTTCGCTGCGGAAGCAGGTGGTGGCGGTGGCGACCGTCGGCTTGCCGCAGCAGTCGTTGTAGGACACCAGGTAGTCCTTGCCATCGTTGGGGTTGCGGCAGGTACCGACCCAGGCCACCTTGGAGGCCTCGCTGCCGGGCGGGCAGGAGGTCAGGGTGCCGCCGGACGTGCTGCACAGGCTGCCGTCCAGCGCGCAATGGCGCCAGTACTCGCAGTTGTACTCGTCGTTGGCGGCGTCGGTGCCGGCCGCCATGGCCAGGCCGCCCAGGGAGCGGTCGAACGGCAGCAGCGGCATGGCCATGGTGCCGGCCAGGGCCATGCCGGCCCGGGCCAGGAAGGAGCGGCGGCCGGTCTTCACAGCGGCCTTGCGGGCGCCGGCTTCGGCGGTCTTGTCGATGACGGTGAACAGGCGATCAATGAGCTTGGACATGATGTAACTCCACAGGGAATCAGGAATGTGCGGTACGGCTGGCGAAGTCCTGGATCGACGCGTAGCCGGTTTCGGCGGCGTTGAAGAGGCTTTCCAGCTGTTCGCGGGTGTTGACCAGCCCCTTGGCCCTGACCACACCCTCGCCATCGAGCAGGACCGCGAACGGCAGACGCGCCACCCGGTAGGTCACGCCCAGCTGTTCGGAGACCACGTAGGGGAACTGCTCCAGCTCGGCGCTGGCGATGAAGCCGCGGTGGCGCGCCTCGTCGCCGTCGCTGGCCAGCACCACGTCCAGCCAGGTTTCGCTCTGGCGAATGGACTTGAGCGCCGGCAGCAGCTTCTTGCAGATCGGGCAGGTCGGCGACAGGAAGAAGATCAGGGTGTGCTTCGCAGAAGCGGTGCCGATCTGGATCAGGCCGCCGGTCAGGCTCGGCAGGTTGAAGGCGGGAGACACCTCGCCCAGCTTCGGCCCGCTGTCATTGACCATGGCGCCGACGGGAGAGATGCGTTCGAACAGGATGCCGATCTGGCGGGCCAGGGCGAAGACCATGACGATCAGGGCCAGGACCAGCACGGCGAGCACACATACGGCGAAGATGAGTAGGGACATGGGACGTACTTCTTTTCAGTTCGGTTGGGAAAGCGAGTCGGCCTTGCGTGCCAGCAGCAGCGGAGCCGGATTGGCCATCACCTGCTCGGCGATGACGTACAGGCTGAAGACCAGCGCGCCTGCCAGCAGCGCAACGGCGGTCTCCAGCACGTCGGTGAGGCTGTAGGGGATCGCCAGGGCCAGGACGGCCAGCGCCATCAGCACCCCGTTGCGTGCCACCAGCAGCCAGGACAGCGGCTGCGCCGCCCCGCCGCAGCCACACTCGATGCGCGTGCGACCGCGCAGCAGATTCACGGCGATGACCAGGGCATAGAGCCCCAGCAGCACCAGCGCGCCCGCCGTCCCCCAGACCGCCAGGGGCGGCCAGACCAGCAGGGCCACGACGGCAAACTCGGCGGCAATCAGCAGACGACTGACCGGACCCAGCAGGCGGTCGGGGACCAGGTGGTAATCGGCCACGAAGCCGACGAAGCGCCCGTAGTCACCCGCCTTGTGCCAGGCGGCTCGCAGGAACAGCAGCGCCAGGAAGACCACCGCGGCCAGGGCTGCCAGATGAAGGACAGAGGCGTTCATGGTGATCTACTCGCCGACTACCGCGTAGATGGTCCAGTCACCGATGTCTTCCACGGTGTGGGTCGGCTTGACCGCGAAGCGGGCGGTCGGGTCGACCTCGTAGCGCACCAGCTCGGTGTCCTCGACCAGACCGAACAGCACCGGCTCCTTGCCACTGGTGACCGCGAGGGAGGAAACGCCCTCGGCGACCGAGCGGTACATCACCTGCTTGTTCTTCAGGCTGTAGGCCCAGATTTCCTGGGAGTAGTCCTTGTGGGTGCCTTCGCTGGCATCCGGGTGCATGGTCAGGAAGGCCACGTCGTGCGCCGCGTTGTAGGCCAGCACGTCCACGCCGCCCGGCGCCCAGTCGCCTTCCATGCCCTTGGTGACCTCGTACTTCTCGACCAGCCTGGGCGCCTTGCCGCTGTCGGCGATGCGGTACAGGTTGCCCTTGAAGGACGGGAACAGCAGGTCCTTGCCGACGCGCTTGGGCACGATGAACAGGGCGTCCTGGTCCGGATCGAAGAGCTTGGCGCTGCGCAGCGGCGCGGAGGATTCGCCCTTGCCGTTGACGTCGAAGCTGACCATGGTGCCGTCGCCGCACAGGGAGCTGAAACGCTGGCCGCTGGCCGCCGGGAAGGTGCCGAAGCAGCCCGGGGTCGGGACCTCCGCCACGACCTTGCCTTCCTCCAGGTTCACCACGGTGACCGAGGTGGCCGGAGTGGCGTTCTGCACGAAGGCCAGCTTGCCGTCCGCGGACAGGTTCAGGATGGCGTTGGAGGGGGCCACCTGGGCCATCTTCTCGGGCAGCAGGATCTCGCGCTTCACCGACAGGGTGTCCACGTCGAACTCCTGCAGCACCGCCTCGGTCGGGCCGTAGGTGATGCGCTTGGCATAGGCCGAGATGGTGTAGGCGGTCTTGTGGTCCTTGCTGAACGCCATCTGGCCGATCAGGCCCGCGGCCAGAATGCCCTTGTGCTCCAGGTCGTCGGCCGACAGCACGTTGATGCGCGTGGGACCGCTCCAGCTCTGATCCAGCACGAACACGTTCGCTCCCGGCTTGATGGTCTTCTCGACCGTCAGCACTTCCGGAACGAAGGTTTCCGAGGCCTGAGCGATGCCGACTGTCAGCACACTCAGCATTGCACCCAGCGTGATACCCAAGGCTTTCATGATGTTCTCCACTACTTATGAGGGTGCGCGGCCAATATTTCGAACACCGCGCTGATCACCCCAAAGCACCAAGCGTGCCACCTCAAAAAACAAGCACTTACGGCCGTTTTTTACAGCCGGATGGCTCCTTTTCAGAGCGCGGGGCGTATTTTGTTAGCTTGCTATGCACTACTCTGGCGCACGAAATCGACGCCGGCATGGGCCCGCGGTCAGGGCTACGCTTTGCTCAGCCGGCTCGCCTGTGTGCCTGTCACGCGCCGGTCATCCACGGCCGCCAGAGTGGTACGGACCGTCATTCACGGACCTTGCAAGGAGCTGCAGGAATGAAACGAGTACTACTGGTTTCCCTGATGGGCGCGGCCCTGACCCTGGGCGGTCAGGCAGGTGCGCAGGATCTGTCCCAACTGGAGCAGGCCGCCCGCGCCGAAGGGCGGGTGGACAGCGTGGGCATGCCGGACAGCTGGGCCAACTGGAAGGACACCTGGGCGGACCTGAAGCGCCTGTACGGCCTCGAGCACAGCGACACCGACATGAGCTCGGCCCAGGAAATCGCCAAGTTCGCCGCCGAGAAGCAGAACGCCACCGCCGACATCGGCGACGTGGGCGCCGCCTTCGGCCCCATTGCGGTGCAGCAGGGGGTGACCCAGCCCTACAAGCCCACCACCTGGGAGCAGATTCCCGACTGGGCCAAGGACGACGACGGCCACTGGATGCTGGCCTACACCGGCTCCATCGCCTTCATCGTCAACAAGCAGCTGGTCAAGGACATTCCCCGCTCCTGGGCCGACCTGAAACAGGGCCGCTACAAGGTGGCCATCGGTGATGTGGGCACCGCCGCCCAGGCGGTGAACGGCGTGCTGGCGGCGGCCATCGCCAACGGTGGCGACGAGAAGAACATCCAGCCGGGCCTGGACTTCTTCGCCGAGATTGCCCGCCAGGGCCGCCTGTCGCTGGCCAACCCGACCATCCAGACCCTGGAGAAGGGCGAGGTGGAAGTGGGCGTGGTCTGGGACTTCAACGGCCTGGGCTATCGCGAGCAGATCGATCCCGACCGCTTCGAGGTGCTGATCCCCTCCGACGGCTCGGTGATCTCCGGGTACACCACCATCATCAACCGCTACGCCAAGCACCCCAACGCCGCCAAGCTGGCCCGGGAATACATCCTCTCCGACGCCGGACAGATCAACCTGGCCAAGGGGCATGCCCGACCGATCCGCGCCGAGCACCTGACCCTGCCGGCGGACGTGCAGAGCAAGCTGCTGCCCAACGAGCAGTACGCCAACGTGCAGCCGATCCGCGATGCCGAGGCCTGGGAGAAGACCTCCCGCGCCCTGCCCCAGCTGTGGCAGGAGCACGTCATCATCGAGATGCGCTAGTTCCGCGCATGCCGATGACCTCGATGTCGCGGGGCCGCTGGCTCGCCGCGCTGTGCCTGGTGCCGTTCGGGCTGGTGTTCTTCGCCTTCCAGATCGCCCCGCTGCTGTGGGTGGCGGTGCACAGCGTGCAGACAGCCGAAGGCTGGAGCCTGGCCAACTTCAGCCGCATCCTGGAATCGCGCTTCTACCGGCAGGCGATACGCCACAGTCTGGAGGTGTCCTTGTGGTCCAGCCTGTTCGGCCTGCTGATCGCCCTGCTGGGCAGCTATTCGCTGCACCGGGTGGAGTCGCGCCTGCGCGACTTCGTCAACGCCTTCGCCACCATGACCAGCAATTTCGCCGGGGTGCCGCTGGCGTTCGCCTTCATCATCCTGCTGGGCTTCAACGGCGCGCTCACCCTTCTGCTGCGCCAGATCGGCTGGATCGAGGACTTCAACCTCTATTCCAAGACCGGGCTGATCGTCGTCTACACCTACTTCCAGATCCCGCTCGGGGTGCTGCTGCTCTACCCGGCCTTCGATGCCCTGCGCGAGGACTGGCGGGACGCGGCCGCGCTGCTCGGCGCACCCACCTGGCGCTACTGGCTGCACATCGGCCTGCCGGTGCTGACGCCGGCGCTGGTCGGCACCTTCGTGATCCTGCTGGCCAACGCCCTGGGCGCCTACGCCACCGTGTACGCGCTGACCACCGGCAACTTCAACATCGTGCCCATCCGCATCGCCGCGCTGGTGGCCGGCGACATCAACCTCGACCCCTGGCTGGCCAGCGCCCTGGCCATGCTGCTGGTCGGCCTGATGGCCTTCATCACCCTGGTCCATCAGTGGCTGCTGAGGAGGAGCCACCATGCGGCGCGCTGAATCGGGCCCCGCCCGGCTCTACCACCGGCTGGTGGTGTGGGCGCTGTTCCTGATCCTGCTGCTGCCCCTGGCCGGGACCCTGCTCTATTCGCTGGCCACCAGCTGGTCGGCCACCGTGCTGCCCAGCGGGCTGACCCTCAAGTGGTACCTGGCTCTGTGGAGCGACGCGCGCTTCCTGACCGCCTTCGGCCACTCGCTGGTGGTGTGCGTCGGCGCCCTGCTGCTGTCGGTGCTGCTGATCCTGCCGCTGCTGTTCGTGGTGCATTACCACTTCCCGCGCCTGGACGGCCTGATGAACGTGCTGATCCTGCTGCCCTTCGCCATCCCCCCGGTGGTGTCCTCGGTGGGCCTGCTGCAGCTGTACGCCGGCGGCCCGCTGCCGCTGACCGGCACGCCCTGGATCCTGATCGGCTGCTACTTCACCGTGGCCCTGCCCTTCATGTACCGGGCCATCAGCAACAACCTGCTGGCCCTCAACCTGCGCGACCTGATGGACGCGGCCCGCGTGCACGGCGCCAGCACCTGGCAGGCGGCCTTCTGGGTGGTGCTGCCCAACCTGCGCAAGGGCGTGGTGGTGGCGCTGTTCCTGTCGTTCTCCTTCCTGCTCGGCGAGTTCGTGTTCGCCAACCTGCTGGTGGGCACCCGCTACGAAACCCTGCAGGTGTATCTGAACAACATGCGCAACAGCAGCGGCCACTTCAACAGCGCCCTGGTGATCTCCTACTTCTTCTTCGTGCTGGTGTGCACCTGGATCGCCAACCACCTGAACAGGGATCTGCCATGAGCTTTCTGGTCATCGAGGGACTGCACAAGCGCTATGGGGCGACCAGCGTGTTCAGCGACATCCGCTGCAACATCGAGCGCGGCGAGTTCGTGACCCTGCTGGGACCCTCCGGCTGCGGCAAGTCCACCCTGCTGCGCTGCGTGGCCGGGCTGACCGAGGTGGACGGCGGCGCCATCCGCCTGGACGGCCAGGACCTGCTGCCCCTGCCGCCGCAGAAGCGCGGCATCGGCATGGTGTTCCAGAGCTATGCCCTGTTCCCCAACATGACGGTGGCGCAGAACGTGGCCTTCGGCCTGCGCATGCAGAAGGTCGCCCGCGCGGAGCGGGCCCGGCGCGTCGCCGAGGTGCTGGCGCTGGTGGAGCTCACCGAGCTGGCCGACCGCTATCCCCAGCAGCTGTCCGGCGGCCAGAGCCAGCGGGTCGCCCTGGCCCGTTCCCTGGTCACCCGGCCCCGCCTGCTGCTGCTCGATGAACCACTGTCGGCGCTGGATGCGCGCATCCGCAAGCACCTGCGCGAGGAGATCCGACGCATCCAGCGGGAGCTGGGACTGACCACACTGTTCGTCACCCACGACCAGGAGGAAGCCCTGACCCTGTCGGACCGCATCCTGCTCATGGATGCCGGACGCATCGTCCAGGACGGCAGCGCCGAAGCCCTCTACACCCAGCCGGCCAGTGCGTTCGCGGCGGGCTTCATCGGACACTACAACCTGCTGGACGCGGAAACGGCCAGCCGGCTGCTGGGACGGCCGGTAAGCGGGCGCGTGGCGATCCGCCCGGAAGCCATCCGCCTGGGCAGCGGCCCCCTCAGCGGGGAAATCCGCGGCCGCAGCCTGCTCGGCAATGTCATCCGCTACCGGGTGGCGAGCCGTGGCGTGGAGCTGAGCGTGGACGTGCTGAACCGCTCCGCCGCCGACCTGCTGCTCAGCGGCCGGACGGTGGCGCTGGAGATTGCGCCGGAGGCGATTCGGGAGCTGGAGGGATGAGGCGCGGGCACGGAGCCTCCGCCCGGCCCGCACATTGATCGCGGCTGAAGCCGCTCCGACAAGGACTTGCTGGTCTCGACAGGAGCGCTTCAGCCGCGATTGCGGGGGAACGGACGATCAGAGGCTGTCGTCCAACACCAGCACGATCTTGCCGTTGACCTGGTTGCTTTCCAGCAGCGCGAAAGCCTCCTCGGCCTGGTCGGCGCGGAAGGTGCGTTCCAGCTGCGCCGACAGCTTCTTCTCGGCGAACAGCGGCCAGACCTTCTCGCGCATTTCCGCCATCAGCGCCGCCTTGAAGACATCATCCCTGTTGCGCAGGGTCGAACCGGTGATCTGCACACGCTTGGCCAGCAGCTTGGCCAGATCCAGCTCGGCGCGGCGGCCACCCATCATGGCGATCACCACCCAGCGACCGTCCAGGGCGATCAGGCTCAGGTTCAGCGGCGCATAGCTGGCGCCGACCGGATCGAGGATCACGTCGAAGGGCGCGAAATCCTTCAGGCCCTCCAGGTTCTCTCCGCGCAGCACGCCGCCCTGGGCACCGAGCTGCTCGCAGTAGGCCAGCCGCTCGGCCGAGCCGACGCTGACCCAGCAGGGATTGCCGAACGCCTTGCACAGCTGGATGGACGCGGAGCCGACGCCGCCGGCACCGGCGTGGATCAGCACCTTCTCGCCGGGGTGCAGCCGGGCGATCTGGAACAGGTTGAGCCAGGCGGTGGCGTACACCTCCGGCACCGCCGCCGCCTCGGCCAGGGACAGGCCGTCCGGCACCGGCAGCACATGACCGGCGTTGACCACCACTTCCTCGGCCATGCCGCCGCCGGCCAGCAGGGCGCACACGCGATCGCCCACCTGCCAGGGGCTGCCGGCACCCACTTCGGCAATCACGCCCGCGCATTCCAGGCCGAGAATGTCGGTCGCACCGGGCGGCGGCGGATAATGGCCGGCCCGCTGCAGCAGATCGGCACGATTGAGACCGGCGGCCGCCACGCGGATACGCACCTGACCCGGACCGCAGGGCTCGCTGCTCCGCTCGGCCCACTCGACGCGTCCTTCGATACCTTGCAATGCCTTCACGCTGCCTCCATAGTGATTCCCACATGGCCCGGCCATGGCCGGGCTTTCGCGCCATTAAACCGGTTCCCTCGGAAACCGGTACCAATAGACGGCCTACTATGCGTTATCACTCCTTCCCGCGTCGACCCACTCTCCCGCGCCTGCTCGGCGGCCTGGCCCTGACCCTGGCCATGATCCTCAGCCTGCCCCTGCAGGCCAAAACCACCGAGCTGGATTGGTCGAGCCTCAAGCCCGACCGCAACCAGGTGATCGCCAGCCTCAACGTGGTGGAACTGCTGCGGCGCCATCATTACAACAAGCCGCCCCTGGACGACGCCCGCTCCGCCAAGATCTACGACAGCTACCTGAAGATGCTGGATCCGAGCCGCAGCTACTTCATGGCCAGCGACATCGCCGAGTTCGAGCCCTGGCGGCTGAAGTTCGACGACTTCCTCAAGGAAGGCCAGCTGGAGCCCGGCTTCACCATCTATACCCGTCACCTGCAGCGGCTGATCGAGCGCGTCGAGTACGCCCTCGGCCTGGTGCAGGACATCGACAAGCTGGATTTCACCCTCGACGAGGAGCTGGAACTGGACCGGGAGACGGCCTCCTGGCCCCGCGACCGGGCCGAGCTGGATGACCTGTGGCGCAAGCGCGTCAAGGACGAGGTGCTGCGCCTGAAGATCGCCGGCAAGGAGCCGGAGGCCATCCGCGAGCTGCTGACCAAACGCTACCAGAACCAGCTGACCCGCCTGCGCCAGACCCGCAGCGAGGACATCTTCCAGGCCTACATCAACGCCTTCGCACAGACCTACGACCCGCACACCAGCTACCTGTCGCCGGACAGCGCGGAGAACTTCGACATCAACATGAGCCTGTCGCTGGAAGGCATCGGCGCGGTGCTGCAGAGCGACAACGAGATGGTCAAGATCGTGCGCCTGGTGCCCGCCGGGCCGGCCGAGAAGAGCAAGCAGCTGGTGCCGGCCGACCGCATCGTCGGCGTGGCACAGGGCGATGGCGAGATGATCGATGTGATCGGCTGGCGCCTGGACGAGGTGGTCAAGCTGATCCGCGGTCCCAAGGGCTCCAAGGTGCGCCTGGAAATCATCCCGGCCAGCAACGCCCCCAACGACCAGACCAGCCGCGTCGTCACCCTCACCCGGGAAGCCGTGAAGCTGGAAGAGCAGGCCGCCAAGAAGTCCGTGCTGCAACTGGAGCATGAAGGCCGCGACTACAAGCTGGGGGTCATCGAGATTCCCGCCTTCTACCTGGACTTCAAGGCCTACCGGGCAGGCGATCCGAACTACAAGAGCACCACCCGCGACGTGAAGCGGCTGCTGGCCGAGCTGCAGGAAGAGCAAGTGGACGGCGTGGTCATCGATCTGCGCAACAACGGCGGCGGCTCCCTGCAGGAAGCCACCGAGCTGACCGGCCTGTTCATCGAGCAGGGCCCCACGGTGCTGGTGCGCAACAGCGACGGTCGCGTGGACGTGCTGGCCGACGAGAACCCCGGCGCCTTCTACACCGGACCGCTGGCGGTGCTGGTCAACCGCCTGTCCGCCTCGGCCTCGGAGATCTTCGCCGGCGCCATGCAGGACTATCACCGCGCCCTGATCATCGGCGTGCAGACCTTCGGCAAGGGCACGGTACAGAGCATCCAGCCGCTCAACCATGGCGAGCTCAAGCTGACCCTGGCCAAGTTCTACCGGGTATCCGGGCAGAGCACCCAGCACCAGGGCGTGGTCCCGGACATCCTCTACCCCTCGGATGTGGACATCGACGAGATCGGTGAAAGCGCACTGCCCGAAGCCATGCCCTGGGATCGCATCCATCCGGCGATCCGTCCGGAAGCCAACCCCTTCACGCCGTTCCTGGCCGAGCTCAAGGCGCGCCATGACGCGCGGGCGGCGCAGAACCCGGACTTCGTCTTCACCCGCGAGCGCCTGCGCCTGACCCAGGAGCTGATGAAGGAAACCCGCGTCTCGCTCAACGAGGAGAAGCGCCGTCGCCAGCAGGCCGCTATCGAGGCGCGCCAGCTTGAGCTGGAGAACGCCCGACGCCTGGCCCGCGGCGAGGAGCCGCTGAAGAAGCTCAAGAACGAGGAAGAAGAGGATGGCGCAACCCCGCACCTGGCGGAAAAGCCCAAGCCGGAAGAGGATGCCTACCTGGCGGAAACCGGCCACATCCTGCTGGACTACCTGACCCTCAACAGCCGGGTGGCCAAGCACTGACCGCCTGGCCTGTGCAGCAACGAAAAAGCCGGCTCACGCCGGCTTTTTCATGACTGTCTCGCGGTGGATGCGACCTTACAGGCCCAGCTCCTCGGCACGCCGCTGATAGCGCTCGGCCAGATCGGCGTCGGCCACCAGGCCGTAGCCGCCCTCCCGATACAGGTCGGCCAGCTTGCGCGCCGCCAGCGGATGGCCCGCCTGGGCCGCCAGCATCCACCAGCGCGCCGCCTCCTTGCCATCCGGCTCCTGCTGGGGACTGCCGGCCAGGGCGGCCACGCCCAGCTGGTAGGCCGCCTTGCTGTCGCCGTTCTGGGCAGCCAGGCGCAGCAGCCGCAGCCCCTCCTCGCGTGCACCCAGGCCACGCCCGCGAAACAGCAGCACGTGCCCGTAGAAACTCTGCGCCGGCGTATGGCCGAGGTTGGCCATGCGCGTGAACTGGCCCTCCATCCAGCGCCAGACGCGCGGCTGCCGCATCAGCCATTGCCAGTGAAACAACCGACGCGCCAGCGCATAACCCAGTCGCGCACGGAGTCGCCACCACCACGCCATATTCAGGGCTCCTGTGGATAATCGAATTCGAACACCCTGGCCACCTCGGCGGCATGCCAGGAGGCCGCAGCGGCGCCATCACTCGGCCCGGTGAAACGACCCAGGCGGCTTACACACTCGAAAAACCCGGGGCGCGGCAACCGGCTTGCGCCCTGGCTGATCACCAGCGAACTGCGCAATGGGCGCTCACTGCGTGCATCCAGCGTAGCCAGATGTTCGAGCGCCGCCACCAGCGTCTGCATTGCCGGCGCCGGCAGTTGCAGGCGCTCGATGAGCGCGCGGTAGGTCAGCAGATGCCGCTGCCGGCTCGCGTCGTTCAGTTCCGCGAGCAGGGCTTCCCAATGCTGTCGGCTGATACGCATGTCATACCTCCCCGGCCGGAACACCCAGCGCGCGTGCCAGGGAGTGGCGGATGGCATCGCTCGGCTCGCGCTCTCCCTGCTCGATCATGGCCAGGTAGGACGGGCTGATGCCCACCTGGCGCGCCAGATCCGCCTGGGTCAGACCCAGGCGCTCGCGCAGCGTGGCGATGCGCTCCGGCGTCAGCCCCTGTGGCTGCGCGGCCTCGACAACCGGCGGCGGCGCCGGCTGCTCGCCGATACCCGCCGCCCGCAGCAGCGCCTGGTATTCGTCCCAGGGCAGCACCGCATACTCCGGCTGCCCCTCACGGGTAATCACTTGCACATTCATCGACACATCTCCTGCAGCAAAGACCACCGGTCCGTCGGCGGCCACATCTTATCAACCCGGCTCGGCAACAACGTCCGCCGAGCGCACATCAGGACGCCGAACGCGCCCTGATCTCCGCCTCGTCGGGCAACCGCTCCAGCTCCCGGCGCCGCGCCTCGGACTGGGCGTTGCGCCAGGCGACAAAGGCATCCAGCTCGCTGCGCCAGGTGCGCATGATCCAGGCCAGCACGGCCACGTCGTCGAGCAGGCCCACGCCCAGCAGGAAATCGGGAATCAGGTCCAGCGGCGAGAGGAAATACGCCAGACCGGCCACCACGCTGAGCAGCGCCTTGCCGCTGATCGCACGGTATTCGCCGCGCCACCAGGCCAGGCACAGGGCCTGCAGCAGCGCCAGGCTTTCCCCCAGGCCACGCTGGCCGGCGGCCCGCCGCGACGCCTTGCCGGCCACGGCCAGCAGCAGCGCCGGCAAGCGCTTGCGGCGCAGGATCCGGGCGGCAATGGGCAGGAAGCGGGCCAGGTGCCAGGGCGGGTTCATGCGGACCTCCGGAGCACGAAATGCAAGGCTGCCATGAAAGGGTACACGGGAGCCGGCTGTTCAGCCGCACCGCCCGTCCCGGGCTCACCAGCTCAGACCCGAGACGCCGGGACGGGTTTCCGACCCCTGAAACGACAACGCCCCGTCGGGACGGGGCGTTGCGCTGAACGGACTTACTTGCCCTTGATGCCCAGCAGTTCCAGTTCAAAGACCAGAACCGAGCTCGGCGGAATCAGCGGACTGGGGCTCTGGTCGCCGTAGGCCAGCTCGCTGGGGATGTAGAGCTTGTACTTCTCGCCCACGTTCATCAGCTGCAGACCCTCGACCCAGCCCTGGATCACGCCGCCGACCGGCAGCTCGATAGGCGCGCCGCGCTCGACGGAGCTGTCGAACACGCTGCCATCGGTCAGGGTGCCCACATAGTGCACGGTGACCACATCGTCGGCGGTCGGCTTGGCGCCGTCGGCCTTCTTCAGCACCTCGTACTGCAGGCCGCTGGCGGTGGTGACCACGCCTTCGCGCTTGCCGTTCTCCTCCAGGAATTTCTCGCCGGCGGCACGGTTTTCCGCCTGCTGGGCGGCCATGCGCTCGTCGACACGGGCCTGCAGGGCGGAGAAGGCCTCGATGACCTGCTCGTCACTGAGGCGAGGCTCACGATTGGCCAGCGCGTCTTCGATGCCCAGCGCCACGGCCTGGGGATCCAGGTCGTCCAGTCCGTCACGGGCCAGGCTCTGTCCCATGTTCAGGCCGATGCCATAGGAGGCCTTCTGGGCCGGAGTATCCAGGGCCACACTGGTCTGCGAATCGCAGCCGGAGAGGACCAGACCCACCAGCGCAATGGACGCCGCCAACCGATGTTGTCTCATGCTGTTTCCTTCTTCCGCATCGCGGT
>DATGNS010000020.1:0-5134 GCA_035306625.1 Pseudomonas sp. | reverse complement strand
GCCGATCACCATGGGTTACGACCGCTTCCCGGAAGGCCTGATCGAAGAGAAGGAAATGCTCCTGGAGCGCATGCTGATCAACCGCGGTCGCCTGGTGTTCACCCACGACCCGAAGGTGGCCATGGGCCGCGTGACCCGCGATGCCCGGGGCCGCTTCGGCCTGAGCGAAACCACCGGCGAGGTGGTGGGACTGAACGCCTGAACACGAGGTGGGCGGTCGGCGCCGTTCCGGCCGCCGCTTCGGCTTGCACCGAAACCAGGCCAACGCTTACGCGTTGACCACCCTACAAATGCCACTGCGGCGCAACCGGGACGTGGGGCGGTCGGCGCTTTTCCCGGCCGCCGTTTGGGTTTGTCCCAATGCCTTGTTCGGTGGCCAACGCTTGCGCGTTGACCACCCTACCCAGCCGGCCCCATCAGCGCCTGCAGTTCCTCGCCCGAGAGGGTTTCTCTCTCCAGCAGGCGCCGCGCGCTGCGCTCCAGCACGTCACGCCGCGCCCTGAGCAGTTCCAGACTGCGCTCGAACGCCCCCTGCACCAGCGCCTGCACTTCCTCGTCGATGGCCGTGGCGGTGCTCTCGGCGTACTCGCGGCGCGGGCGCAGGCCGTACAGCTCGCTGCCCAGGTAGGGGTTGGGCTCGCTTTCCAGGGCCAGATGGCCGAGGCGTTCGGACATGCCGTAGCGGGTGACCATGGCGCGGGCGATGTCGGTGGCCTTGACCAGATCGTCCGCCGCGCCGGTGGACAGCTGTTCGAACACCAGCCATTCGGCGGCGCGTCCGCCGAGCAGCACGGACATCTTGTGCTCCAGCTCCTCGCGGGTCATCAGGAAGCGGTCCTCGATGGGCCGCTGGATGGTGTAGCCCAGCGCGCCCAGGCCGCGCGGGATGATGGACACCTTGTGCACCGGGTCCATGCCCGGCAGCGCCATGGCCACCAGCGCATGGCCCATCTCGTGGTAGGCCACCACCTCGCGCTCCTTCGGGTTGAGCAGGCGGTTGCGCTTTTCCAGACCGGCAATGATGCGCTCGATGGCGGCGTTGAAATCCTGCATCTCCACCGCCGCGGCCTTGCGCCGGGTGGCCAGCAGGGTGGCCTCGTTGACCAGGTTCGCCAGGTCGGCGCCGGTGAAGCCGGGGGTCAGCTCGGCGATCACCTGCGGATCCACGTCCGGCGCCAGCCGCGCCTTCTTCAGGTGCACGCCGAGAATCTGCACGCGGCCGATCTTGTCGGGACGGTCGACCAGCACCTGGCGGTCGAAGCGCCCGGCGCGCAGCAGCGCCGGGTCGAGGATTTCCGGACGGTTGGTGGCGGCCAGCAGCACCAGGCCGCTGGAAGTGTCGAAGCCGTCCAGCTCGACCAGCAGCTGATTGAGGGTCTGCTCCTTCTCGTCGTGGCCGCCGCCCAGCGGCCCGGCGCCGCGGGCGCGGCCCAGGGCGTCCAGCTCGTCGATGAAGATGATCGCCGGCGCCTTGGCGCGCGCCTGCTCGAACAGGTCACGCACCCGCGCCGCGCCCACCCCGACGAACAGCTCGACGAACTCGGAACCCGAGATGGAGAAGAAGGGCACTCCGGCCTCGCCGGCCACCGCGCGGGCCAGCAGGGTCTTGCCGGTGCCGGGCGGGCCGACCAGCAGGATGCCCTTGGGCAGGCGCCCGCCGAGGCGGCCATAGGTCTCGGGGTCGCGCAGGAAGTCGATGATCTCCTGCAGTTCGGCCTTGGCCTCGTCCACGCCGGCCACGTCGGCGAAGCTGACCTTGATGTCGGTCTCCACGTAGACCCGGGCCTTGCTCTTGCCGATCTGCATCATGCCGCCGCCCACCCCGCCACCGATGCGCTTGAGCAGGAACAGCCAGATGGAGACGAACACCAGCGCGGGAATCACCCAGCCGGCCAGGTCGCGCAGGAAGGTGCTCTCCACCTTGCCGGCGAAGCGCACCGGGTACTGGGCCAGGTGCTCGGCCAGCTGCGGCTCGACGCGGTTGGTGACGAAATGGCGCTGACCGCCGGCCAGCGGCGACTTGAAGGTGCCCTCGATGCGCCGGTCGGTGACGGCAATGGCTTCGATGCGACCTGCCTTCAGGTGCTCCTCGAACTCGCTATAGGGGATGGTCGCCACCTGTTGGGTGGCCAGCAGGTACTGGATGCCCATGAAAGCCAGGATGGCCAGCAACCAGTAACCGATGTGGAATTGCGCCTGCTCTCTCACGGCTCGACTCCCTGTATGGCTCCTGCCGGGATTATCGGTCTTGCTGCGCCTGACCGGGCCGATTCAGATCAATCCTCGCTGACCAGATGGTGTTCGCCCCAGCGCGGCAGCAGGTCCTGGGGAATGCCCAGGCAGTTGAGGATGCGCGCCACCACGAAGTCGATCAGGTCCTCGACGGTCTGCGGCTGGTTATAGAAGCCCGGCGAGGCCGGCAGGATGGTCACGCCCAGGTTGGACAGCTTGAGCATGTTCTCCAGGTGGATGCTGGAGTACGGCGCCTCGCGGGGCACCAGGATCAGCT
The DNA here is from genome assembly GCA_035306625.1 of Pseudomonas sp. Taxonomy (GTDB): domain Bacteria; phylum Pseudomonadota; class Gammaproteobacteria; order Pseudomonadales; family Pseudomonadaceae; genus Serpens. Next base: position 2,625 of record DATGNS010000020.1, on the reverse strand, counting down.
GGCGGCGTTCCTTGAGGGCCACGTCGGCGGCGCGCTCGATCAGGTTGTTGCAGGCGCCGGTGGCAATGGCCGACAGGGTGCCGGTGGAACAGGGCACCACCACCATGGCCGCCGGCGCACCGGAACCGGAGGCCACCGGGGCCATCCAGTCTTCCTTGCCATAGACGCGGATCTGCCCCGGCGCCGCGCCGGTGTATTCGGTGAGGAAGGCCTGCATGGCCTGCGGCTTGGCCGGCAGCACCACGTCGGTCTCGGTGGCCATCACCAGCTGGGCGGCCTTGGAGATCAGGAAGTGCACCTCGCGCTCCTCCTGCACCAGGCAGTCGAGCAGGCGCAGGCCGTACTGGGCGCCGGAGGCGCCGGTCATCGCCAGGGTGATGCGTTGCGGGCCGGTCATGGTTCCTTCCTCGTTGCTTATTTTGCGGGCCACCGTTTCTGTAGGGTCTCTGCTACTCCGCCAGCGCCTGGGCCAGCTTGCCGTGCAGGCCGCCGAAGCCGCCGTTGCTCATGATCACCACCTGGGTGCCGGGCGCCACGAGGGATCTGGTGCGCGCGATGATGGCCTCCAGCGAATCGCAGACCACTGCCGGCACCGGGCAGGCAGCGGCCGTGGCACCCAGGTCCCAGCCCAGGTTCGGCGGCGCGTACCAGATCACCTGGTCGGCCTGGGCCACCGACTCCGGCAGACCGTCGCGGTGCGCGCCCAGTTTCATGGAATTGGAGCGCGGCTCGATGATGGCCACGATCGGCGCATCGCCGACATTCTTGCGCAGGCCGTCCAGGGTGGTGGCGATGGCGGTCGGGTGGTGGGCGAAGTCGTCGTAGAGGGTCACGCCGTTCACCTCGGCGACCTTTTCCATGCGCCGCTTGACGCTCCGGAACTGGCTCAGCGCCTCGCAGCCCAGCGCGCCCACCACGCCCACGTGGCGCGCCGCGGCCAGCGCCGCCAGGGCGTTGCTGACGTTGTGGCGGCCGGTCAGCGACCAGTTCACGTCGCCCTGGGGCTCGCCCTGGAACAGCACCTCGAAGCGCGAGCCGTCCTCGGCCAGCAAACGCGCCTGCCAGTCACCACCCTCGCCGGTGCTCTGCACCGGAGTCCAGCAGCCCATGCCCAGCACCCGCTCGATGGCCTGCTCGGTGGTGGGATGCACAATCAGGCCCTCGCCGGGAATGGTGCGCACCAGATGGTGGAACTGCCGCTCGATGGCGGCCAGGTCCGGGAAGATGTCCGCGTGGTCGTATTCCAGGTTGTTGAGGATGGCGGTGCGCGGCCGGTAGTGGACGAACTTGCTGCGCTTGTCGAAGAAGGCGCTGTCGTACTCATCGGCCTCCACCACGAAGAAGGGCGTGCCGCCCAGGCGCGCCGACACGGCGAAATTCTGCGGCACCCCGCCGATCAGGAAACCCGGCGCCATGCCGGCATGTTCGAGGATCCAGGCCAGCATGCTGGTGGTGGTGGTCTTGCCATGGGTGCCGGCCACCGCCATCACCCAGCGGCCCTGCAGCACATGGTCGGCCAGCCACTGCGGGCCGCTGGTGTAGGACAGCCCCTTGTTGAGCACGTATTCCACCGCCGGATTGCCGCGCGACAGGGCGTTGCCGATCACCACCAGATCCGGCGCCGGCTCCAGGTGTTCGGGCAGGTAGCCCTGCATCAGCTCGATGCCCTGGGCCTCCAACTGGGTGCTCATGGGCGGATAGACGTTGGCGTCCGAGCCGGTGACGCGGTGACCGAGTTCCTTGGCCAGCACCGCCAGCGAACCCATGAAGGTGCCGCAGATGCCGAGAATGTGGATATGCATGGGGGTCCTCAACGAAGCAGGCGCATGAATCGCGCGAGGGTAGCACGCCGCCCCGACCAAGGTCTCAGGGTGGCGCCGGGGGGCTGGGCTAGGCTTTTCCTACTTCCCATCCGCGAAGAGCCAGGAGGCCGTCATGCGTTACGCACACCCCGGTAGTGAAGGCGCCATCGTCACCTTCAAGTCCCGTTACGGCAACTACATCGGCGGCGAGTTCGTGCCACCGGTGAATGGCAACTACTTCACCAACACCTCGCCGGTCACCGGCGGACCGATCGCCGAATTCCCCCGCTCGGATGCCGCCGACATCGACAAGGCCCTGGATGCCGCGCATGCCGCCGCCGACGCCTGGGGCCGCACCAGCGCCCAGGAGCGCGCGGGGATCCTGCTGAAGATCGCCGACCGCATCGAGCAGAACCTGGAACTGCTGGCCGTCACCGAAACCTGGGACAACGGCAAGGCGGTGCGCGAGACCCTCAACGCCGACATTCCGCTGGCCGCCGACCACTTCCGCTACTTCGCCGGCTGCATCCGCGCCCAGGAAGGCACCGCCGCGGAGATCGACGCCAACACCGTGGCCTACCACATCCGCGAGCCGCTGGGCGTGGTCGGGCAGATCATCCCCTGGAACTTCCCGCTGCTGATGGCCGCCTGGAAGCTGGCCCCGGCGCTGGCCGCCGGCAACTGCGTGGTGCTCAAGCCCGCCGAGCAGACGCCGCTGGGCATCAGCGTGCTCATGGAGCTGATCGGCGACCTGCTGCCGCCGGGCGTGCTCAACGTGGTGCAGGGCTTCGGCAAGGAGGCCGGCGAGGCGCTGGCCGGCAGC
>DATGNS010000019.1:0-2527 GCA_035306625.1 Pseudomonas sp. | reverse complement strand
GTCCAAGGCCCTGCCGGGTTCCCAGGACATCGCTTCCATCAAGCGCCGCGAGCGCTACACCACCGTGTACGTGGTCGAGGAAGGCGGCGAGCTGCAGACCCTGGTCCTGCCGATCCGCGGCTACGGCCTGTGGTCGACCCTCTACGGCTTCATCGCACTGGAAGGCGACCTGAACACCGTGGCCGGCTTCGGCTTCTACCAGCACGCCGAAACCCCCGGCCTGGGCGGTGAGGTCGACAATCCCAAGTGGAAGTCGTTGTGGCTCGGCAAGTCCCTGTTCGACGAGAACGGCAACCTGGCCGTGCAGATCGTCAAGGGCAACGTCGATAACCAGAGCCCGCGGGCGATCCACCAGGTCGACGGCCTGGCCGGCGCCACCCTGACCAGCAACGGTGTGAACAACCTGCTGCACTTCTGGCTGGGTGAGAACGGCTTCGGTTCCTTTATTGCCAAACTGCGTGCAGGGGAGGCGTGAGCATGTCGCAACCCACCGTCAAGGAAGTTCTGTTCAATCCGATCTTCGCCAACAACCCCATCGGCCTGCAGATCCTCGGCATCTGCTCGGCCCTGGCGGTGACTTCCAACCTCAAGACCGCGCTGGTGATGTCCATTGCGCTCACCCTGGTGACCGGCTTCTCCAGCCTGTTCATCTCGATGATCCGCAGCCAGATCCCCAGCAGCATCCGCATGATCGTGCAGATGGTGATCATCGCCTCGCTGGTGATCGTGGTGGATCAGATCCTCAAGGCCTACGCCTTCTCGCTGTCCAAGCAGCTGTCGGTGTTCGTCGGTCTGATCATCACCAACTGCATCGTGATGGGTCGTGCCGAGGCGTTCGCCATGCAGAACCCGCCGGTGCTGTCGTTCCTCGACGGCATCGGCAACGGTCTGGGCTACAGCGCCATGCTGCTGGTGCTGGGCGTGATCCGCGAGCTGTTCGGCGCCGGCAAGCTGTTCGGCTACACCATCATTCCGGTGGTCAATGACGGCGGCTGGTATCTGCCCAACGGCCTGCTGCTGCTGCCGCCCTCGGCGTTCTTCCTGATCGGCCTGATCATCTGGGCGCTGCGCTCCTGGAAGAAGGAACAGGTCGAGCAGCCGGCCTTCAAGATGGCCCCGCAAGTATCCAACAAGGAGGCCTACTGATGGAGCATTACATCAGCCTGTTCGTCAAGGCGGTGTTCGTCGAGAACATGGCCCTGGCGTTCTTCCTCGGCATGTGTACCTTCATCGCCATCTCCAAGAAGGTGGAGACGGCGATCGGCCTGGGTATCGCCGTGGTGGTGGTACAGACCATCACCGTGCCGGCCAACAACCTGATCTATGCCTACCTGCTCAAGCCGGGCGCGCTGAGCTGGGCCGGTCTGCCCGAGGTGGACCTGTCCTTCCTCGGCCTGCTCAGCTACATCGGCGTGATCGCCGCCATCGTGCAGATCCTCGAGATGCTGCTCGACAAGTACGTGCCGGCGCTCTACAACGCCCTCGGCGTGTTCCTGCCGCTGATCACCGTGAACTGCGCCATCATGGGTGGCACCCTGTTCATGGTGGAGCGTGACTACAACCTCTCCGAGAGCGTGGTCTACGGCGTCGGCTCGGGCTTCTCCTGGGCGCTGGCCATCGCGCTGCTGGCAGGCATCCGCGAGAAGCTCAAGTACAGCGATGTGCCGGAAGGGCTGCAGGGCCTGGGCATCACCTTCATCACCATCGGCCTGATGTCGCTGGGCTTCATGTCTTTCTCCGGCGTGCAGCTGTAAGGACGGGATGATCAGATGAACTACGAAATCTTCCTTGCCATAGGCATGTTCACCGCCATCGTGCTTGCACTGGTGGTGATCATCCTGGTGGCGCGCGCCAAGCTGGTTTCCAGCGGCGACGTGACAATCGAAATCAACGGCGAGCGGACCATCACCGTCCCGGCCGGCGGCAAGCTGTTGCAGACCCTCGCGGCCAACAACATCTTCCTGTCCTCGGCCTGTGGTGGTGGCGGTACCTGCGCCCAGTGCAAGTGCATCGTCGAGAGCGGTGGCGGCGAGATGCTGCCCACCGAGGCCTCGCACTTCACCCGCCGCGAGGCGACTGCCGGCTGGCGTCTGTCCTGTCAGACCCCGGTCAAGCAGGACATGAAGATCGAGGTGCCGGAAGAAGTCTTCGGCGTGAAGAAGTGGGAATGCACGGTGGAGTCTAACCCCAACGTCGCCACCTTCATCAAGGAACTCACGCTGCGCCTGCCCGAAGGCGAAAACGTGGACTTCCGTGCCGGCGGTTACGTGCAGCTCGAATGCCCCCCGCACGTGGTGAAGTACGCGGATTTCGACATCCAGGACGAGTATCGCGGCGACTGGGACAAGTTCAACATGTGGCGCTTCGTGTCCAAGGTCGAGGAAACCACGATCCGCGCCTACTCGATGGCGAACTATCCCGAGGAAAAAGGCGTGGTGAAGTTCAACATCCGCGTCGCCTCGCCCCCGCCCAACCGTGACGATATCCCGCCGGGCAGGATGTCCTCGTGGGTGTTCAACCTCAAGCC
>DATGNS010000018.1:0-7079 GCA_035306625.1 Pseudomonas sp. | reverse complement strand
GTAGCTCAGACGCTCCAAGGGCACCGCCCCCGGTGCATAGCTGAGCAGGATGTTGCGCAGCTGCCCCTCCGGCTGCAGCCCCTGCAGCCAGGCGCGGGCCTCGTCCGGCAAGGGTGCCAGCGCCTGGACCAGGGGCATCAGGGGCCCCACATTCAACCTGTCACTGGCCAGTTCCCAACGCTGCTCGTCAGGTCGCTCCCGCAGACTGATCCGCGCCTCGCCCCAGCGCTGACCGTCCAGGGTAACCGCCAGCGAATCGACCAGCAGACGTCTTCCGGCCGGGCCCGGCTCGAAGTAGCCGCTGAAGTTGAGCTCCTCCAGACGCACCGGCGCGCGGTCGGCATAGGCCAGTTCCGCCTGTGGCAGATGCAGGCGCATCACGGCGCGCTGCAGCGTTCGTGACGACCATTGCGCCCAGATTTCGCCGCCACCCAGCAGGCGCCTGAACTGCCAGTCGGCCAGCAGCCCGGGCGGCAGCCAGCGAGCCCAGTCGCTCTGGGGCATACGCAGGTAAAGGTCGGCGCTGGCGTCCTGCCAGCGGTTCGGTCGCAGACGCAGGTCCAGATGCAGCACCAGCGGCTTGCCGTCCGGCAGAAGCAGGCGGCCGTCCAGCTGATGGCGATCACCGCCGCTCAGATCCAGGTTGAGATTCAGGTAGGAGAGATTCAGGGGCTCGCCGTCCCGGGGCTGGACGATCAGTTGACTGTCCACTACCGACACCCGGGGAAAACGCCGCAACTGGCGCAGCCAGTTGGCCGGGTCCACCTCACCCGATGCCTCGCCGCGGGGCAGGCCGGCCAGTGCCCAGCGCCCCTGTTCGTCCTGGCGCAGCAGCATGCGCACCCCCGCCACCTCGAGATCGTCCAGACGCGGCTGCCAGTGCAGCAGGCTGCCCAGCAGATCGGGGCGCAGGCGCAGTTCGTCGATGTGCAGCCCTGGTGCCTCACCGAGCAGCAGATCGTGGGCAACCAGTTCCGGCAGGAAGCCATTCATGCGGGCGGTCAGGCGACCGATGCGCAGGGGAGTGTCCAGCACCTGGCTGGCGCGTCGCTCCAGCGACTCGCGGTAGTCGGCGAACAGCGGCGCCAGTTCCCGGCCCAGGCTGACATACAGGGCGGCCAGCACCAGCCCCGTCGCCAGCAGGCCCAGGCCCAGACGCAGCAGGCCGTTGAGCAGGCGAAGCGGCGAAATCACGTCAGAGCAGCACCACGTCGAACTGTTCCTGCGAGTATTCACTCTCCACCTGGAACTTGATGGTGCGTCCGATGAAGGCCTCCAGATCCGCCACGTTGCCCGACTCCTCGTCCAGCAGGCGATCCACCACCTTCTGATTGGCCAGCACCAGATAGGCCTCCGCCTGGAAGGCCCGCGCCTCGCGCAGGATCTCGCGGAAGATCTCGTAGCAGACCGTCTCCGCCGTTTTCAGCTTGCCGCGCCCCTGACAGGCGCTACAGGGCTCGCAGAGCACCTGCTCGAGACTTTCCCGGGTACGCTTGCGGGTCATCTGCACCAGGCCCAGCTCGGTGATGCCGATGATGTTGGTCTTGGCGTGGTCGCGCTCCACCTGCTTTTCCAGGGTACGCAGCACCTGACGGCGGTGCTCCTCGTCCTCCATGTCGATGAAGTCGATGATGATGATCCCGCCCAGGTTGCGCAGACGCAGCTGGCGGGCGATGGCCATGGCCGCCTCGAGGTTGGTCTTGAAGATGGTCTCTTCCAGGTTGCGATGACCAACGAACGCTCCGGTGTTGACGTCGATGGTGGTCATCGCCTCTGCCGGATCGATGATCAGGTAGCCCCCGGACTTGAGCAGCACCTTGCGCTCCAGCGCCTTCTGGATCTCGTCCTCCACCCCGTAGAGATCGAAGATCGGCCGCTCACCGGGATAATGCTCCAGGCGATCGGCGATCTCCGGCATCAGCTCGGCGACAAACTGGCCGACCTTCTGGAAGGTTTCCCGGGAGTCGATGCGGATTTTCTCGATGCCGGGATGCACCAGGTCGCGCAGGGTGCGCAGGGCCAGCGGCAGATCCTCGTAGATCACCGAAGGCGCCTGGGCGGTCTGCATCTGCACGGTGATCTGCCCCCAGAGCCGGTGCAGATAGCGGATATCGGCCAGGATCTCGTCCTCTCCGGCGCCTTCGGCGGCGGTGCGCAGGATGAAACCGCCGGCCTGCTCGAGGCCCTCCCTGGCCACGCAATCGGCCACCACCTGTTTGAGTCGCTCCCGCTCGGCCTCCCCCTCGATCTTCAGAGAGATGCCCACGTGACGGGTGCGCGGCATGTAGACCAGATAGCGGGAGGGAATCGACAGGTTGGTGGTCAGGCGCGCGCCCTTGCTGCCGATGGGGTCCTTGGTGACCTGCACCACCAGGCTCTGACCTTCATGTACCAGGGCGCTGATCGGTTCCACGGCGCTGCCTTCGCGCTGGGAGATTTCCGAGGCATGGATGAAGGCGGCGCGTTCCAGGCCGATGTCCACGAAGGCGGCCTGCATGCCCGGCAGCACCCGCACCACCTTGCCCTTGTAGATGTTTCCGACAATGCCACGACGCTGGGTGCGCTCGACATGCACCTCCTGCAGCACACCGTTCTCGACCACGGCCACGCGCGATTCCATCGGCGTGATGTTGATCAGAATTTCTTCGCTCATGGCTGATTCCTGAAAATTGATTCGAGGCCTGGAACAGGCCTCGCAACGAACATCCTGTTCCCAGCCTATAACGTCTGCGTCCAGCAGGGGACGCCGAATGAAGCCAGCAGCTCGGCCGTCTCGCACAGCGGCAGGCCGACCACGCCGGAGAAGCTGCCGCGCAGCTCGCGCACGAACACCGCGCCCAGTCCCTGGATCCCGTAGCCGCCGGCCTTGTCGGCGGGCTCGCCGGTTCCCCAGTAGCGCTCGGCTTCCTCAGGGCTGATGGTACGGAAAGTGACCTGGCTTTCCACCAGGCGCACCTCGCAGCGGCCGGCATCGGCCAGCGCCACGGCGGTCAGCACCTGATGCGTGCGGCCGGAAAGCAGGGCGAGCATGGCCAGACCTTCCGTGCGATCGGCCGGCTTGCCGAGGATGCGACCATCCAGGGTCACCGTGGTGTCCGCACCGAGCACGCACAGCGGCTGCCCGTCCCCCAGGCGCGCCAGGGCGGCCTGGGCCTTCTCGCGCGCCAGGCGTTGCACATAGTCGGCCGACGACTCTCCCGGCAGGGGCGTCTCGTCGATGTCCACCGGGCAGGGCGTGAAGCTGACGCCGATCTGTCTGAGCAGCTCGCTGCGACGGGGCGAAGCGGAGGCCAGGTAAAGGGAGGGCATGTCGAATTCCTTCTTCTGTCCGGAGCCCGACTGGCTTCCCGTGTCCAGCCGGCATTTACGGGCTCCGGCCTAATAGACGTCGAAGCGCCGGCGCAGCCACTGCAGCGCCAGGTACAGCCAGAACCAGAGGATGGCGCTGGTCAGCACCGGCACCAGGAACAGCAGCGTCGGCGGCCGGTTGCCCGCCAGGGTATTGAGCCACAGCAGCACCAGCTGGGCGATGCCCAGGATCACCATGAGCACCATGGCCTGCTGCCAGATGGGAAACATGCGCAGCCGTTGCTGCAGGTTCAGCACCAGGAAGACGATCAGTGCCAGGGGGATGCCGTTGAGCCCCAGCAGGTTGCCGGACAGCACGTCCAGCAGCAGGCCGAAGCACCAGGCCATGGTCATGCCGCCACGATGGGGCAGCGTCAGCGCCCAGAAGGCGGCCACCAGGCCCAGCCACAGCGGACGCAGCAGATCCAGATTACCGGGCAGCGGAGCCACGCTGAGCAGCAGCGCCACCACGAAGGTGGCCCAGATCACCCAGCCGTTGTTGGGTCGTTCGGCGCTCACGGCTGCTCCTCCAGCGGCTCGCTCGGCGGCTCCACTTCGTGATCACCAACCTGGGCTTCCACGGACAGCCCGGCGGCGCCCATGCGCTGCTCCGGCGTCCCTGCGTCGCTGAACACCAGCAGCAGGTGACGGCTGCGGTTGAGCATGGCGGTCGGCACTGCATGCACCTGCAGGAAGGCCTGTCCCGGCTCGTGGACCACCGAGCGGACCCGCGCCACCGGGTAACCGGCCGGGAAGCGCTGGCCCAGGCCGGAGCTGACCAGCAGGTCGCCTTCCTTGATGTCCGAGGTTTCCGGCACGTGGCGCAGCTCCAGGTAGTCGGAGCCAGTGCCCGAGGCGATGGCCCGCAGGCCGTTGCGGTTCACCTGTACCGGCACGCTGTGCACGCTGTCGGTGATCAGCAGCACCCGCGAGGTGTAGGGCATGACTTCGACCACCTGGCCCATCAGCCCGGTGGCATCCAGCACCGGCTGGCCGACAAAGACATCGTCGCGGGAGCCCTTGTTGATGATGATGCGCTGGGTGAAGGGACTGGGATCCAGACCGATCAGCTCGGCGATGACCACGTGATCGTCCAGCAGCGCGGTGGAGTTGAGCAGTTCACGCAGGCGCACATTCTGCTCGGTGAGGGTCGCCAGCTTCTGCAGACGACGCTGCAGCAGCAGCGCCTCGTTCTTCAGGCGGCGATTTTCCTCGATGAGCTCACTGCGGCTGGCGACCTGCTCGCTCATGCCTTCCCACATGCGCAACGGCAGGTCGGTAAGCCAGTAGACGGGGGTCAGCACCAGCCCCAGCTGACTGCGCAGGGGCTTGAGGGTTTCGAAGCGAGCATCCACCACCATCAGCACGACCGAAAGCACGGTGAGCACCAGCAGGCGCACACTCAATGCAGGGCCTTTGACGAATAAGGGTTTGATAGGCGGATCCTCGCAACGCTGGATGCCTGCTCAATGGGTCCGGCCGCAAAGCCGCGTTGCCCGAGGGCCGGACGCCATCACGAGGCTCACTCCGTGGACAGCAGATCCATGGAATGACGATCCATCATCTCCAGGGCGCGACCACCACCACGGGCCACGCAGGTCAGCGGGTCCTCGGCGATGATCACCGGCAGGCCGGTTTCCTGGGACAACAGCTTGTCCAGGTCACGCAGCAGGGCGCCGCCACCGGTCAGCACCAGGCCGCGCTCGGCAATATCCGAGGCCAGTTCCGGCGGCGACTGTTCCAGAGCGCTCTTGACCGCCTGGACGATGGTTGCCAGGGACTCCTGCAGCGCTTCCAGCACCTCGTTGGAGTTCAGGGTGAAGCTGCGCGGCACCCCTTCGGCCAGGTTGCGGCCACGCACGTTCATCTCGCGAACTTCGCCACCCGGGAAGGCAGTGCCGATCTCCTGCTTGATGCGCTCGGCGGAAGACTCACCGATCAGCGAACCGTAGTTGCGGCGCACATAGGTCACGATGGCTTCGTCGAAACGGTCGCCACCGACTCGCACGGACTCGGCGTAGACCACGCCGTTCAGGGAGATCAGGGCGATCTCGGTGGTGCCGTCACCGATGTCGACCACCATGGAGCCGCGAGCTTCCTCGACCGGCAGACCGGCGCCGATGGCGGCGGCCATGGGCTCCTCGATCAGGAACACCTCGCGAGCGCCGGCGCGAAGGGCCGACTCGCGAATGGCACGACGCTCCACCTGGGTGGACTTGCAGGGTACGCAGATCAGCACCCGCGGCGAGGGCTGCAGGAAGCTGTTCTCATGCACCTTGTTGATGAAGTACTGCAGCATCTTCTCGCAGACGCTGAAGTCGGCGATCACGCCGTCCTTCATCGGACGAATGGCTGCGATGTTGCCCGGGGTACGACCCAGCATGCGCTTGGCTTCGCTACCGACGGCCACAACGGTTTTCTGGTTTCCGGTGCTACGGATGGCGACGACAGAGGGTTCGTCGAGCACAATGCCGCGTTCGCGCACATAAATCAGGGTATTGGCTGTACCCAGGTCGATCGACAGATCGCTGGAAAACATGCCACGCAGTTTTTTGAACATTAGTCGGAGACCCTAAAGGCAACGCGTAGAAAAAAGGCAGCTGACTCTAGCAAAGTGTGGGAATTTTGGGCAAGGCTGGCTCTGTGTTAGATTGCCACGCTCGTATCGGGCCAGAGGCCCGACTCATCGGCCTTTCGCGGATCAGTATCGCCCGCTGCTCCGCTTTTGCGCGTTTCCTGGAGACTCCCCGATGGCGCTTGAACGCTCCGACGTGGAAAAGATCGCCCACCTGGCCCGCCTGGGGCTCGGCGAGAGCGAGATTCCGCAGACCACCGAGACCCTCAACAACATTCTTGGCCTGATCGACGCCATGCAGGCCGTGAACACCGACGGTATCGAGCCGCTGGCCCACCCGCTGGAAACCACCCAGCGCCTGCGCGCCGATGTGGTCACTGAAGAAAATCATCGCGATGAATATCAGGCCATCGCCCCGGCCGTGGAAAACGGCCTCTACCTCGTGCCGAAAGTCATCGAATAAAGGAAAGGGTTTCCCATGCACCAACTGACCCTGGCCGAGATCGCCCGCGCCCTGGCCGCCAAGCAGTTTTCCGCCGAAGAGCTGAGCCGCGAACTGCTCGGCCGTATCCGCCAGCTTGACCCGCAACTGAACAGCTTCATCACCGTCACCGAGGAACAGGCCCTGGAGCAGGCACGCGCCGCCGACGCCCGCCGCGCCTCCGGCGAGAACGGCGCCCTGCTCGGCGCGCCGATCGCCCACAAGGACCTGTTCTGCACCAGGGGCGTGCTGACCAGCTGCGCCTCGAAGATCCTCACCGGCTTCAAGGCACCCTACGACGCCACCGTGGTCGAGAAGCTGGCCGCCGCCGGCACCGTGACCCTCGGCAAGCTGAACATGGACGAGTTCGCCATGGGCTCGGCCAACGAATCCAGCCACTACGGCCCGGTGAAGAACCCCTGGGACACCAGCCGCGTACCCGGCGGTTCCTCCGGTGGTTCGGCCGCCGCCGTGGCCGCCCGTCTGATTCCGGCCGCCACCGGCACCGACACCGGCGGTTCGATCCGCCAGCCCGCCGCGCTGACCAACCTCACCGGCCTGAAGCCCACCTACGGCCGCGTGTCGCGCTGGGGCATGATCGCCTACGCCTCGAGCCTCGATCAGGGCGGCCCGATCGCCCGCACCGCCGAGGACTGCGCCCTGCTGCTGGGCGCC
>DATGNS010000017.1:0-2513 GCA_035306625.1 Pseudomonas sp. | reverse complement strand
AATGGTCAAGAGAGAGAACAACAAGATGAGTACTCTGATTGTGGAAAACCGCGCCGGTGAGCTGCTGACGCTGCCGGCCCAGGCGTCGCTGACGTTGATGGACATCATGCGGGACAACGGCGTGGAAGAGATCCTCGCCCTGTGCGGCGGCACCTGCTCCTGTGCCACCTGCCATGTCATCGTGGCGGACGAATTTGCCGATATTGTCGGCGCCGCCAGCGACGACGAGAACGATCTGCTGGACTGTTCGGATCATCGCACCGGCACCTCGCGGCTGGCCTGCCAGGTGGTGTTCAGCGATGAGATGGATGGTATCCGGGTAAAGATTGCCCCCGAAGACTGAACCAGCGGCGACCGAGGAGAACAGGATGCAGGCATATGATGTAGTGATTGTGGGAGCGGGTCATGCCGGCGCACAGGCGGCCAGCCTGCTGCGTCAACGTGGTTTTACCGGGTCGGTGGCCATGGTTGGGGAGGAGCCGGAGCTGCCCTACGACCGCCCGCCACTGTCCAAGGAATACCTGTCGGAGGAGAAACCCTTCGAGCGCCTGCTGCTGCGTCCCGAGGAATTCTGGCGCACCCACAATATCGAGGTGTTGCGCAATACGCGGATCGTCGACGTGGATACCGGCGCGCACCAGCTGCAGGCCGACGGCGGCGAGCCCATCGCCTACGGTAGCCTGATCTGGGCAACCGGTGGCGCGCCACGGCGGCTGGCCTGCGCCGGGCATGACCTGGCAGGCATTCATTATGTGCGCACCCGCGCCGACGTCGATGCCATGCGCGCCGAGCTGGCCAGCGTCGACACCGTAGTAGTCATCGGCGGCGGCTATATCGGCCTGGAGGCCGCGGCCGTGCTCAGTACCCGCGGCAAGCAGGTAACCGTACTGGAGGCTCAGGATCGCGTGCTGGCGCGGGTCGCCGGCGAGCCGCTGTCACGCTTTTATGAAAGCGCCCACCGCGCCCGGGGGGTGGATATTCAGCTCAACAGCCAGGTCGAGCAGATCCTTGGCGACGCCGGTCGGGTCAGCGGCGTGAAGCTGGCCGACGGCCGCGTGCTGCCAGCGCAGATGGTGGTGGTCGGCATCGGCATCCTGCCGGCGGTGGCCCCCCTGGCCGAGGCCGGGGTGGATATCCAGGCCGGCGGGGTCATGGTCGACGAATTCTGCCGCAGCAGCGTGGCGGATGTGTTTGCCATCGGCGACTGCGCAGCGCACCACAATGGGTTCTGCGCCAACACCGGGCCGATCCGCCTGGAATCGGTGCAGAATGCCAATGACCAGGCCAGGACCGTGGCGGATTTCCTGACCGGCAATCCGCAACCCTACAACGCACTGCCCTGGTTCTGGTCCGATCAATACGACCTCAAGCTGCAGACCGTGGGCCTGTCCGCCGGGCATGACCAGATGGTGTTGCGCGGCGACCCGGCCAGCGGCAGCTTTTCGGTGGTCTACCTGAAAGACGGTTGCGTGCAGGCGCTCGATAGCGTGAACCTGGTGCGCGACTTCGTGCAGGGCAAGGCCCTGGTGAAGAACCGCGTGGCGGTGGACCCGGTCGCCCTGGCGGATGCCTCGGTGCCGCTGAAATCACTGGCGGTGCCTGCCTGATGCCGATCAATCTCACCATCGACGGGCGCATCGCCCGGATCGAGTTCAATCGCCCCGAGGCGCTGAACGCCATCAACGTCGCGCTCGCCACCCGCCTGCTGGAGATCTGCCAGCAGCTGCAGGGGCGCGAGGATATCCGGGTAATAGTGCTCAGCGGAGCCGGGCGGGCCTTCATGGCCGGCGGCGACCTGGGGGCCTTTCGTGACGCCGTGGCGCCGGCGGCGATGGCCTCGGCCATCATCGAGCCCCTGCATCAGGCATTGCTGCTGCTGGAGCAGATGCCGCAGATCGTGCTCGGCAGCGTGCAGGGCGCGGTATCCGGCGCCGGCATGAGCCTGGCGCTGGGCTGTGACATGACGCTGGCAGCGGACAACGTGCGTTTCTGCCTGGCCTACAGCGCCATTGCCGCCAGCCTGGATGGCGGCGGCTCCTGGCACCTGCCACGGCAGGTCGGGCTGCAACGTGCCATGCGCCTGGCCCTGCTCAACGAGTCGGTATCGGCGGAGCAGGCGCTCGCCTGGGGCATGGTCGCCGAGGTGGTGCCTGCCGACCAGCTGGCGCAGCGCACCGCCGCGCTGGCCGCGCGACTGGCGGCCGGCCCCGCCACAGCCCAGGCGGCCATCAAGCGGCTGCTGCGCCAATCCACCCGGCAGAGCCTGGCAGAGCAACTGGACGATGAGCACCAGGCCTTTGTTGACTGTGCCGGCACCGAGGATTTTGTCGAAGGTATAACGGCGTTCTTTGAACGTCGCAAACCTGTTTTTCGTTGAGCTGTTGTAGTTCTGTTTGGGTATTGACCGGGAGCCGGTAACGGCTCACCGGTCTTTTTTTGCCTAATGCCCGGCGCCCTTCAGTGCCACGCCGATGTCGCCGTGGATATGCTGAATGACCAGGCTGCGGGCGGCG
>DATGNS010000016.1:0-26238 GCA_035306625.1 Pseudomonas sp. | reverse complement strand
TCCGAGGCGCTGCTGGAATTCATCACCGGCACCAGCGAGGATCCGGCGCAGACCCTCGATGAGCTGGAGCGCATCCATCGCTTCACCAGCGGCAAGCTGGCCGGCGAGTACCTGTGGAGCTCCTCCATGCCCGGCCCGCTGCCGGCCGAGGAGGACATTCCCATCGCCCGCTACGGCAGCTCCCACATCGGCCGCCTCAAGTACGTCTACCGCAAGGGGCTGGCGCTGCGCTACGGCAAGACCATGCAGTGCATCGCCGGGATCCACTACAACTACTCGCTGCCCGAGTCGCTGTGGACCCTGCTGCGCACGGCGGAAAACGACGGCCGCGGGGCCCGCGACTACCAGTCGGCGCGCTACATCGGTCTGATCCGCAACTTCCGCCGCTACAGCTGGCTGCTGATGTACCTGTTCGGCGCCTCGCCGGCGCTGGACGCCAACTTCCTGCGCGGGCGCAACCACCAGCTGCAGCTGCTGGATGCCGACACCCTCTATCTGCCCTGGGCCACCAGCCTGCGCATGAGCGACCTGGGCTACCAGAACAGCGCCCAGGCCGGCATGACG
Source organism: Pseudomonas sp. (assembly GCA_035306625.1). Taxonomy (GTDB): domain Bacteria; phylum Pseudomonadota; class Gammaproteobacteria; order Pseudomonadales; family Pseudomonadaceae; genus Serpens. The sequence goes on along the minus strand of DATGNS010000016.1, from coordinate 25,674 downwards.
CCCTGCTACAACGACCTGGCCAGCTACACCGAGAGCCTGCTCAACGCGGTGTCCACACCTTATGCGCCCTACGCCGAGATCGGCACCCGCCGGGATGGCGAGTGGCTGCAGCTGAACACCAACCTGCTGCAGATCGAGAACGAGTACTACTCCAGCATCCGCCCCAAACGCGTCATCTACCCCGGCGAACGTCCGCTGCAGGCACTGCTGGCGCGCGGCGTGCAATACGTCGAGGTGCGCTGCCTGGACATCGACCCCTTCCTGCCGCTGGGCATCGACCTTGCCGAAGCGCTGTTCCTGGATACCTTCCTGCTCTACTGCGCCCTGCAGGACAGCCCGTTGCTGGCCGATGGCGAATGCGGACGCTGTACCGCCAACTTCCTGAAGACCGCCACCGAAGGCCGGCGCCCCGGCCTGCATCTGCAGCGGGGCCAGGAGCAGGTGGAACTGCGCCAGTGGGCCGCCGAGCTGCTCGACGCCATGCGTCCGGTGGCCGAGCTGCTCGACCGGGCGCGCGGCGGTGAGGACCACCGGCGGGCCCTACAGGCCCAGGTCGGCAAGGTGGCCGATGTGGCACTCACCCCCTCGGCGCGCATCCTCGCCACTCTGCGCGAGCGGGGCGAAAGCCATACCGCCTTTGCCCGTCGCCTGAGCCGCGAGCACACCCAGGCGTTCCTGGCCGCGCCGCTGCCGGCCGAGGAACAGGCCCTCTTCGAGGCCCAGGCCCGGGAATCGCTGGAAGCCCAGCGGCGCCTCGAAGGCGAGGACGAGGGTGATTTCGAGACCTTCGTGGCCGCCTATCAGGCCAGCCTCCTGAACATCGCCCACTGACGGCCTGGTGCCCCGCCGGCAATGCTGCCTCCGGCCGTCGCAACGGGCGGCCGGGAAAGCACCGACCGTCCCGGAGCGACGCCTGCCCCCCGGTTGCTCAACGCAACGCGCTGGCCACCGGGCCGACTCGCAGGCCGCACCCCAACGCTACGGTTCCAGACGCTTTTCGAACACCTTCGACTGCCGCTGGTAGTTGTACAGCGAGGCCCTGGCCGCCGGCAGACGCTCCACGCTGCTGGCCTGGAAGCCGCGCTCCTGGAACCAGTGCGCGGTGCGGGTGGTGAGCACGAACAGGGTCTTCAGGCCCAGGGCGCGGGCGCGCTCCTGGATGCGTTCGAGCAGTGCATCGCCACGCTGGCCGTGGCGATAGTCCGGATGCACGGCCAGGCAGGCCAGCTCGCCCCAATCCGAGTCGGGCACCGGATAAAGCGCCGCACAGGCGATGATCAGACCGTCGCGCTCCACCACGCTGAACTGCTCCACCTCGCGCTCCAGCACCTCCCGCGAGCGGCGCACCAGGATGCCCTGCTCCTCCAGCGGGCGGATAAGCTCCAGCAGACCGCCCACGTCGGCGATGGTCGCCTCGCGCAGCGACTCGAACTGCTCCTGATCGATCAGGGTGCCGCTGCCGTCGCGGGTGAACAGCTCGTTGAGCAGCGCGCCGTTCTCCACGTAGCTGACCATGTGGCAGCGCTTCACACCACTGCGACAGGCGCTGGCGGCCGCCTTCAGCAGGCTGGCCTGGTAGCTGTCGCCGAGGCGCGGCAGATGCTGGCTGACCTGCTGCGGACGCAGCTCGCGGATCAGCCGGCCCTGCTCGTCCAGCAGCCCCTGCTCGGCACCGAACAGCAGCAGCTTGTCGGCGCCCAGTTCGATGGCGGCGCGGGTGGCCACGTCCTCGCAGGCCAGGTTGAAGATCTCCCCGGTGGGCGAGTAGCCCAGCGAGGAGAGCAGCACGATGCTGCGCTCGTCCAGCTGGCGGCCGATGCCCTTGCGGTCGATGCGGCGCACCTCGCCGGTGTGGTGGTAGTCCACCCCGTCCACCACGCCGATGGGCCGCGCGGTGACGAAGTTGCCGCCGGTGATGCGCAGGCGCGCGCCCTGCATGGGCGAGGCGGCCATGTCCATGGACAGACGCGCCTCGATGGCGATGCGCAGCTGACCGACGGCGTCGATCACGCATTCCAGGGTCGGCTGGTCGGTGATGCGCAGGCCCTTGTGGAAGCGCGCCTGCAGGCCGCGCTGGGCCAGCCGCGCCTCGATCTGCGGACGCGAGCCGTGCACCAGCACCAGGCGCACCCCCAGGCTGTGCAGCAGCACCAGGTCGTGGACGATGTTGCCGAAGTTGACATGTTCGATGGCGTCCCCCGGCAGCATGACCACGAAGGTACGCTCGCGGTGCGCGTTGATGTAGGGCGAGGAATTGCGAAGCCAGCTGACGTAGTCGTGCATGAAGCGGGGCCTGTCGAGTGGGGCGTGATCAGGTGGACGGTTGCAGGCAGTAGTGCTCGATCAGCCGGCGCAGCAGCTGCACGGTCGGCTCGATGCGCTCCAGGGCCAGGTACTCGTCCGGCTGGTGGGCACAGGCGATGTCGCCGGGGCCGAGCACCAGGGTCTGACAACCGAGCTGCTGAAGATACGGCGCCTCGGTGGCGAACGCCACCGCTTCGGCGGTATGCCCGGTGAGCCGTTCGGCCAGACGCACCAGCTCGCTGGCGGCGGGCTCTTCGAATGGCGGCACCTCGGGGAACAGCGGCGCGAAATCCATGCGCACCTGGTGACGCTCGGCCAGCGGCCGCAGCCGCGCCTGGATCGCCGCGCGCAGCTGCTCGGCCTGCATCCCCGGCAACGGGCGCAGGTCGAATTCCAGCATGCAGCGTCCGCAGATGCGGTTGGGGTTGTCGCCGCCGTGGATGCAGCCCAGGTTGAGGGTCGGCACGGCCACCTGGAACAGCGGGTTGTGATATTCCCGCTGCCATTCGGCGCGCAGCGCCAGCAGCTCGCCGATGGCCGCATGCATGGCTTCCAGGGCGCTGTGGCCGAGGTTCGGGTCGGAGCTGTGGCCGCTCTGCCCGATGATGTCCAGGCGCTCCATCATGATGCCCTTGTGCAGGCGGATAGGCCTGAGACCGGTGGGCTCGCCGATCACCGCCGCACGGCCCAGCGGCCGGCCGGCGTCCGCCAGGGCGCGGGCGCCGCTCATGGAGCTCTCCTCGTCACAGGTGGCGAGAATGATCAGCGGTTGGCGGAACGGCTGGTCGAGCAGGCAGCGCACGGCCTCGATCACCAGCGGGAAGAAGCCCTTCATGTCGCAGGCACCCAGCCCGTACCAGCGACCGTCGCGCTCGGCCAGCTGCCAGGGATCACTGCGCCACAGCGCCGGATCGCAGGGCACGGTGTCGCTGTGACCGGCCAGCACCAGTCCGCCGGGGCCACTGCCACGGGTGGCCAGCAGGTTGAACTTGCCGGGCTGTACCTGCAGGACCTCGCAGCGAAACCCCAGGGTGGTGAGCCAGCCCTCCAGCAACGCGATCACCTCGCCATTGGACTGGTCGAGGGACGGCTGGGTGCAGCTCACCGAGGGGGCGGCGATCAGCGCGGCGAATTGCCGCTGGAGGGAGGGCAGGGGCATCGACCTTCTCCGGTGCGGGTCAGGTCGGCCAGTGAAGCACGAAAGACGCCATGCCGGTAGGCATGGCGTCTGAGCATCACAGGAAGAGGATGCGGAGCAGGGTGAAGTAGAGAATCGACAGCAGCGCGCCGACCGGCAGGGTAACCACCCAGGAGGTGAAGATCTTGCCGATCACGCTCAGGTTCAGCGCGCCGATGCCGCGCGCCAGGCCGATGCCCAGCACCGCGCCGACCAGGGTATGGGTAGTGGAGACCGGCAATCCAAGGGCCGAGGCAGTCACCACGGTGGAGGCGGTGGCCAGTTCGGCGGCAAAGCCACGGCTGGGGGTCAGCTCGGTGATGCCCTTGCCGATGGTGGCGATCACCTTCCAGCCATAGGTGGCCAGACCCACCACGATGCCCACGGCGCCCAGCAGCAGCACCCAGCCCGGCACGGCGGACTTGGCGCCGATCAGCATGTCGCCACCAGCCTCGATGGCGCCCACCACGGCGGCCAGCGGGCCAACCGCATTGGCCACATCGTTGGCGCCGTGGGCGAAGGCCATGGAGCAGGCGGTGAAGATCATCAGGATGGCGAAGACCTTTTCCACGCTGGCGTAGTGGAAGCTCTTGTCCGCATCGTCATCCATCCGGATGCGGCTGAGCAGGGCGACGCCGATCAGGGCCACCACCAGCCCGACACCTGTCGACAGCAGCGTGCTTTGCGCAGTGGTCAGGTCGATGCCGACGTGCTTGAGGCCCTTGCTGAAGGTCATGATCGAGACCATGAAGCCGGTCAGGAACATGTACATGGGCACATAGCGCTTGGCGCGCAGGAAGGGATTGTCGGAGTTCATGATCAGCGCCTGCACGCTGAGGAACAGGCCAAAGGCGATGACCCCGGACATGAAGGGCGTCACCACCCAGCTGGCGACGATCGGGCCAATGGCGCCCCAGTGCACCGCGTCCACGGACACCCCGACGGCCCCGAAGCCGATCACCGCACCGACGATGGAATGGGTGGTGGATACCGGCCAGCCCTTGACCGAAGCGATCATCAGCCAACTGCCGGCAGCCAGCAGCGAGGACATCATGCCGAGGATGAACAGATCCGGGGGAATCTGGGTGGCATCCAGGATGCCGTTCTTGATGGTCTCGGTCACCTCGCCACCGGCGAAGTAGGCACCGCAGAACTCGAACAGCATGGCGATGAGGATCGCCTGGCGGATAGTCAGGGCCTTGGATCCGACCGAGGTCCCCATGGCATTGGCCACGTCGTTGGCACCGACCCCCCAGGCCATGAAAAAACCGAACGCGCAGGCGAGTACCAGCAGCACGAGGCCGTAGTCCGCGACGAGAGACATAACTGTTACCTGTTTGAAGCTGAAAAAGGACGCTGGCGCTTAACGCGCCAGCAGTTGTTCCAGACGATTGCCCACGCGCTCCGCGCGGTCGGCCACATCCCCGATCCACTCGATGATCTTGTACATGAACATCACGTCGACGGGCGGAAGTTCCTTTTCCAGGGCGTACAGCTCGCGCCGGATGGAGATCTGCATGCGGTCGGTATCGCGCTCGATCTCCTCCAGCTCCTCGACCATCTTTTCGACCAGCGCCACCTCACGGCCACCGAAACCGGTCTCCAGCAGCGAATCCAGCTCCTTCAGGGCCTTCAGGGCCTGGGCGCTGGCCTCGACGCAACGGCTGACGTAGGCGAGCATCGGCGCCTGCAGCGGCTGGGGAATGCGCATCTGCCGGCCGAGCATCAGCCCGGCGATGTCCTTCGCACGGTTGGGAATCTTGTCCTGCACGCTGAGCAGATCGAGCAGGTCGGAACGGGGCACCGGCAGGAACAGGCTCTTGGGGAGGTGCTGACGCACGTCCTTCTTGAGCTTGTCGGCCTCGTTCTCCATGCGGGCCATGTCCTTCTGGAGCTGCTCAACACGCTCCCAGTCCTCGGCGATCACGGCCTGGAAGAAGGGGACCAGCTGGGCCGCACATTCGTGCGCCTTGGCCATATGCTGCTGCATCGGACCAATGGGCGAACGCCCGAACAAACTGACGAACGGGTTGGTTGGCATGGGGGGACCCTATTTGAAAGTTGCCGAATTATAAGAGCCGTCTCGCGGCTCAGGCCAGCTTCGGACACTGATCTGAAACAATTTGCCGATCAGTGCGCCGCCAGCTCGCCCTGCCCGTACAATGCCGCATTCCTGCGAGACCTTGCGATGAACCGAGAAACCGAGATCAAACTGCGCGCCAGTCGCGCCACCCTGGCAGCCCTGCGCGACCATCCGCTGCTGAACCGGCACCGGCGCGGCGACTGGCAACGCGTCGAGCTGTACAACCAGTATTACGACACCGCCGATCGTGATCTGGCTCACGCGCGGGTCGCCCTGCGCGTGCGCCGCGACGGCGAGCAGTACATCCAGACCCTCAAGAGCCGCGGTCAAAGCTTGGCCGGGCTGTCCGAGCGCAACGAGTGGGACTGGTACCTGCAGGCGCCCGAACTGGATCCGTCACTACTGAGCGATGACTGCTGGCCGGCCAGCCTGGCCGCGCTGGACAAGGCTACCCTCCAGCCGCTGTTCACCACCGACTTCGTGCGCGAGAAGGCCGACCTCGGCTGGGGCGAAGGCGAAGAGGAGGTGCTGATCGAGGCCGCCCTGGACCTGGGTACCGTACGGGCCGGCGAGCGCGAGGAGGAGATCTGCGAGCTGGAGCTGGAACTGCGCAAGGGTCAGCCCCGGGCACTGCTGGAACTGGCCATCGGCCTGGCCGATGACCTGGCGCTGATGCCCTGCGATATCAGCAAGGCCGAGCGCGGCTATCGCCTGTTCGACACCGGCAGCTACGGCTTCGAGCTGCCGGTCCCGGCACTGGACGCCGAGCAGTCGCTGGACGAGGCGTTCGCGGCGCTGGCCTGGCACCTGCTGGGCAGCAGCCAGCGCCTGGCCGAGCAGTACCGCCACACCGGCCACTGGAAACTGCTGGAGCAGTGGCTGCAGCAGCTGATCGATCTGCGCGCCCTGCTGGGCAGCCTCGGTCAGGCCGCCCCGCGGGCATCCACCCACGCTCTGCGCGAGGCGCTGGACGCGCTGCTCACCGACTGGCGCCCGCGCCTGGCGGCCGGCGAGCAGGATGAGGCGGCCCGCCAGGCCGCCCCGCAGCAGTTCGCCACCGAACTGGCACTGCCCCGCTGGGGCCGCTTCTCGCTGCAGTTGTCGCTGTGGCTGCTGGAACGGGCCTGGACCAGCCAGCGCCAGCCGCGCGGCGCACGCGCCGGCGCGGCGGCCATCGGTCGCTGGCTGACCCAGTTCCTGCGCGAGGAAACCGCCGCCCTGCCGCTGGAGAACTATCAGCGCCAGCCGGGCCAGCTGCCCGAACAGCTGCCGCGCCTGGAGCGCCTGCTGGTCTGGCTGCGCCTGGCGCGCGGCACGCTGGACCTTCCCGAGGTCGATCGTCTGTACGGCGAACTGCACAAGCTGCATGCCTTTGCTCTGCAGCCCGCGGAGCAGGACACCCTTGCCGCGCGTGCCGAGCAGGCCCAGCGGGTGTGGATGCTGCGCGCCTGGAAGGCCCTGAAGTAGCCCCGGGGCGGAAGTGGCCGGGCGCGGCGCCGCACGCGAACTGTGCAGGCGTGCAACGCCCGCCCGCTGACCACTCGCTACTCTGCCAAGCCAACCCACTCAGCAGGAGTCGCCGATGTCCGCCCTCACGCCTTCCGTTGCCGATCGCTGGCTGGAGCTGGGCAGCCTGCTGCGCGAGCTGGTGGCCGGCGGCCGCCTGAGCCAGGACGACGCCGAGCAGTGCCTGACCCAGCGGCATGCCGGCAACGGCCAGCCCCAGCACCCCCTGGAGCTGATCGCCGCCCGCCAGCTGGCGGACCTGGCGCGCCCCGGCCACATTCTCGATCTGGAAACCCTGACCCAGTGGCTGGCCGAGGAGTGCGGCCAGCCCTATCTGCGCATCGACCCGCTGAAGATCGACGTGGCCAGGGTGGTGCCGCTGATGTCCCATGCCTTCGCGCGGCGCCACCGCATCCTCGCCGTGGCGGTGGACAACGAGGCGGTGACCATCGCCAGCGCCGAACCCCATGTGCACGGCTGGGAGGCGGACCTGCGCCATGTGCTCAAGCGTCCCCTGCGCCGGGTGGTGGCCAACCCGGCGGACATCCGGCGCTACACCCAGGAGTTCTACCGCCTGGCCCATTCGGTGAGCGGCGCCGCCAGCCTGGAGCAGAAGATCAGCGGCATCGGCAACTTCGAGCAGCTGCTCAGCCTGGGCGCCAGCGACCAGGAACCGGACGCCAACGACGCGCACATCGTCAACATCGTCGACTGGCTGTTCCAGTACGCCTATCAGCAACGCGCCAGCGACATCCACATCGAGCCGCGCCGCGAGCAGGGCATGGTGCGCTTTCGCATCGACGGCGTGCTGCACACCGTCTACCAGCTGCCGCCGCAGGTGACCCTGGCGGTGATCAGCCGACTGAAGAGCCTCGGCCGGCTCAACGTGGCGGAAAAGCGCAAGCCGCAGGACGGTCGCATCAAGACCCTCACCCCCGAGGGCGGCGAGGTGGAGCTGCGCCTGTCCACCCTGCCCACCGCCTTCGGCGAGAAGATGGTGATGCGCATCTTCGACCCCGAGGTGCTGCTCAAGAGCTTCGACCAGCTGGGTTTCTCCGCGGACGATCTGCAGCGCTGGCAGACCATGACCCGCCAGCCCCACGGCATCATCCTGGTCACCGGCCCCACCGGCTCGGGCAAGACCACCACCCTGTACACCACCCTCAAGCAGCTGGCCACGCCCCAGGTGAATGTCTGCACCCTGGAGGACCCCATCGAGATGGTCGAGCCGGCCTTCAACCAGATGCAGGTGCAGCCGCAGATCGACCTGGGCTTCGCCAGCGGGGTGCGCGCCCTGATGCGCCAGGACCCGGACATCATCATGATCGGCGAGATCCGCGACCTGGAGACCGCCGAGATGGCCATCCAGGCGGCGCTGACCGGTCACCTGGTGCTGTCCACCCTGCACACCAACGATGCGCCCAGCGCCATCACCCGCCTGCTGGAGCTGGGCGTGCCCCACTACCTGCTGCGCGCCACGCTGCTGGGCGTGATGGCCCAGCGCCTGGTGCGCACCCTCTGTCCCCACTGCAAGGCGCCGAGCCGCATTGCCGATCAGGACTGGCAGGCACTCACCCGACCCTGGAGCGCGCCGGCGCCCGGCGGCGCCCACCGTGCGGTGGGCTGCGCCGAATGCCGCGACACCGGCTACCGGGGCCGCGCCGGGGTCTACGAGATCCTGCAGCTGAGCGACAGCCTGCGCCCCCTGATCACCGCCGACCTGGATCTGGACGCCCTGCGCCGCGCTGCCTTCAAGGAAGGCATGCGCAGCCTGCGGCTGTCCGGCGCGCAGAAGGTTGCCGCCGGACTGACCACCGTGGAAGAAGTGCTGCGGGTCGCCCCGTAGGCCGATCGGCGCCCCTTCCGGCGCCACGCCTCAGCCGTCGTTGCGCCGCCCCAGGATGCCGGCCACCCGTTCCGGCTCGCAGTTCAGATAGGCCGAGCTCTGCAACCACTGCTGATCCGGATACCAGGCAAACAGGTACTGGCCGCCCTTGAGGCTGTCCACCACCATGCGTCCCACTTCCGGACGCACCGCGGGACAGCCCTGGCTGCGGCCGATGCGCCCCTGGGTGGCGATCCACTGCGGGTTCACGTAGTCGGCCGGGTGGATGACGATGGCGCGCTCGCGAGCGCGATCGTTGATGCCCGGCTCCAGCCCGTCCATGCGCAGCGAGTAGCCGTGCTTGCCCCGGTAGCTCTCCGCCGTGCGGAATAGTCCGAGGCTGGACTGATGACTGCCGACCCGGTTGGAGAAGGCGGTGGCCTGGTTGCCCCCGGAGCGGTTGCCATGGGCCACGTATTCCTTGAGCAGCAGGCGCTTGCTCTGCAGATCGAAGATCCACAGGCGCCGCTCGCTGGAGGGCAGGGAGAAATCGATCACCGCCAGGCGCTCGGCGGGATTGGCACCGTTGTTGACCGCGCACTGCATGGCCGACAGGGCGTGGTACAGCACCTTCTTGTCCAGTTTCGGGGCCTGCCGGGACAGTTCGTCGACCAGCGGGGTGGAGGGAACGGCCGCCAGCAGCGGCAGACCGGGCAAACAGAGCCCGGCGGCGAGCAACAGTGCCCGTCGCACAGAAAATCGCATCGGTGAAGCCTCGCGGTTACGACTCCAGACGTCCTGTCTCGTAGCGGTTGAAGCCTGCCTATACTTTTTTTCGTGAAATGTTCGTGAGCGCCACTTCGCAGGGTCGCGGCAGTCCTTCAGATATCCGGAGCGTGGGTTTGTATAAAAAACGCGCAGCATTGTATCTGAGCACCTGCTTGATGACGGCTCCGCTTGTCGCGTGGGGTGCTCAGGACTTCATCAGTGCCGGGCTGCCGCTTCGCCAGGCCCTGGAGCAGTCGCTTTGTCCGCATCCCGCCGAGCTGGCAGCGCGCCAGCGCCTGCAGGCCTTCTATGTCTTCCTCGAGCATCGGCCGCAGTGGGACGGCGGCCGGCTAGCCCGACTGACCGAGCAGCTCGAGCAACTGGCGGACGATGGTCTTGACCCCGCCGAGTACCTGCCGGTTCGCCTGCCCGATCCCGCCAGCACGCCCCTGCGCCAGGCTTGCGACGAACTGCAGGCCAGCCACGCCTATTTGCAGGCCCTGCGTCACCTTGCCTACGGCCGCTATCCGCGCCAGAAACTGGAGCCCCTCTGGCACCCGACCCCGCGCCAGGCGGACGACGGGCTGTTGCTGGTACGCGCGGTGCTCGGCCTGGCCGACCTGGCGCAGGCCTTCGACAAGGCACGGCCCGGCCTGCCCCAGTACCGCGCCTTGCGCAGCCACTACCGGCGTCAGCGCACCATGCCCCTGCCCCCCTTCGAGCCGCTGCCCGCCGGTCCGCTGCTGCGTCCCGGCCAGCTGGACCAGCGCACGCCCCTGCTGCGCCGCCGGCTGTTCCAGGATGGCTGGCTGTCACAGCCGCCGCCCGCGGGAAGCGATCCGCTTCGCCACGATCCGCTGCTGGCAGAGGCCCTCGAGCGCTTCCAGCGCCAGCACGGCCTGAAGGCGGACGGCATTCTCGGCCCGGCGACCCTGGCCGAGCTGAACATCGGTCCGGCGCAGCGCCGCGCCCAGCTGCGCATCAACCTGGAACGCCTGCGCTGGCTGGCCGCTGACATGGAGCCCGACCTGTTGCTGGTGGATATCGCCGGCGGGCGGTTGCGGCTCTACCGCGATGGCCTGCCAGTCTGGGAGACGCGCACCCAGGTAGGCCGCGCGGATCGCCGCACCCCGCAGCTCAAGTCGCGCATCGACCGACTGACCCTCAACCCGACCTGGACCGTGCCGCCCACCATCCTGCGCGAGGACAAGCTGCCGGAGATCCGCCGCGACCTGGGCTTCCTGGCCCGTCACCAGATGGGCGTGTTCGACCACCAGGGGCGGCGCCTGGATCCGCACAGCGTGGACTGGTCGAACCCGCGCGGCATCCTGCTGCGCCAGGCGGCCGGTCCCAGCAATCCCCTGGGGCGGGTGGCCCTGCGCTTCGCCAATCCCTTTTCCGTGTACCTGCATGACACCCCCAGCCAGCGCCTGTTCGATGAGGCACAGCGCACTTTCAGCTCGGGTTGCGTGAGGGTCGAGAACGCCCTGGGCCTGACCGACCTGCTGCTCGAGGAAGGGGAACACGCCCGGGTGGCGCGCCTGCTGGAGTCAGGCCGCACCCACGAGTATCGCCTGGCGCGTTCCGTGCCGATTCTCATGGCCTACTGGACGGTTGAGGTGGGCGAGGACGACCGGCTGCACTTCCGGCCCGACCTGTATGGTCTGGATGCTGCCCTGCAGCGGGCCTTCAACCGGCCCCCTTCACCCGGCGAGCGGAACTTGGCGGCCGCAGGCGACTCCCCATAGGTATTGCCCACCGCTGTCGAGGTAACCCGCCATGCGATCCGTTCATCTGCTGCTGGCCGCCCTGTTCATCGCTCCCGCCGCGAGCCTGGCGCGCGATGCGGGCGACTATGCCACCTCGGCGGGCATCTCCGCCTCGCTGTACTCGACCTTCAAGGATGACAAGCTGGTGATCGCCGCCCGGGAAGACGCCGGCACCTTCGTCGCCAGCGACGGCACGGTGCGCGGCGCCTACCTGGAAGCGGCGTTGCGGCAATTGCGCGAGGCCCGCCCGGACCTGGCGCGGCACAGCGATCTGGAGCTGGCCCGGGCGCTGCTCGCCCAGGAGTGAATCAGTCGCCGGCGACCTGTTCGTAGCCGGCGGCATCCAGCAGCTTGTCCAGCTCCGCGGGGTCGGCGGGACGCAGCTGGTAGAACCAGCTGCCATAGGGGTCGGAGTTGACCAGCTCGGGGCTGTCGCCCAGGGCACCATTGACCGCCACCACCTCGCCGCTGACCGGCGCGTAGATATCCGAGGCCGCCTTGACCGACTCCACCACCCCGGCCTGTTCGCCAGCCTGCAGGGTGCGGCCGATTTCCGGCAGTTCGACATAGACCACGTCGCCCAGGGCCTCCTGGGCATGATCGGTGATGCCCACGGTGACGATGCCGTCGTTTTCCAGGCGCGCCCATTCGTGAGTGGCGGCATATCGCAGATCGGCGGGGATATGGCTCATGTCGGTTCCTCTTGTTATCAGGGCTGTCGCCAGTCTCGAATCAGATCAGGATGCGGCCGTGGCGCACGAACGGCGGGTTGACCACCCGCACAGGATGCCACTTGCCGCGAATTTCCACCTCGGCGCGCTCGCCGGTCGCCATGGGCAGGCGCGCCAGGGCGATCGACTTGCCCAGGGTCGGCGCGAAACTTCCACTGGTGACCTCGCCTTCGCCGATGCCTTCCACACGCACTGCCTGGCGGGCGCGCAGCACGCCACGCTCCTCCAGCACCAGGCCGACCAGCTTGCGGCTCACGCCGGCCTCGCGCTCGGCCTCCAGCGCCGCGCGGCCGATGAACTCCCGGCCGGGGGTCCAGGCGATGCTCCAGGCCAGGTTGCTGACCAGGGGCGAAACGCTCTCGTCCATGTCCTGGCCATACAGGCACAGACCGGCCTCCAGGCGCAAGGTGTCGCGGGCGCCAAGACCGATGGGGGCGATGCCGGCGCCCACCAGCTCATTGAAGAAATCCGCCGCCTCGCTGGCCGGCAACATGACTTCCAGGCCGTCCTCGCCGGTGTAGCCGGTACGGGCAATGAACCAGCCACCTTCATCCAGGCCCTGGAAGGGCTGCAGTTCCTTGATCAGCGCAGCACGAGCAATGGTGACCTGGGCGCTCAGGCGTGCCCGGGCCTCGGGGCCCTGCACGGCGAGGATGGCCAGGTCGCTGCGCTCGCGCAACTGCACCTCGAAATCGGCCGCCTGCTGGCGCAGCCAGGCGCCCAGGCGCTGGCGGGTGGCGGCGTTGCTGACCAGGCGATAGCCTTCGGCGGTCAGGTACACCAGCAGGTCATCCACCACACCGCCCCGCTCGTTCAGCGCCACGCTGTACAGGGCCTTGCCGGTGGCGTCCAGGCGCGCCACGTCGTTGGCCAGCAGGCGCTGCAGATAGGCCTGGGCCGCGGGTCCGGTCACATCCACCACGCACAGGTGGGACACATCGAATACGCCACAGTCGCGGCGTACCTGATGGTGCTCTTCCACCTGAGAACCGTAGTGCAGCGGCATCTCCCAACCGCTGAAGTCGATCATCTTGGCTCCGAGGGCCAGATGCAGGTCGTACAGAGGCGTACGTTCACCCATGGGTCTCTCCTTGCTGACGTGACGCCGCGGCAGGCACGGCTGCGTCGATTGGCGCGCATTGTAGCCGGCGGATGTGACCAACGCACAACAGAGGGAACGCCGGCGCGATGGGCAGACCTGACCGGAACGGACCGCGAAAGTTCCGCCCCGCTCAGCGGCGTGCCGAGCGACGGATCAGCAGGATCACCGGCAGCAGGCCGACCGCCACCAGAGTCAGCGCAGGCAGCGAGGCGCGCGCCCATTCGCCCTCGCTGGTCATCTCGAAGATGCGCACCGCCAGGGTGTCCCAGCCGAACGGACGCATGAGCAGCGTGGCGGGCATTTCCTTGAGCACGTCGACGAACACCAGCAGCGCCGCGCTCAGCACGCCGGGCAGCAGCAGCGGCAGATAGACCTTGAAGAACAGCGCCGGACCGCCCACGCCAAGGCTGCGCGAGGCCTCCGGCAACGACGGGCGGATGCGCGCCAGGCTGCTCTCCAGCGGCCCGTAGCCCACGGTGAGGAAGCGGATCAGGTAGGCCACCAGCAGCGCACCCAGGCTGCCGAGCAGCAGCGGCTTGCCGGCGCCGCCCAGCCAGCCGGACAGCGGCACCACCAGGTGGGTGTCCAGATAGCTGAAGGCCAGCATGATGGACACCGCCAGTACCGCGCCCGGCACCGCATAGCCGGTATTGGCCAGGCCCACCGCGCTGCGGATGCCGCGGGTTGGCGCCTGGCGCCGGGCGAAGGCCAGCAGCATGGCCACGGCGACGGTGATCAGGGCGGCCATGCCGCCCAGATACAGGGTGTGCAGGATGAGCGCCGCGTAGCGCTCGTCCAGATCGAAGCGTCCACGCTGCCACAGCCATACCAGCAGTTGCAGCAGCGGAATGACGAACGCGCAGAGGAACACCAGACCGCACCAGCCGCTGGCCAGGGCCGCCTTCCAGCCGTGCAGGTGGTACAGCACCTTGCCGCGCGGGCGCTCGCTGACCGGCCGACTGGCACCCCGCGCGCGCCGCTCGCCATACAGCACCAGCAGCACCGCCAGCAGCAGCAGGCTGGCCAGCTGGGTGGCCCCGGTCAGGCTGTAGAAGCCGTACCAGGTCTTGTAGATGGCGGTGGTGAAGGTATCGAAATTGAACACCGAGACGGCGCCGAAGTCGGCCAGGGTTTCCATGATGGCCAGCGCCAGCCCGGCGCCGATGGCCGGCCAGGCCATCGGCAGCGCCACCCGCCAGAACGCCTGCCAGGGGCTCTGGCCGAGCACCCGCGCCGCCTCCATGAGACCCTTGCCCTGGGCCAGGAAGGCCGAGCGGGCCAGCAGGTAGACGTAGGGATAGAACACCAGCACCAGCACCAGGATCACCCCACCGGTGGAGCGCACCCGGGGAAAGCGGATGCCACTGCCGAACCACTCACGGGCCAGGGTCTGCACCGGCCCGGCGAAGTCGAACAGGCCGATGAACACGAAGGCCAGCACATAGGCGGGAATCGCGAAGGGCAGCATCAACGCCCAGTCCAGCCACTTGCGGCCGGGGAACTCGCACAGCGCGGTGAGCCAGGCCAGGCTGACACCCAGCAGGGTGACGCCAATACCCACCCCCAGCACCAGCACCAGGGTGTTGCCCACCAGACGAGGCAGCTGGGTGTCCCACAGGTGGCGCCAGATCTCGGCATCCACATCGTGCCAGCTGAGCAGCAGGACGCTCAGGGGGAGCAGGACCAGCGCGGCGACGCCGAAGACGATGGGGTACCAGCGGCGGAGGACGGGATGAGGCACGCAAACTCCTGGCGGCTCGAAAAACGGACGCGCCCCGAACGGACGGGGCGCGCAAGTTAAGCAGCAGCGACGGGCCGGATGCAACCGGCCGGCACGGCCGTCAGCGCCAGCCGACCCGGTCCATCAGGCGGATCGCCTCGGCCTGGCGCTTGCCGGCCACTTCCACCGGGATGGTGTCGGCCTTGAAGCTGCCCCAGCTGGCCACCTCTTCGGAGACAGGGGCCTTCGGGTTGGCGGGGAATTCCTTGTTGGCGCCGGCGAAGATCGCCTGGGCCGTCTCGCCGGTCATCCACTCCACCAGCTTGCGGGCGCCCTCGGGGTTCGGCGCGTGCCTGGTCAGGCCGATGCCGGAGAGATTGACGTGCACGCCGCGGTCATTCTGGTTGGGCCAGAACAGGCGTACCTTGAGGTCGGGATTGGCGGCGTGCAGGCGGCCGAAATAGTAGGTGTTGACGATGCCCACGTCGCACTGGCCGGCGTGGATGGCGTTGATCACCGAGTTGTCGTCGGAGAACACGTCGGTGGCCAGGTTGTTCACCCAGCCGCTGAGAATCTGTTCGGTCTTCTGCTCGCCGTGGGTTTCCAGCAGGGTGGCGGTCAGCGACTGGTTGTAGACCTTCTTGCTGGTACGCAGGCACAGGCGACCTTCCCAGTTCTCGTCGGCCAGCGCCTCGTAGGTGCTCAGCTCGTCGGGCTGGACGCGCTCGGTGCTGTAGACGATGGTCCGCGCACGCAGCGACAGGCCGGTCCAGGCCCCGGAGGAGGCGCGATACTGCGGGGGAATGTTGGCGGCCACCACGTCGGACTGCAGCGGCTGCAGGATGCCCATCTGTTCGGCCTGCCAGAGGTTACCGGCGTCCACGGTGAGCAGCAGGTCGGCGGGGGTGTTGGCGCCCTCGGCCTTGATGCGCGCCATGAGCGGGGCTTCCTTGTCGGTGATGAAGCGGACCTTCACCCCGGTTTCCTTGGTATAGGCGTCGAACACCGGCTTGATCAACTCGTCGATGCGCGACGAGTAGACCACCACGTCCTCGGCGGCCTGTGCCTGACCGATCCAGACACCCAGCGCCAGGGTGGCGAACAGCGCGTTACTGACCCGCATGGCAATGCCTCTCGTTCTCGTAGGAAATTGTGCGAATGATAGTGACTATCAGTTATCGCCACAACGCGCAATTTCGTCGCAGGGTGTCAGCACGAACCTTGCATCGCTTGCTGTTCCGCGCCGGTTCCTGGACGCCAGATGCTGGCGCGGCACCTTTGATTTCTCTCGCAACAAGGCAGTACCCGTGTTTCGTTCACCGCTTCTGCAGGGCACCTGCGCACTTCTCGCCCTGCTCGCGCCAGGCGCCGACGCCCTGGCCTCCCACGTCCTCAGCCTGCATTACGGCCCTTATGTTCACCACTGGCAGGCGGACCCGCGCCACAACAACAGGCCGCACCTGATCGGCCTGGAGGCCGAAACCCCCGAGCGCTGGATGGGTGGCGCCATGTGGTTCAGCAATTCCTTCCACCAGCCGAGCCAGTACATCTACATGGGCCGACGCTGGTCGTTCGACGACCGGGTGCCGGGGCTCTACGCCAAGCTCACCGCCGGACCGCTGCTGGGTTACAGGGGGGAATACGAAGACAAGATCCCGGTCAATCGCAAGGGCGTCGGCGCCGGGGTCATCCCGGCGCTCGGCTATCAGTACCGGCAGGTCAGCACCCAGTTCGCGATCCTGGGCACCGCCGGCTACATGATCACCCTGGGCAGCGATCTGCTCAGCTGGTAAGTACTCAGGCGCGTGCCAGCGCCGGCAGATCGCCGTCCAGGCCCAGGGCCTGACGCACGAACAGGGATTTGAGCAGGTGATGCCGGTCGGCCAGGCGCAGACCGGCATTGCGCAGCCAGCGCACGGCCGGCAGGTCCGCCTGGAACAGCCGTTCGAAACCCTCCATGGCGGCCATCATCGTCAGGTTGTTGGGCATGCGGCGGCGCTCGAAGCGCGCCAGCACCCGCTCGCTGTGCAGCGGCTCGCCGCGCCCATGGGCCTTGAGCAGCTCCTCGGCCAGCACGCCGGCATCCAGGAAACCCAGGTTGACGCCCTGGCCGGCCAGGGGATGGATGACGTGGGCGGCATCGCCGATCAGGGCCAGCCCCGGCGCCACGTAGCGCTTGGCATGGCGCTGGCGCAGCGGGATGCACAGGCGCGGATCGACTTCCAGCACCTCGCCCAGGCGATGCTCGAAGGCTCGCCCCAGAGCAGCACGGAAGGCCTCGTCATCCAGGCGCATCAGCCGCTCGGCCTCCGCCGGTGTGCAGGACCAGACGATGGAGCACCAGTGCCGGTCGCCCTGGCGATCCAGCGGCAGGAAGGCCAGCGGGCCGTCATCGGTGAAGCGCTGCCAGGCGGTCAGCCCGTGTTCCTGCTCGCACCGCACGCTGGTAACGATGGCGTGGTGGAAGTAATCCCACTCGCGAGTTTCGCAGCCGGCCATGCGCCGTACCGCCGAATTGGCCCCGTCGGCGGCCACCAGCAGGGGCGCCTGCAGCTCGCGGCCGTCGGCCAGGGTCACGCGCCAGCCGCTGGCGCCACGCTCCAGGCGTTCGACGCGGGATTCGCCGAGCAGGCGCACCGGGCCGTCCTGCAGGCCTTCCAGCAGGGCGTCCTGCACCACGCGGTTCTCGACGATGTGGCCAAGCACCTCGGCGTGCACGCTGGCTGCCGAGAAACCGATCTGCCCGGTGCCCGAGCCGTCCCACACCTGCATGTGGGCGTAGGGGCTGCAGCGCCGGGCGCGAATGCCGGGCCAGGCACCCAGGTTCTCCAGCAGGTTGCGGCTGGCCGTGGACAGGGCGCTGACCCGCGGTTCGAAGGGCGCCGCCGGATCGAACGGGCGCGGCTGCACCGGCGCACCGTCCACCAGCAGGATGTCCAGCCCGCTGTCCTTGAGCGCCAGCGCCAGCGCGCTGCCGACCATGCCGGCGCCCACGATGATGATGTCCGCTTGCATGTCAGTCCCTCGTGCGAATTCAGATGATGCGGGCGCCCAGGCCCATGGCCTGGCGGGCGAACCAGTGCTTGGCGGGCGGCAGCAGATCCAGGCCGAGCAATCCCAGGTGCCGGGCCTGGTCGAGCAGCGGCAGCCGGGCGCCGAACAGCCGGGTCAGGCGATCGGAGAAGCCGATGGTGAGGTCCTGATCCAGCTGCTGGCGCGCCTGATAGCGCGCCAGGGTCGCCAGGCTGCCCAGCGGCTCCCGGCTTTCCAGCAGGGTCTCGGCCAGGGCCAGGGCGTCGCGCAGGCACAGGTTGAAACCCTGGCCGGCGATCGGATGCAGGCTGTGCACGGCATTGCCCAGCACCACCAGATGCGGGCGCACCTGTTCGCGGGCCTCGACCAGCGCCAGCGGATAGAGGTGACGAGCGCCCACCTGGCGGAAGGCACCCAGCCGGAAGCCGAAGGCCTGCTGCAGCTCGTCCAGGAAGGCCCGCTCGGAGGCCACCTGCAGGCGTTCGGCATCCTGAGGATCACGGGTCCAGACCAGTACGCAGCGATTGTCCAGGAACGGCAGCAGCGCCATCGGCCCCTGGGCGGTGAAGCGCTCGAAGGCCTCGCCGCCATGGGGCAGGCTGGGCGTGACGTTGGCGATCAGCGCGCTCTGGTGGTAGGGCCGGCGCTGCACGGTGATGCCCAGGCGCTCGCGCAAGCCGGAGCGGCCGCCGTCGGCCAGCACCGCCAGGTCACAGTCCAGGCTGGATCCGTCCTTGAGGTGCAGTCGGTAGCCGTCGGGCAGTGCCTGCAGGTCGCTGACCTCGGCCGGGCAGCGCCAGCTCACCACCTCCGGGTCCAGGGCCTGCCACAGGCAGTGCCCCAGCCAGGCGTTCTCCACCACATGGCCGAGGGCCGGCACCCCTTCCTCGGCGGCGTGCATGCGGGTGATGCCGAAACGCCCCTGTTCGGAGACATGGATGTGCAGGATCGGCTCGGCGCGCGGCGCCACCGCATCCCACAGCCCCAGGCGCTCGAAGATCAGCCGGCTGCCATAGGCCAGCGCCGACGAGCGCGCGTCGTAGCTGGGCTGGTAGCTGTCGCCCGGGGCGAAGGGTTCGATCATGACGATGCGCCAGCCCCGCGCGCGCGCGCCTTCCTGCAAGGCCAGGGCCAGGCTGGCGCCCACCAGCCCGCCGCCGATGATGGCCAGCTCGACCCGTTCCATCAGGCTTGCTCCCGGGACGCGGTGGCCATCAGCGCCTCGATCTCGGCGACGCTCTTGGGCACGTCGCCGGTGAGGATCTCGCAGCCGTCGGCGGTGACCACCACGTCGTCCTCGATGCGCACGCCGATGCCGCGCCAGCGCGGCTCGACCTGCTCGTTGTCCGGCGCGATGTAGATGCCCGGCTCGACGGTCATGCACATGCCCGGCTCCAGCTCGCGCCAGGCGCCGTCGACCTTGTAATCGCCCACGTCATGCACGTCCATGCCCAGCCAGTGGCCGGCGCGGTGCATGTAGAAGGGCTTGTAGGCCTCGCTGGCGATCAGCGCGTCCACCTCGCCCTGCAGCAACCCCAGCCTGACCAGGCCGGCGGTGATCACCCGCACGGTGGCGTCATGGGCCTCGTTCCAGCGCTTGCCGGGGGCGATGTGCCGGAAGGCCTCCAGGTTGGCTTCCAGCACCAGTTCGTAGATGGCCCGCTGCTCGGGGCTGAAGCGCCCGTTGACCGGGAAGGTGCGGGTGATGTCGCTGGCGTAGCAGTCGATCTCGCAGCCGGCGTCGATCAGCACCAGGTCGCCGTCCCTGAGCGCCGCATCGTTCTCCCGGTAGTGCAGGATGCAGGCGTTGTGGCCGGAGGCGACGATGGAACCGTAGGCTGGCAGGCGCGCGCCGCCCCGGCGGAATTCGTATTCCAGCTCCGCTTCCAGCTGGTATTCGTACAGGCCGGCGCGACTGGCCCGCATGGCGCGCACATGGGCGCCGGCCGAGACCTGGGCGGCGTAGCGCATCACCGCCAGCTCGGCCTCGGACTTGCGCAGGCGCAGCTCGTGCAGCAGCGGCGCAATGGCGACGAACTCGCTGGGCGCGGTCACGCCCTGGCGCACCCTGGCACGCACCTGGTTGACCCAGCCCAGCACCTGCCGATCGAACCCCTCCTGGCGGCCGATGGCGAAATAGACGCGCCGGCGATTCTCCATCAGGGACGGCAGCAGCGCATCGAGCTGGCCGATGGAAAACGCCTGGTCGGCACCGTACTGGCGCACCGCGCCCTCCTGGCCGGCACGCCGGCCGTCCCACAGCTCGCGCTCCGGATCCCGGTCGCGGCAGAACAGGATGTACTGGCCCTCGTCGCGGCCGGGAACCAGCACCAGCAGCGCTTCCGGCTCGGGAAAGCCGCTCAGGTACTGGAAATCGCTGTCCTGGCGGTAGGTGTGCTCGACATCGCTGTTGCGCAGCTGCTCGGCGGCCGCCGGCACGATGGCGATGCTGCCGGGCTCCATGCGCGCCATCAGCGCGGCACGGCGGCGGGCGTACTCGTCTTGCGGGATGCGGATCATCGACGGCCTCTTGCGATCAGTGCAGGGAGGGTTTCTGGTCGGCCGGCACACCGCGCACGGCGAACATCAGCAGCAGCGGCGCCAGCCGCACGTACTCCATGACTTCCATGTAGTCGCTCTCGCCGTCCTCGGACTCCTCCAGCGCACTCTGCACCTGGGCGATGGCAGCGAGGTCGTGCAGCACCTCCATGGCGTCGGCGGGCAGGTCGGCGGCCAGCGGCGCCATGCCGAAGCCGGACAGGAAACCCTGGCACCACTGGCCGAGCGCGCCGGCACGTTCGGCCAGCGGCGTCTCGTCGTCCGGCAGCAGGAGCACCAGCGACAGTTCGTCCCCGCTCAGCTCGCCCTTGACCATTTCCTGCAGGCCCAGCAGGGCCTGGCGAATCGGCTCGGGCAGTTCGCTGCCCAGCAGCTCCCGGGCATCTTCCAGCCAGCCCTCGGGCTCGAAGCCGAGGCCCGCGCAGCTGCGGCCGACCAGCAGCCCGTGCAGCTCGGCGGGAGGGACGGTGTACCCGGAAGACTCGAGCAGGGCGGCGAAGGCGGCATAGGCAGAGGTGCTGGACATGGCGATTCCGAAGCAGGAAAACTGGGCTCGTATCCTAGCAGCCCGGACCCCGGCTAGGCAGCCCTTGCCGGGCCGCAGCGGCGTTTGACCCCGGGCCAGGCTCCTCCCTATAGTCGAAGTTCCGTTGCCCTTCCGAGTCCCCATGGAAATCACCGAACTGCAGCGCCTGGCGGCCAAGCTCGACGAACTGCTCGAACACTACGCACGACTCAAGGCTCAGAACAGGCTGCTGCTGGCCAACGAACGGGCCTGGCGCGAGGAGCGCGCGCAACTGATCGAGAAGAACGAACAGGCGCGCCAGAAGGTCGAAGCGATGATTTCCCGCCTCAAGGCACTGGAGCAGGACTCATGACCCCTACCACCACAGTCACCGTCACCATTCTCGACAAGGAATACTGCATCGCCTGCCCGAGCGAAGCCCGCGCCAGCCTGGAGAGTGCCGCGCGGCTGCTGGACGGCAAGATGCGCGAGATCCGCCTGAGCGGCCGGGTCATCGGCGCCGAGCGCGTCGCGGTGATGGCCGCGCTGAACATCGCCCACGAACTGCAGCGCCTGCAGCAGCAGCAGGAGCAGCGGGAGATGCTGACCCGCGACCAGGTGCGCGAGCTGCTCGACCGGGTGGACACGGCCCTGGGCAACGACTGAAGGGCCTCTCGTCGAGCCGCCGGGTTTCCCGAAGCGAAATTGTGCGTATACTTCCCCGCAACTCCCTGGTGTGTACGCCAGTTGGCACGTCCCTCTCCCGATAAGCAAAACTTCGGAGGCCGTACGTGCAACCCGTGTGCATATCCGCGCGACGGAGAGCCTTAAGGTTGCCCTGCGGTCGCCACCTTGAACTCTCGGGTTCAAGGGTCACGCCGACAGCGGCACCCCGGGGAGTCGAATTCTGCTGCCGCCGGCCGGACATCCGCGCCGGCGGCTTTTCATTTCGGGGGCCGTTTCCCGCCATGATCTCGGCTGATGACCTCTCGCGCAGCGCGCTGCGCCGCCTGCTGCGCCAGCGCCGCCGGCAGCTGACTCCTCTTGAGCAGCGCCGCGCCGCTCGCGCGCTGTATCGACAACTGAGCCATCACCCCCTGTTCCGCCGCACCCGCCACCTGGCGCTGTACCTGGCCAACGACGGCGAGATCGATCCGGCCCTGCTGCTGCGCGAGGCCCAGCGTCGGGGCAAGGCCACCTATCTGCCGGTGCTCAACCCCTGGCCGCGCACCCGCATGGTGTTCCAGCGCCTGTTGCCGGGCGAGCGCCTGCGCCGCAACCGCTTCGGCATTCCGGAACCGCGTTTCTGCCGCGGCCGCCAGCGCAAGCCCTGGGCCCTGGGCCTGGTCTGCCTGCCCCTGGTCGGCTTCGACGACCGGGGCGGACGACTCGGCATGGGCGGCGGCTTCTACGACCGCAGCCTGGCGTACCTGAGCATGCGCAAAAATTGGCACAAACCGACACTCCTGGGGCTGGCCCACGAGTGTCAGCGTGTGGATAGCCTGGCGTTGGCCAGTTGGGATGTTCCCCTGCAGGCCACGGTGACCGACAGGGGATGGTATGCCGCGCGCAGCGCGGCACCGGCAGCTAGCGCTGCATCGAAACGGGAGTTGCCTCGGCCTGGCGCTCCCAGAGACCCTGGGTGTAGCCGGTCGTGACCATGCCCAGGCTGAACAGAACGATCAGAATCCACATCAGATCGGGTTTTCGCCGCTTCATTGCCCTGTCTTCCCCTACAGACAACTTCAAGAAAATCCGGCAGTTGTTCTTCTAGTTCGGAGTGGCTCGCTACGCGAGACTCATGCCTGCCGGCTCCAATGCCCGCGACTCGGACCAAAAGCACGAGGCAAAGTTCATGCCGTACTGGCTGATGAAATCGGAACCCGACGAACTGTCCATCCACGCCCTGGCACATCTCGGCGAGGCGCGCTGGGACGGAGTTCGCAATTTTCAGGCGCGAAACTTTCTTCGCGCCATGCAACCGGGTGATCTGTTCCTCTTTTACCACTCCAGCTGCCCCCGACCGGGGGTGGCGGGCATCGGCCGCATCCTCGGCGAGGCCTATCCGGACCCCACGGCCCTGCAGGCAGATAGTCATTATTTTGACGTCAAGGCCACACCCGAACGAAATCCCTGGAGCGCGGTGGATGTGGGCTTCGTGGAAACCTTCGACGATGTCATCGAACTGGCGCGCCTCAAGGCCGAGCCGGCGTTGAGCGAGCTGCCGCTGGTCAGGAAGGGCAGTCGTCTCTCGGTCATGCCGGTGACGCCCGCCCAGTGGGAAGCCATCCTCCGGCTGCGTTGAGGGTTGGCCGGGGCTGTGCTACACCCCTTTGCACTGCAAAGGATTGCCCCCATGACCACCCGTTCCCTGGCCGTCTGGCTGCTTCTCGGCCTGATGCTCTGCACGCTCTGTGCAGGCAGCCTGCTGCTCTGGCAGCGCCTGGAAAACGATCGCCAGACCCGCGCTCGGGAACACCTGGCGCTGCACGCCGACGGCCTGGCCCGCCAGCTGGAGGCACGCCTGGCCGATCAGGCCGCCAACCTGCAGCGCCTGGCCGATCGCTGGAACAACGAAGGCCGCCTGCGCGAACAGGACTGGCAGCGCGAGGCGCGCCTGCTCCTCGCCGCGCCCAACGGCTTCTACGCCATCGAATGGCTGGATGCCGCCCAGCGCCTGCGCTGGCGCGTGCCGCCCCTGGACGCGGCGCCACCGGCTGCCAACCTGCCCGACAGCGCCCGGGACGCCCGCGACCAGGGCGCGCCCCACTACAGCGGCAGCTTTCCCCTGGCCGACGGCACGCCGGCCATCGCCCTGCATGTGCCGCTCTACAACCGCCACACCCCGGGTCCGGGCTTCGACGGCTACCTGCGCGGCATCTTTCGTCCGGGCGACCTGCTCGAGCGCTGGCTGAGCCGGGCAGGGGAGTGGCGCTTCAGCGTCGCCCTGCTGGAGGGCGATCGGGTCCTGCATGACCAGGGCCGGGGCAACCCCGCCGGCGAGCTGGTCCAGCGCGTGGCCCTGGAACTGCCGGGCGACCCGGCCCTCAGCCTGCTGTTGACCCCCACCGAACGCATCCTGCAGCGCCTCAACACCCCCTGGCCCAGGGTGGTGCTGGGCGCCAGCCTGTCCATCAGCTTCCTGCTGGTGGCCGCGCTGTACCTGGCCCTGGAGAACCACCGCCGCGCCACCGCCCTGCTGATCACCAACCGCCGTCTGCGCGCGGAAGCCGAGCGGCGCCGGCGCACCGCCTCGCGGCTGCGGGAAAGCCGCGCCCAGCAGCGCTTCATCCTCGAGCTCACCGATTTCAGCCGCGATGGGCTGTTCATCCTCGATCTGGACGAGCAGGCCTTCGTCTACATGAACCGCGCCGTGCATCTGACCCTGGGCTACGACCGCGCCACCTTCAACGCCCTGTTCCAGCAGGACCCGGAGCTGCTCATGCCGGGCTTTCACCAGTGGCTGGAGGAGGTGCGCCAGCTGCACCGCACGGGCTCGCAGCGCCTGCAGCAGCGCGAAATGCGCTGCCGTGATGGCACCCTGCGTCCGGCCGAGATCAGCACCCAGCTGATGGAGCGGGACGGCCGCCACTACCTGATCGGCGTGTCCCGGGACAACAGCGAGCGCCTGCGTCTGGAGGCCCGCCTGCAGCGCCTGTCCCAGCAGGATGGCCTGACCGGCCTGCACAACCGGCGCTACTTCGACCAGCAGCTGCAGGCCGAATGGCGTCGGCTGCGGCGCCTGGGCACACCGCTGTCCCTGCTGCTGGTGGATATCGACCACTTCAAGGCCTACAACGACACCCTCGGCCACCTGGCCGGCGATGACGCCCTGCGCCGGGTGGGCCAGCTGCTCAACGACTGCCTGCAGCGCGAGGGCGACGTGGCCTGCCGCTACGGCGGCGAGGAGTTCGCCATCATCCTGGCCAATACCGGCCTGCAGGGCGCCCGCCACCTGGCCGAGCGCATCCATCAGCGCCTTGCCGCCCTGGACCTGCCCCACCCCGGCAGTCCGCTGGGCCGCCTGACCCTGAGCATCGGCATCATCACCTCCAACCCGGAGCAACAGGCCAGCCCGCAGCAACTGGTCGCCCAGTGCGACCAGGCGCTGTATCAGGCCAAGCATGGCGGCCGCAACCGCAGCTGCGAATGGCCCGGGGTTGATGATCATCAACACGACCCGCCCGCGCCGCCCGCACAATAACCTCATACCAGCGAGGACGAGGAGCACACATGACCCTTGCCAAGCACCGCCTGATACGGGCGAGCATCCTTACCGCCATCGTCGCCGGCATCGCCCTGCTGATCTGGTACGAGATGCGCCCGAAGGGCCTGGGCGAGGGCTTCGCCTGGGGCAACGGACGCATCGAGGCCACCGAGGTGGACGTGGCCAGCAAGCTGGGCGGTCGGGTGGCCAGCATCGAGGTGGAAGAGGGGCAGTTCGTCGAGGCCGGCCAGCTGCTGGCGCGCATGGACACCCGCGTGCTCGAGGCCCAGCTGGCCCAGGCCGAGGCCCAGCTGCGTCAGGCGGAGAACGCCATCCAGACAGCCCGTGCCCAGGTCACCCTGCGCGAGAGCGAGAAGGCCACCGC
>DATGNS010000015.1:0-37430 GCA_035306625.1 Pseudomonas sp. | reverse complement strand
GGTATTGGTGGATCGCGAGCAGCTGGAAAGGGCTGCAAGTATCCTCGCATGGATGTCCTGCCGATCTGACATAAAGGCCGCCGATATGAAGCGGCTGGAGCAATGTGCCAGCGAGCTTTCATGTGCTTTGACTGCACCTGCTGTGCAGGGGGAGCCGGTCGAGTTCGACTACCTCGAATTCCACGAGCAAGGCATGGGTTGCGGCCTTGAAGATCGAGGAATCACTGACCGTTACGAAGCAATGCGGTATGGCTGGGATGAGGCGCTGGATCGGGTTGCAGAGATCATTGACGACATCGGACCGCTCTACACTGCCCCGCAGCCCGCAGAGCAACAGCCCGCGCCGGACGTGGCGGAGCTGGTGGAGGCGCTGGAAAGCGCGATCAAGGCCTTCGAGGAAATACAGGGCGGATGCGCAACAGACCGAGATATCTGCCGGGAAGAGGCGGCAAAGATCCGCGCCGCCCTGGCCGGCAAAGGAGGTGCGCAATGACTGACCGCTACGAAACCCGCGCCAGCACCCATGCCGACGACTGCTGGTCGTGGGGACCGGCGCACTACGAGTGCGCGGTGCGGGAGATTGAACGGCTGCGCAAGATGCACCAAGACGCCTACCAGAGAGGGCTACAGGCCGGGTCTAGGGGCCTGCGCGAGATGTACGACGCTGTGCAGGCGGTCAAACGCCAGGATGCGTGGGGCAATACACAACTGACCGAGGCACTGCTGGCCGCCGAAGAGCGCGCCGAGAAGGCCGAGGCCGAGCGTAGCGCCCTGCTGGCTGAGAGGGACAGGCTGCTGGATGCGGCGCAGGTGGCGTTGGCCTGGTCGGACCAGGATTGGGTCGGATACGAGACCGTGAAATTTGCAGTGGACGCCGCGCTCGCACAGGAACAGGAGAACAAAGCATGAAGCTGGTTGTGATTGTTTCTGATTTTGGTGCAGCCGCCAACATAGGCGGATGCGTGGAAACAAAGGCGAAGGTATTTGATCTGCCAGAAGAAATTGCCGACTACATTCGCAAGTGTCGCGCAGAGTGGACGAGCGTAAGCCTGGCATTCTCAGATGAAATCGAGGAGAACAAGGCATGAACATGATCAATGACGGCGGACCGGCGTTTCCGATTCATCCTGGGGCCGCAATGGACGGCCAACTGGTTCGAGAGACGCAGGGCATGACCCTGCGCGATTACTTTGCGGCCAAGGCGATGCAGGGAATCATCTCGCTCGGCAGCAACTACGCCTACACGAAAGAGGATATGGATAGCGGAACTCCGGCCGATGCCATTGCCCGTTATTCCTATCAGGTCGCCGATGCCATGCTCAAGGTGCGGGAGGGCGAGTGATGAGAGAAGTCCAAGCCTACGCGGACGCCAAGTTACGCAAAGAGCCGCCCGTGCCGTGTGACCTGAAAGTGGGCGACCGAGTGACGTACACGAATGAGTACGGCGTTTCGTTCCCGGGCAAGCTCGTTATCGGCTTCGCCCATGACGATTCTTTCTATGGGCGGTTCATCCATCTGGCCGGTCCGGATCACCCGGGCGCGTACTGGTTCCCGCATCGGCGCGACGAACTGACGAAGGAGGATAAGTAATGACCGGTTCAAGCTGGAAGGCCAAGCGCTACCTGGACCGCACCGGCGAGACCATCGAGCAGGCCTGCGCCCGCCTGCATGCCGCTGGCGCGAAGATCGCCCACGCAGCGGCAGAGGTGGGCTACTGCAACAGCAACGAGCTGCGCAAATACTTCGAGCGCACCGGCCAGGAGTGCCCCTGGCCCAAGCGCAAGGTAACGCGCGGCAAATGGGGCGACGCATGACCAGCACCAAGCGCGGCAAGAAACTCGCCGATCAGCGCTTGGCCCAGGGATGGGTCAGGCTGAGTGACTGGATCGACCCGGAAGCCGCCCAGGCCCTCCAGGCCCTGCAGAAGGACTGGAAGGGCTCGCGTGGCAGCCTGCTCAGCAGCATCCTCGTTGCCGCCGCACGCGACAGATAACCCCCAGCACCACCACCGCGCCGATCAACCACAGGGCGCGGTGGTCCGGCGCCAGCTGAAAGAAGTTCAGACCACAGAGCTGCGTCAAGCCGGAGTACCCGCCCAGCGCCGCATAGCTCACAAATATCTCTTTCATCACCTGCCCCTCTCTCGATTCCGCTTTGAACCGCAAACCTCCTGCGCAGTTCCGTGATCGAGGGCCCCTGTTTTCGCGCTGGTGACGAGATCTCCACCAGGGATATACGTAGGGTCGGCTCATCGTTTCCTCGCTTCCTGGCGCCCATTGTGGCGGCCCAGGCTTGTTGTGATCGGTAGGGCGCATGTCCCTATGCGCCGAGATTACCACCAGAGCCTACCGTTTCACTCCCCCAGCATCCATTCAGGGGCTCGGTATTCACCCGCCGGCAGCGACTTGTCGCGCGCCACCTTCGGCCGGTAGCTGTCCCAGGTGAACGCCAGCACACCACCGCCACCCTCGAACATCCGGTCGATCACCCGGCTGCCCAGGTAGCCTTCCAGCTCGCCGGCATCCAGGTTGCTCAGGATGATGGTCGGCCGCATGTCGCTGTACCGGCGGTTGATGATGTCGGTGATGATGACCTTCTCGAACTCTGTGCCGTACTGAACCCCCACCTCGTCGAGGATCAGCAGGTCAGGCGAGCAGAGCGCCTTCATCACGTCGCGCTCGCTGGTGCCGCTGTCCGGTCCGTAGCTGGCCTTGATGCGGCCGATGGCATCGAACACCGTGATGAACAGCGCCGACGCACCGAAGTTCGCCATGACGTGGTTGGCGATGGCGCAGGCCAGGTGCGTCTTGCCGGTGCCAGGCTTGCCGCAGAAGACGAAGCTGGCACCCAGCTCCATGACCCGCGGGAAGTTGGTGGCGTAGTTGCGCGCCTTGGCCAGGGCCTTCTCCTGCTCTTCGCAGGCAGACGAGTAGTTCTCGAAGGTCCGACCCTGAAAGCGCCTCGGGATCTCGGCCTGGTCGAACAGCTTGCGGATCATGCGCTGGCGCTTGCTCAGCATGTTGCGCTGGGCCAGCTCCGCCTCGCGGCGCTCCTTCTCGCGGCGCTCGATCTCGTCGCAGTGCGGGCAGCGGCCTTTCATCTGCTTGGCCAGCACGCTGGGCACCGAGCGCTCCCACGGTCCATGCGACGCGCATGCGCCAGTCAGCGTCTCCGTGCCGATGTTGATGGGCTTCAGCCCCTCACTGGAGGAAGTCTGCAAACTGGTCATCGGGCGTGCCTCGGTAGTCTTTGTCCTTGAAGTTCTGGGTGATGGATGGCTTGCCAGCCCTGCCGGTCACCTTCCACTCGTTCTGGTACTCGCGCCCCTTACCGAAGAAGCGCTGGGCCTGCATCACGTACTCGGTGCCCGTGCTGCCCTTCACCTGGCAGTAGGCGGCGTAACGCAGCACGCCCTGCATCATGGCCTCGGCCGTCTCACCTTCGCGCAGCCTGGCCTTCCAGGCAGACAGGGCCTTGTTCTTCGGGTTGGCACCTTCGCGCTTGGGGTAGGCCTTCCAGGCGGCCTCGAAGGCTGGGTCGACCGGCTGGTCATGTTTCGGCACCGCTGGCTGATCGGCGGCAGTCTCGGTTGGCACGAGTTGCGCTTGGGAAGGTGTAGCAGCACTGATGGCGTTTTGCAGGTCGGCAACCACCTGCTGCTCTGGATCGCCTATATGCTTTGGTTCATTGACTGGTTCAAAAGAGTGACTGGTTCTGGGGTTATCTGCCGCCCCACCCCCTGGGTTATCTGCCGCCCTGGGTGGGTTATCTGCCGCCCCACCCCGGTTATCTGCCGCCCCACCATCCAGGGTCAGGTGGAACACGTTGGACTGGTTGACCTCCCCGTTGCGGCGAAACTCACGGCGCAGCAGGCCGGCCTTCTCCAGCTCGCGAATATGCACCTTCACGGTAGAGCGGGCGATCTCGCACTGGTCGGCGATGTGTTGGTAGGAGGGCCAGCATTCGCCGTTGTCGTTGGCGTTGTCGGCCAGCTTGATCAGCACCAGCTTGCGCAGAGGGTTGCCGACGCGGATCTTCATGGCCTTGACCATCAGCTCCATGCTCATTCGGCACCCCCTTGCGGGGCGCAAATATTTTTTTGACGCAGGGAATCCTGTGCCATACTTAGGGCCTCAATGTCGAAAACCCCGTGCGCCCTGCCAGGCACCAAAGCACGGGGTTCTTTTTTTTCGTCGTTTGGCGCGACGGCTTTTTCAAGTCTACCGAAGCGGTAGCAGACGGGGCGGCGGCTTGCCGTGCCGCTGGTCGGGCAGCATTCATCGCTGCGCCTCCAGGGCCTGCTGCACACGCTGCCGAACATCACACGGCACCGCCTTGCACGGCATCGCCATGCGCCACCTTGCGCGACACACCGGAGGGAACTCCATGCATTGCAGGCAATGTCGCCTTGCGCTTCGGCGACCGGATCGCTCGCTCCAGCTTTCGCTTGAGGTTGTACTCGTCCAGCTTGGCGCGCTTGTAGGCTTCCACCTGTTCGGCGGCGAATTCCTGCATAACCGGATACAGCGGGTGGGTGTTGGATATGAGCGCATCCGCGCCGAGCCCGGACTTCAGACAGAACTCCGCGTACCGCTCGCGCAGTTCGTGCTTGGCGAGTTTGCGGGCGCTGGCGGCGACATGCAGGTCGATGGCCAGCTGGCCGATCTGCTCCAGGCTCATGCCGCCACCTCCGGGGCCAGCTTGAAGCGGCCTTCGATGTCAGGATGCGTGGCGAACCAGGTACTGACGCGCTCGCACTCCGCCACGAAGCGCTTGAAGACGCGGGTCACGTCCGCCACCGCCCACACGGCATAGTGCTGGCCGTCCGCATCCTCGTGATTGTTGCGGACCATGCCGGCGATCTTCGGACTCAGCGGCAGCCCGCGCATGACGGTATCGACAATGTGAGGGGGCAGGCCGTACCGCTCGCTCATGCGCTTGCGGATGCGGGTGATCGGCTCGCAGTTCTGCGGACAGTGGTCCCAGACGCTGGATTGCTCCAGCCGCTCGACCTTCTGCTCGATCTGAGCAACGGCCTCCTGGGTGGCCAGCGTGCGGCGCTCGATCTCCAGCAGTGCCTGGGCCTGGGCAACCAGCAGCTCGACCTGACTCATTGGCTTGGAATAGCCGCCGGTCTTGCGGATCGACGGCAGCACTTCGCCGACCACCCATTCCTCGAATCGCTCGGCCGAAGCGAGGTTGGAGCGCATCACCAAGCGGTAGACATCGCGCTCCGGGATCAGAACGGTCTGCGGGTGGAGATCGACAAGGGGGGTGATTCGCCCCCCTTCCCCAATGCGGATGCTTGCTTTGCAGTGGGCCGAGACGGCTTTCTTGGTATCGGCATAGCCGAGCAGGGAGGCAACGTCCTTGGCGACGAACCAGGGTTCGCCCTCGATCAGGACAACGCGGACAGGAAGATGGTCAAACTGGAAGGATTGGACTGCGTTCGGTAGCATACTGCTTGCTCCAACTTCTCAATGGGCACTCGCCCCGGTCGGGTTCTCAGGTCCGCCGGGGCTTCCTTTTGCCTGCTGAACAAGCCAGACGGTTCGATGCTAACACAATTGGTTAGACTGTCGAACCAGTTTAGACAAGCGAAAGCCCATGCCGGGCGATCAAGAGTGCATCCGCGAGGGCTTGACCCTTGGCCTTCTGGTCCAGCACGCGCAGGCCTGGGTAGAGCTGCACGGCGCGGGACCGGGCGGCGTCCTTGTCTTGGCCGATCAGGCCCGCGGCCTTCTTCCAGGCTTGCGGCGTCACCAGGGTCAGGGGAATGCCGGCCCCGGCAATCACGCCCTCCACCAGGCCTGCGGCATGGCCGAAGGTGAACATGGACGACACCCCCTGGCCCGGCATCGAGCCGACCTGCTCCAGGAAGGCGTGGACCTGGCCGTGGTTCTCCAGCAACGCTCGACAGAAGGCGGCCACCGCCGCGCCGTTCACCCGGCTCTTGGAGCCTACCTTGATGGTGGGCATGGGCAGGTGAGTGATGTATCCCCCGTCGTCGCGCAGGGCGGCCAGCGCGCCGCCGATGCCCGGGTCGATGCCGAGAACGATCATGCCCGCTTCTCCGTCTTGGTCTGGCCGGGCGCATGCTCCAGCGTCTCGAACCAGTTGCCGCGCACCTCGCCGGAATTGACTTCGGCGCTCATGCCGATGCCGGACCAGGCCTTGTTGCCCGGCACGGGCATCTTGTTCCACCACTTCCACACGCCGCTGGCGTCCTGGGTCAGGTAGTTGGCCCAGATCGGCGCCATGTCCCAGGTGGGCTTGCCGGTGGGATCGACCAGCGCGTCGGTGCTGGGCAGGTCGTAGTGCTCGCCGGTGTTTCCGTTCTGGCCGATGGGGTCCATGCGGCCGGACTGGTCGAACTCAACGTCCGGGCCTACCGGCTCGCGCTTTCCCTTCATGGTCATGGCGTTGAACAGCTCGACGTGCTGAACGACGGCCGGATCAATCTGTTCGGCAGTTTTCATGTTCCAGCCTTCTGCCACGTCCAGGCACGCGGTCACCGCATCGCTCACCTTGGCTATCGTGGTGGCCCTCTCAGCTATGGCCATCGCCAGGCATTCCTTCGCCTTCGCCTCGGCCTTCAGCGCAGCATATGCCACGCCATCCTCGCCGCTGTCGGCGTGGTATCCCGGGCGGGAGAACAGACGCACGTCCTTCAGGATCTGCATGAAGTGCCAGCCCTGGGCCTCGGTCAGGCTGGTGCCGTGGAACTGGTTGAACACCGCGACGGTCAGCGCCATCGAGCGCTCGCCCTCGGGCTTGTCGTAGGTGACGGCGCGGTCGGCCAGGTGGCCGGCAGCCTTGGTCAGGATCTCGGGTGCGTTCATGCGGTCTTTCTCTCTTCGGGTTGGCTGAAGTAGCGGATGCCGTTCGGGCTCGGCAGCCGACGGATGTTCAGGGCCACGGGCGCGCCAGAGCTCTCGGCGATCGCGCGGACCAGCTTGATGGCGGCGCTGTTGGTGTAGGGCTTGTTCGTCTCCAGGTGCAGGGTGTTGCCCTCCAGGCGCACCAGTCGGCAGGTGTGGCCGAAGTTGCGCACGGCATCGGTGGCCGCGATGCGCGCCAGCAGGTCGCGCCATTGGGGTTGCAGGTTCATGCCGTCACCCCCAGGCGCTCGCGTACCACCGCAGCAGATCCGCCTCGGTGCCGAACTGCTCGATGAAGGCGCGGCGCGCCAAGTGGATGCTCGGCACGGCCGGGTGCTGGGTGCCGCGATGATGCGCCGGGCACAGCGGTATGGCGTCGAAGTGACTGGCCCGCTGCGCCGTACCCTTGCCGGCCCTGGGATGATGAATCTCCGCAGGTGTGCCGGGAGTGTCCTGCAGGTAGCAGGCGATGCAGCCCAGGTCTGCCACCTTGGACAGGTGGTCTTTTTCTTCCTTGGTCATGGCTTACCTCATGCAAAAGCCAGTATGTCGTCGACGATCTTGCGAAGCTGGGCTTCACTGATCGAGAACTTGAAAACCTGCTTCAGCGCAGCGTCGATCACGTCCGAGTAGATCCGCTCGGCATCTTCCTCGCTGCAGTTGGCAAAGCTCAGGCTCTTGGCCTCCAGCCGCACGTTGCCGCGGATGTCGTAGGTGGCGTCGTAGTGCCCCGCCAGGATGGTCAGCTGCTTGCGGAACAGCTCGAACGACGGCTCGACCTTCATGCCTCGATACTGCTCGTTCCATTCGTGCTGATCGACGAAGTGGTCGAAGCAGTAGCGGAACAGGCACATGGTCTTCTGCAGGAATCGGTAGTTCCTGGGCCGCCGGAACTCGCCGGCCAGCACCTGGCCGACCGGGAGTTTCTGCAGCCACTCGGCCGTCTCGTCGTTGTCCGGCACCAGCATGCCGCCCGGCATCTTGCGCAGGTAGAGCTTGGTCATCGGCAGGCCACCCACCAGCCGGCACCCGCGCCCTCGCGGCCGATCTCCGCCACCATCTCGTCCACCAGCGCGTGCATCACGTCGATGGTTTCGGCCAGGGTGATCGGCTTCGGGCTGCGCCAGGACTGCACGATGCGCTCGCCCCGGGTGTTTACGCCCCACAGCTCGCCGTACCAGGGCACGGGCTTTTTGGGCGCCGTGCCGATGGTGTGCGCGCGCTTCATGCCGTACTGCCATGTCACGCGCATGGGTCAGACCTCCGCCGCTTCCTGTAGATCGGCATCGTGCTGTGCGGTGCGGCCCGCTGCGGTGCTGAGCACGTCCGCCTGCTCGACCGCCGCCGGCTTGGTCTCCGGCTCCTTGTAGCCCAGCAGATCGCACAGGGCGCGGATGGCGGCAGCAAGCTGCAGCAGTTGCACGCTGGCCTCGGTGCGCCAGAGCATGGCGGCGTCGAGGTCTTCGCGCTCGGCCAGCTCGTCCTCGGTCAGCTCGCCGAAGAACTCCAGGCCGCGCAGGTGGAAGTCCTTGGTCAGCTTGAAGGACATCTCGCCATGCGCCAGCTCCAGGCGCTCGACCTGCATCTCCGCGTCCAGCGCCTCGATCAAGCCTTTGCGCGCATCGTCCAGGTTGTCCAGGTCGAAGCTGGCCTTGTTTCTCTTGTGCTTGAGCAGGCAGGAGTCGCCCAGCGTGAAGCCCTCGAAGGCCCTGCTATCGACGATCAGGTACTTGCGCAGGCGTGCAGTCAGGCCGCCCTTGATGTCGCTGATGTGGATGGTCGTGGTGGTGACGCTGCCGCAGACCTTCACCAGCTCGCCGACCAGGATGCCGGCCAGCTTCTTGTTGGTGGTATTGATCACCAGGAACTGGTCGGCCTCCGCGTAGAAGGCGTGCACGATGGTGGTCTTCGGCAGGGCATTGGCGATCAGGTCGGTCATCACGCGATCGGTGATGGCTTCCGCCTCGTCCTTGCTCAGCTCGCGGCCCAGCTCTTCAACTTCCGCGTCCAGCGCGGATTGCACAGCGGCTTTCACCGGCCCTTTCGGCAGGATCTTCTCGTCATAGCGCAGGGTGAAGGACAGGCCGCCCTCGATCGGGGTGACCAGCTCGCCGGTGACCTGGTTCGGGATGAAGCCGGCGCGGCAGATGAAGGTTTCGCCCAGGGGTTCGAACGGCAGCTCCTGCAGGTGCTGGGCCAGCAGCTCGATGCGCGGCAGTTGGGCTTTGTAAACGATGGCGTTGCGGATGATTTTCATGAAATTGATGCCTCAATACTTCTACTGCGTTGGGATCGGGCGCCGGAGCGCCCGCGTATTGGATTGCGTAAGTTATTGATTTAGAACGGAATATCGTCGTCGAACGTGTCATAGTCCGGGATCTGCTGCTGGGGAGCGGCCTGGCGCTGCTGCTGGGGTGCCGGCTGACGCTGCGCCTGCTGCTGGGCCTGCTGCTGCGGCGCGCTGCCGACCAGCTTGATGTGACTGATGCGGCCGACCAGCTTGTGGCCCGGCCCGTTCTGGCCCTGGTAGGTTTCGATATGCACGTCGTCGATGGTGACCGCCACCTGCTGGCCCTTCAGCAGATAGGGCGCCAGCGCCTCCGCCTGCTTGCCCCAGAGCGTTGCGTCTATCCACTGGGTCGGGCGCTTGCCGGTCTGCTGGTCCTTGCGGCCGTAGTCGCAGGCCAGCGCCAGGTTCACCACGGCCGTGCCGTCGTTCGGTGTGAAGCGAAGAACGGCATCGCGGCCGATGCGGGCCACGTCAAACAGTTGAGCCATGTCAGGCCTCCAGTACGAGCGCCTTGCAGCGCTTCAGGTTGTCGATTGCGGTTTCGGCCAGGGTGATCGCCTGATCGAGGGTGGCGATGCCCATGCCGGCGCGGCGGGCAGTTTCTGCCAGGGCCAGCATTGTGTCGTGCGGCAGGTCCAGGGGCAGGCCGCAGACGTGGTGCAGGTAGATCAGGCGCTTGATCGGCTCGTCGATCCGGTTCAGCCCCTTCTCCCAGTTGCAGCCCCGGGTGTGACTGACACCCAGGTTTCCCCAGAATTCTCTCTGGCTATGCCCGGCCTGCACTCTCAATGCCTTGGCCACCGCCCCGTCGATCTGGGCTGGCGAAGTGATTTTCATCGGGTCTCCTTGCGGTTTGATTTGTGGCGACTATGGTTCCAGAAACGAACCAACGGCGTCAAGCATCTGGATTGTTTTCCGACCCAGGCGTTGCGATACCAGAACCAAACGAGGTGAATCATGCCAGTGGATAGGCGTTTCTTTGATACCCTCATGGCCGGCAAGAAGCTGTCCATGCGGGCGCTGGCAGCGCGGATGGGCAAGACCCATTCCCAGCTGTCGCTGATGTTCTCGGGCCAGCGCAGGATGCAGCTGGACGAGGCGGTCCAGCTCTCGGAGATCCTGGGGGCTCCCTTGCATCGCATCGCGGAAGCGGCCGGCGTCGGCATGGTCCGGGCCAATGGCCGCCGCGTCGAGGTGATCGGAGCCATGAACGGCAGGGGCGTGGTCGAGCTGTACCCGGCCGGGGTGATCGAGCGGGTCACCTCCCCCGACGCGAGCCTGCCGGAGGATCTGATCGCGGTGCAGGCCCGGACGGCGGACACGCCCAACGCCTGGATGGATGGCTGGGTCGTCTTCTGCATGCGCTCGACGGAAATCGAACCGGATGCCGTGGGCCGCTTCTGCCTGGCCAGGATCAAGGGCGGCGACACCGTGCTGGCCACTGTCCGCCGCGGCTATCGCGAGGGCACCTATAACCTTTCCGGCCCGGTCTCGGCCGACTCCGTGCGCCTGGAATGG
Organism: Pseudomonas sp.; assembly: GCA_035306625.1. Taxonomy (GTDB): domain Bacteria; phylum Pseudomonadota; class Gammaproteobacteria; order Pseudomonadales; family Pseudomonadaceae; genus Serpens. The sequence goes on along the minus strand of DATGNS010000015.1, from coordinate 26,741 downwards.
GCCACGCCGGTGCTGCTGGCGCGCATGTGATCCGACTGGCGGCGAAGATATTTTCACAAAGCGCGAAACGGACGGTTGCAAAAACGAACCGGATGGGCAATGATCCGCACTATGCAGCACGGTGCTGCACCACACCAACGCAATGAGGCATCAAATGAACCGCGAAATCATCGAGTGCGCCAGCGAGGCCGAATGGCTTGCGCTCCGCGAGCGTGACGTGACATCCACCGAGACCGCCGCGCTGTTCGGCTGCTCGCCCTACCTGACCGAGTACGAGCTGTGGCATCGCAAGACCGGCCAGCTCCCGGTCGAGTTCGAGGTAAACCAGCGCATGGTCTGGGGCAATCGCCTGGAGTCGGCCATCGCCATGGGCATCGCCGAAGACTTCGGCCTGATCGTCGAGCCCTTCAAGGTCTACGTGCGCATTCCCGAGCTGCGCATGGGATCGTCCTTCGACTTCAAGATCATCGGCCTGCGCGAGGGCGCGCCGGACAACATCTACCGCGAGCTGTTCCGCGAGCACGGCCCCGGCATCATGGAGGTTAAGAACGTCGACGGCCTGGCCTTCAAGCGCGGCTGGATCGCAGACGGCGAGGACATGGAGGCGCCGCCGCACATCGAGCTGCAGGTCCAGCACCAGCAGGAAGTGGCGGATCTCGATTGGACCCTGATCGCCCCGCTGGTCGGCGGCAACACGCCCCGCCCCTTCCATCGCCTGCGCAATCGAGACTATGGCGGCCTGATCTGCGACAAGATCGCCACGTTCTGGCACTCCGTCGACATCGGCAAGGCCCCGGACCCGGACTACAGCAAGGACGGTGACACCATCGCCAGGCTATTCGCCAATGACAATGGCGAGACCCTGGACATGACCGGCAACAACCGGCTGGCCGAACTGGTCGCCGCCTACACCGCCGCCGCTGCCGACGAGAAGGCGGCCAAGGCTCGCAAGGACGCCGCCAAGGCCGAGGCCCTGCTGCTGATCGGCAATGCCGCCAAGGTGGTTGGCTCCGGCTTCACCATCAGCGCCGCGAAGACCAAGGGCAGCCAGGGCAAGCTGATCACCGAGGCCGATGTCGGCTCCTACGTCGGCGGCCGTGCCGGCTACCGCGACTTCCGAGTGAACCTGAAGTCAGGCGCGCCTACGAAGTGATCTACGTCACCCACATTGACCGATAGTGCCGCACCATGCGGCACCGCACCGAGGCATTGAGAATGACCGACAAGCAGATCGAACCCGCCGTGGATCGCCCGAAGAGCCCGGCCGTCCAGTTCAGCAACACCCTGAACGCCCAGCGCGACGCCATCGCCAAGCAGCTGCCGCGCGGCATCGACGCCGACCGTTTCATCCGCACGGCCATCACCACCGTGAACCTGAACCCGGAGCTGCTGCAATGCACGCCGGCCAGCCTCTACGCCTCCTTCATGCAGGCCGCGAAGGATGGCCTGCTGCCGGATGGCAAAGAAGCCCTGGTGCAGCCTTACAACTGCAAGGTCAGCGAACGCGGCCAGCCAGACCGCTGGGAGAAGCGAGCCCAGTACATGCCCATGGTGCGCGGCCTGATCCAGGTCATGTACCGCACCGGAATGATCTCCATGGTCGACGGCGCGGCCGTCTACGAGAAGGATCACTTCGAGTACGAGCGCGGCGACAATCCGCGCATCGTCCATCGCCCCTACATGGGCATGGAAGACCCTGGCCCGATCATCGGGGCCTACGTGGTCATCAAACTGTCCAATGGCGAGGTCAAGCGCGAGGTCATGACCCGCCGCGACATCGAGAAGGTGCGCGAGGCATCCAAGGCATCCAACGGCCCGGGCTGGACCAAGTGGTACGACCAGTTCTCGATCAAGGCGGTCATCAAGCGCGCAACCAAGCAGCTGCCCACCGACGAGGCGCTTGAGCGTGTGATCCAGCACGACAACGACGCTATGGGTTTCGACTTCGGTGACTCCACCCCGCAGGTCGCCCAGCAGCAGGCGCCGCGACTGGCATCCAGCCCGAGCCAACCGGCGCGGCTGAACAGCATCCTCGGCATGCACACCCAGACCCAGGTGCAGCCGGTGGAGTTCGACGAACCTCAACACGTACAGGAACAACAGCAGCATGACTAAAACCACCGTGAACCAGCAGGACGACCGGCCGCTCTCCCCCCGGGAGCTGGCCGCCCGCTGGGGCATCTCTCCCCTGGTGCTGCGCAACCGCCGCAAGAAGGGACTGCCGCCGACCTACAACCCGATCCTGCGCGGCTACATGCTGTCGGCGATCGTCGAGTTCGAGGGCGGCGGGCTGGTCCCCCAGAAGGAGCTGGCCGAGCGCTGGGGAATCGGCGTGCGCGCCCTGCAAAAACGCGAGAAGGCCGGCAGCACGCCGCCGAAGGTGAAGATCGGCAGCGAGGTCTTCTACCGGATGAACGACATCGTGGCCCTGGAACAGTCCGGGGCCGAGTAGCACCACACCGCACAACACCACACCACCACGAGGCATCAAGACATGAGCGGAGCAGTACAGCAGGAACTGATTGTCGTCCCCAAGGAAAGCGCCCTGGAAGTGTTCACCAAGCCAGGCGGGCTGGAGCCTTACCTGGGCCAGATCAAGGCGGCCGTGACCGGCATCGTCCCCGACCTGTCCACCAAGAAGGGGCGCGATGCCATCGCGTCGCTGGCCTACAAGGTGTCCAAGTCCAAGACCTACCTGGATGGCGTCGGCAAGGAGCTGGTCGACGAGTACAAGGAGATCCCGAAGAAGATCGACGCCGCCCGCAAGCAGGCCCGCGACTTCCTGGACCAGCTGCGTGACGAGGTGCGCCGGCCGCTGACCGAATGGGAGAATGCAGAGAAGGCCAGGATCGAGCGCCACCAGCAGGCCATCCGGCAGATCAATCTGCGGCTCGAATGCCGGGATCTGGATAGCACCGAGCTTCAGACCAACATCGAGTGGCTGGAAGGCCTGACCATTGACGAGAGCTGGGAGGAGTTTCAGTCGGAGGCTGCTGAAGCGAAGGAGGCCGCCCTGGCCGCTCTTCGCGAAGCCCGACTTGCCAGATGGAAGTACGAAGCCGAACAGGCCGAGCTGGCCCGCCTGCGCGCCGAGGCAGCTGCCCGCGAGCAGCAGGAACGCGAAGAGCGCATCGCCCGGGAGGCTGCCGAGCGCGCCGCCCGCGAAGCCCGGGAATCCGCCGAGCGCCAGGTGCGCGAAGCCCAGGAGGCCGCCCAGCGTGCTGAGCTGGAGCGCCAGCAGGCAGAGCAGCGCGCCGCCCAGGCCGCCGAAGCTGAGCGCCAGCGCATCGCCGCCGAACAGCGCGAAGCCGAAGAGGCCGCCCGCCGACGTGAGGCTGATCGCGAGCACCGCCGCAAGGTGAACACCGCCGCGCTCAATGCCTTGGTCAATGAAGGCGTGCCGATAGACTGCGCAAAGCTGGTCATCACCGCCATCGCCCAGCGCCGCATCCCGGCCGTGACCATCACCTACTAAAACCCGGCCGGCGCGCCCGGCCCAGCACTACGAGGCATCAATGTATGGAATTCCTCGCTTGCGTTAACCCGCGCTACTTCGCAGGCATCGAGCTGTTCGCTGCCAAAAATGGCGTTCGCTATTACCTGCAGGGTGTCTACATCGAGCCGCACCCTGAGAAGGGCGCCGTCATCGTCGCCTCGGACGGCCACCGCCTGGCCGCCATCCATGACCCGGACGGCATGTGCAAAGAGCCGATCATCGTCGGCGAGATCACCAAGGGCCTGATCTCCGCCTGCAAGTCCAAGGGCAGCGCAAAGCGCATGACCGTTCCCGGGAAGCTCTGGATCGGAAACGGCGGCGCGATCCTCACCCACAGCCTCGCCAGCGAGCACGCGCCGGATGGCTCCTTCGATCCCGTCGTCCTGCACGCCTCGAAGATCCGCCTGATCGACGGCAAGTTCCCGGACTGGCGCCAGGTGGTCAGCACGCTAACCGCCGCTGAAGACCTGCCGATTCCGGCGCTCAATGCCAGCTACGTCGCTTCCGTATCTGAAGCACTGCGCATCATGGACCCGGACGACAGCGCGCCTGTTGTCCGCCTGTATGGCAACGGCACCGAATGCGCCGCCGTTGCCCGATGCGGAAACCTGGAGATCGGCGAGCGTTTCGTCGCGCTCATCATGCCGGTGCGCTACGACAACGCGCCGAAGTCGGCGCTCCCCGGCTGGATGGCGCCCAAGGCAAAGCCGCGCCTGAAGTATCGCGGAAGCGAGCTGGTCACCGCATAACCAACACCAAACCCGGGCGCTCCGGCGCCCCAACAAGCAAGAGGTAAACACCCATGAAAACCAATCAGCGCGGCGAAGCCGCTGTGTTCATCCTGATCGCAATCGTCATCGTCAGCATCATCGGCGGCCTGTTCTTCGGGCTTCCCCTGTGGAACCGCTGGCGCGCCGGCGTTGCTGGCGAGGCAGAGCTTCGGCAGGCCGAATTCAACCGGCAAATCTCCACGCTTGAGGCAAAGCAGAAGCTGGAGAGCGCCGAGTATCTGAACCAAGCCGAGGTCTTGCGCGCGAAGGGCGTGGCCGAGGCGAACCGCATCGTTGCAGACGGGCTTGGCGGGCCGGAAGGCTACCTGCGCTACCTGTGGATTCAGGGCCTGAGCCAGGGCAGCGCGCCGCAGGTCATCTATGTGCCGACCGATGCTGGCCTGCCGATACTCGAAGCTGGCAAGCGCTAACCACCCGACTACCCGGGCGCTCCGGCGCCCCACGAGGCCAACACCATGACCAAATTCTCCATCGGCTTTTTCCTTGGCGCCCTGATCGCCATAGGAGCCTTCCACGCCGGCAAGGCGTCCGAGCCGTACCCGCTGGCCAATGCCGATCTCTACACGGTCGAGTTCGGCGGGGTCTTCGCGGACTCCGTTGCGCACGGCGCCCGGCGCAGCATCTACGTCGTCACCGAGAAGGCCACCGGCCGACGCTTCCTGGGCATCAGCGGCGTCGGCATTTCCGAGATTGAACGATAACCACCGGGCGCTCCGGCGCCCCAATAACGAGGCAAAAGCCCATGACCTACAAATCCCGCACCGCCGACAAGTTCGTCGTCCGCCTGCCCGATGGCATGCGCGACAAGATCGCAGAGGCCGCCACCACCAACGAGCGCAGCATGAACAGCGAGATCGTCGGCCGGATCTCGCGCACCTTTCACGATGACGCCGAGCGCCAGATCATCATCGACAGCATGCACCACCTGAACCGCCAGCTGACCCAGGCCTATGAGGAAATCGAGCGGCTGCGCGCCGAACTGGCCAAGGCAGGTGACGCTTGACCGAAGAACAACGCCAGGCCGCACGCCTGTTCTCCGGCGAGGATACCCCGAAGGAATGCCGCTGCGATCACAAGCTGCAGGGCACCGGGGTGTTCTTCCAGAGCGTCCGGCTGATCCAGTGCGCCACCTGCAAGGGCTGGCAGGCCATCCGCAAGCCCATCAAATAACCCACCACAAGGAACACCACTGAATGAACATCAAACGCATCGGGTGCCACGATTTACCGCTGCCGAAACAGGAAACCATGGGCGCCGCAGGCTATGACCTGCGCACCACGGAAGCCTTCACCATCCACCCGGGCGAGCGCCGGCTGATCGGCACCGGCTTTGCCTGGGCCTTGCCGGATGGCTTCATGGGACTGATCCGCCCGCGTTCCGGGCACGCCGTGAAGCATGGCCTGCACGTCATGGCTGGCCTGCTGGACAGCGACTACCGCGGCGAGCTGAAGGTGCTGCTGGTCAACCTGGGCGAGAATCCCGTGCCCTTCTCCGCGGGCGACCGCATCGCGCAGATGGTGGTCACCATGTGCTACCAGCGCCACCTGACCGAGGTCGAGGATCTGGGCTGGACCGCGCGCGCCGAGGGCGGCTTCGGCAGCACCGGGCAGGCCTGATCTTCCCAAGCTGGTCCGACTGCGCTAACCGTGGTTCGATTCCTGAACCACGGTGATTCGATGCAGACCACCCACAAGCCCATCCTTGCTGTGCTTGCCAAGGCGATAGGTGGTCGAGGTATACTGGCAATGTGACTGCGCGGGCGGCCACACCCTCCCCAGTGAACGGGCTCTGCTCCACGGCATCCAGGTTGCGCACGCGGCCTGCCGGACATCCCGGCGCTGTCTCAATACGCATGAGGCAGCAAAATGAACAATCAGAACCCCCACGCAAGCCCGATTGCTTCGGTCACCAGCCAAGCGTCCTCTTCCGACTTCGCCAAGATTTTCTACGCGAATGGCATAGGCCAGATCCTCGTCATGCGCGACACGAACGATGAGTGCAATCCAGCGCTGAACATCTACTTCGAGCCGAAAGGGTTTGGCGTTTGCCGCATCGGGCTTGGATTCAAGGACACAGACGACGGCTGGGAGAAGCGCGACGAGGCATTCGCCAAGATGGACCAGGCCATGGCGGAAGAGGCCGTGCGCAAGCAGCTTGCACTGATCGAGGATGCCTGCGAGGCGCTGGAGTGAAGCGCTACGACGACGCCCTTGAAGCGGTGCGCCGCGCCGCCTTCATGGCCAGTGCCAGCGGCGGGCCATACGCTGTCGTCCCGGCCAGGCCGCAAGGCTTCACCGTGGCCGCGCTGAGCGTCGCGCGAAAGCATGAACTGAAGGTGCTGGAAGTCTGCCAGCCGTGAGGTGCTCCGCTATGGCGATGAGAGACTGGAATTCTTTTGATGACATAAGGGCTGACGTGATGGCGTGGATCATCTGCATTTTGATTGGCTGGCTCTTTGGGTGGATTCACGCCCACAACACGGTTGCCGATGAGTGCAGGAAGCTCGGCAAGTTCTACGTCGGCGATACGGTCTACGAATGCACGGCCATCAATCAGCAGAATGACAAGCGCCCGTGAGGCGCAAGGGGGAAGGAAGGTGACTCCTGATTTCAAGAAGGCGTCCGTGCTTAAGGACGCGAATGTAGGATACTACAGCAGCTGCGAGCCGCCGGAGGCGAAGCATCAGCCTGACGCATTCGAAATCGCAAGGCACTCGAAACGCCTGGTGGAACAGTTGCGCGAGGAACTTTCCGCAGCGACTGCAGAGCGCGACCAGCTCCGCGCCGAGGCCGAGCGCCTGCGCATGCAGCTGGCCGCCTGCGGTGTCGTTGCGCTGGCCAACACGCCGGAGTCGGCAGCCAAAGCGCGCGACATGCATCCCGACTACATGAGTGCGTCGTGCCAGGACGTGATGCGTGTGGTTGATCGTGAAATGGCGCTCCGAGCCGAGGTCGAGGCGCTGCGGAAGGATGCGGAGCGGTATCGGTGGCTGCGGAAGGGCGAATCCGACGACGTTGCGGTCGTGAGGGGGCTGGGCGCGATGGACTACGGCATGAGCGCGGTGGCCTACACGCACTCGGAGGAAATCGACGGCGATGACCTGGATGCCGCCATCGACGCCGCCATGGCTGCGAAGGAGGGGGAGTGATTTCGCCCTACGACCTGCGCCGGGGCGACCTGTTCCGCATTCCTGGCTACCCGGTGATCTTCGAGTTCGACCGCATGGATGGCATGTATGTCCACGCTCATGCGCGAGACGGGACTATGGTCGTGTTCGTCGGCGATGTTGAGTTGGTATGAAAAAGGCCCGGCAGGCATGACCTGATCCGGGCCTTTCTCATTCCTTCAGCGCATCCACCAGCCCGTTATGCCGGGTCCTGCACTCGTGATAGGTGGCGGCCCAGGCGCTCATGGTCAGCGCCACGTCGCGGCCGGTGCCGTCAGTCAGCAGCTGCAGGTGCTCCGGGCACTTCACCAGCAGGTTCTGCTGGATTGGCAGCGGCTCCTTGCGCGCTGGCGTTAAGCAGCCCGATAGCGTCAGGCTCAAGGCACACGCGCAGATACACAGGCTTTTCCGTTTCACGAATGATCCCTCGGTCGATGACGGTCTGGTTGGCCTTCAGCTCGGCCAGGCGCTGCTCCACCTTGGCGGCGATGGCGGATTCCCGGGCCAGGGCCTGCTGCTCGATGGCCGCGGCGGCGCGCTCGATGGCCAGGTTGCGGCTGTCCTCGAACCAGCCGCGCACCAGCCAGCCGGCGGCGAAGGCCGCGCTGGCGATGATCAGGTAGAGGTTCACGCCCCCCAGCGCCTTGGCGATCAGGTTCTTCAGCATGGTGCGATCCCGTGCGATGCGGTGCTATCAGGCATACGCCTGCTTATCGAGCTCGTAATGCGGACCATCGAGCAGCGGGCGCCCGCCCTCGCGGCGCTTGCGTGCGGTGTAGTCGGCGATGGACTGGTCGATGTCCATGACCAGATCCAGCCGGCACCAGCAGCCGCCCCAGATGATCGGCACGTCCAGCTCGCGCGCCGCCTGCTGGAAGGCCTCGGCGATGGTGATGTAGAGCGGCCAGTCCCAGCGCACTTCGCCGCCGACATAGGCTGCTACGTCGATGGCGTGCCCGGTCAGGTGCCGGCTGTTCATGGTCTTGCTGGCGCCGGCGGCCACCAGTTCGCGCTGGCGTTCCTTGGTGCGCAAGCCTTCGGTGATACCGAAGTCGATCTCGGTCAGCTCGATGGCACGCTTGACCACGCGCACCAGGTCGGGATGCACGCCTTCCATGCGCGACAGCGAGCGCTGCGACAGCCTGAACTTGCTCATTTCGTCTCTCCTGGGTTGGTGGTGGCCGCTTTCCATGCCGCGACCAGTCGGCTCAACACGCCGTCCTGAATGGCGCGCAAGGCTTCGGCGCCGGCATGGCCGGTGATCGCAATGCAAACCGCAGTCGCCAGCGGCGGGAAGCCCGCCATCTCGCACATCCAGAACGTCAGCACGCCGACGAAGGTGCTGGTCACCAGCCCGGTGATCAGCGTCAGGCTCGCCTCGCGCGCCGTCTCCTTGCGGTCTCGCATGGAGTTCAGGAAGCGGACAAGGCCGCCCCATCCCGAGACGACACAGACCCACATGTACGTCAGCCAGTGGTAGGTATCCGGCGATTTCGCCGCCTCGGCCACCTGCCGGACTTCTTCATTCATACCGCCCCTCCTGGGCGCAAATCTGCGGTTCGATGATAGCGCCAGCGGTGCGGATACGGAACCAGAGAAGACGCGGCACGCCTTGCGTTGGCGCTGCACTGGTCCATGCTGGATAGCACTGTCCTGCACCACGATTGAGGAACCATGACCGATTCAGAACGAGACCCCGACCGCCCATGGGTCGGCAGCGACCCGGCGCGCAAGATCCACCTGAACCTGCCCATGCCGGAGCCCCTGAACCTGCAGCTGGAATACCTGCTGCAGAACAAGGCCATCCGCTCGAAGGCGTCGTTCATCCGCGAGGCCGTGGAAAAGGCCGCCGAGGCGGAGATCCAGCGGCTCTGGATGGTGCGCGAGGCGGTACGCCAGATGGAGAGCAAGAAGCGGAGGTAGGCAGAAAAAGTCCGATTCGGTGACTGCCACACCGGCGTGAGGTCCAGGCAGGGAGCCGCGCCCTTTCCTGAACCGCCGATGACCAGATCGGACCCCAGTTTCTCGGCGGCATCAATTCGTGCGGCCCTGTTATCCTACCAAAAACCCACCCAAGGAACTGTCATGCGCAAGCCCCGCAACGTCGAATACCTGCACCGCGGCATGCTCACCAAGGCGGAACAGTGGCCGCTTGTGATCGCGGCCATTGTCTTCTTCGGCATCCAGTTTGCTCTGCCGGTCCTATTCTACGTCCTCCGTTAAGCCGAACACCTCCCGCAGGTCCGCCGCAGCGCCGCGCGCCTGCTTGCGCTCGCGGCCCCAGGTCTGCTTCGCCCCGCCCATTTCGCGCTTGATGCGCTGCTGGAGCGACTCCCGGGTGATGAAGATCTGGTATTCCGGGCGGCCCGCATAGCGCGCGTTGTGCGCCTGCAGCTCGGCAATCAGTTCCGCGTACTCCTTCTGCGCCTCGGCGGCCTTCTCCGGGTACTTCTCCATCTTGACGATCGCCTTGGCGAGGCGGGACGCATAGTCGCGCTTCAGTTCGTCGTTGGCCGTTTCCATGCGGCGCTGGGCGTAGGTGTACTCGCGGATGTCGGTGATGCGCGAAGGCTGGAAGCCCAGCGACTTCATGCCGACCTCACCGCTGCCCACCTCGGACTCGTCGAGGATCAGGCGGCCGGCGCCGTCGCGCACGCCATTCTGGGTCCAGCCGTAAGCGGTGACCGGGTTCTTCAGGAAGTTCGGCAGGAACTCGGCCACGGCGCCGTAATAGTCGTCCTCGTTGGCCTTGCCGAACGCGCGGCTGCCGCGACCGACGATCAGGTCGGCCGGGATGCCGAACACCTGCAGCGGCGAGTCCGGCGCGATGCCGCCCATGCCGACGCGCGACAGGTCGAGGCCGAAGGGATAGGTGGCGCCCTTCGAGGCGACCTCGGCGATCCAGCGCTGGCCGGTCAGCTCGTACATGGAGCGACGCAGCTCGGTCTTCAGGTCGAGATCCTGCTTGGTCACTTGCTTGTAGGCCTTCTCGATCAGGTCGCGCAGGTCATCGGCGCCCGGCAGGCCCCAGAGTCCGCCCATGAGCACCATGAAGCCGAGCGACATGGCCACGGCCTTGACGCCCTCCTTGCCGTTCTGGGTGGCCAGGCGGAACCAGGCTTCCAGCGACTGCATCACGAAGCCCTTGAACTGCATGATCGCCGCGCCGACGCCGCGCATGACCACCGGGCGGTTGGCCTTGCCCATGCGGAACTGCGTCTCGTCGATCATGAAGTCGGCCAGGCTCTCTGCGCTCCAGTTGCGCAGCATGGTCTGCCGCGCCAGCGCGTTCTTGCCGTAGACCTTCATGGCGCGGGCCTTCACGCCGGGCTTCTTGGCCAGGCGCGCGGCGGCGATGAAGGTCACCAGGCGGTTCAGGCGCTCGGCGAAGGAGAACAGCGAGGCGGTCACCTGGATGGTGCGGTTGAAGAACTTGGCGGCCTGGCGGTGGCCGACGTTGCGCTGGCGCGCGGTGGCCATCACCTCGTAGGTCTGCAGCGGCACGAACATGCCCTCGCCCCAGGATTTCATCAGCTCGGCGCGGATGTCGGCCGGCGCCTTGCTCGGGTCGAAGAAGTCCAGGCCAACACGCTTGTTGACGCGGATCATGGCCAGCGCGTCCTTGTAGGCGAGGGCCATCTCGCGCATCACCATCGGCATCGAGGCGATCTGCCCCAGCGCCGGAATGGTCATCAGGATCGGCTGGGTCAGGTTGACGAAGGCCGTGGCCGGCACGCCAGCGATGTAGCTGAAGAAGCCAACCTGGCGCAGCATGGCCAGTTCTTCCTGCGGCTCGTTGGCATAGGCGCGGTACTTGTTGGCGTACTCGAACAGGCGCGGCGCCTTGATGGCGGCGATGGCGTTGTCCCAGGTGCTGTTGTAGTGCCGGCGCGAAAGGTAGCCCGCCATGCCGGCCATGTAGTCGGCGATGGCGTGCTCGAAGTCGGAGGTGTAGCCCGGCACGTTGTCGGCCTGGAAGAAGTGCTTGCGGAAGCTGCGGCCCTTGATGGCGTCGGCCAGCTGGTCGCGCACCGCGTCCCAGGTGGCGTTGTCCAGCATGGCCACCTCGGCCAGGGCGTCCACGTCGGACAGCTTCACGCCGCCCTCCGGCTTCTTCTTTACCGTCTCGAAGGCCACGATGCGGCGGTTCGGCTTGCCGTCCTTCCACTTCTCGGCCTCGGCCAGCGCCGCCTTGACGCTCGGCAGCTGCTCAACCGGGCGGCCGGCCTTCATCATCAGCCGGTCGCGGGCGGTGAACTCCACCTTGGCGCTGTGAATGGTGCGCTCGTTCTCCTTCATCAGGGCCTGGCGCTGGGTGCGGTTCAGACGGTAGCCGCCCTCCAGCTCGTCCCATTGGGCGCCGATCTCGTCCATCAGCTTCTGGTACGGCAGCGGCAGGTCGCGGGCTATCCAGCCGCCGCTGTACGGGTCATGGATCAGATTCAGGTCGAACTGCTGCTCCTTCACGGCCACCACGTAGTCGCCATAGCGGGCGAACGGCACGTAGCCGGTGCGTTTGGCCTGCTCGATCTCCTGGATGAAGCGGGCGATGTTCTGCAGGCGCTCGGCCTTCTCCGCCGGCGTGGTGGCGTCGATCATCGCCAGGATCTCGCCGGCGGCCTTCTGCTGGCCGACCAGCTCGGGGAAGCCGAAGTCCTCCAGGGTTTGGTCCTTGAACTTGTCCAGCGCCTTGTCGAACATCTTGCGCAGGCCCAGGTAGGCCTGGATCTCCGCCTCGCTGAGCTGGATCACCTCGCCCTCGGCAGACAGCAGCGCGTTGATCTTCTCCTTCTCGCGATAGGTGGAACCGCCCTCGGTGAACTTCACCACCGTCTTGCTGCCCGGGTTGACGACGCCCTGCTTCAGCTTGTCCTCGCTGAAGGTGGCATTCAGCAGGCGGCCCAGCTCCAGCACGGCGTTGACGCGCTTCTTGGATGCCTGCGGCAGCACGTCATACGCACCATGATCCTGCTGGAACTCGTCGATGATCGAGTCGCGCATTTCGAACTGTTCGATGGCGGCGCGATAGACCGGAGCGAAGTCCTTGTGCAGGGCTGCGATCTGGCGCGGGTGCAGGAGGATCTTGGCCAAGCGGCCAATGTCCTGCTGCAGCTGGCCGATGAAGTCGGGCTTGTACTGCACCGGCTCGTCGAGCGCCTTGGTGGCGTCTTCCAGCGCGGTGTCGTCCGGCAGCACGGAGAACCGGATGTCGGCGTTCTCCGGGTCGAAGGTGCCGACGTTGCCGACGGCCGACTTGATCTGCTCGGGGCGGAAGGCGATATAACTGGTGCCTCCGAACTCCTCATCCTTGACGACGATGCCATCGTACCCATCACCTTCCAATTCGGCGCGAAGTTCCTGAGGACTGCCAGCGAATGGGATGGCCCTTTCGGCCAACCACGTAAGGCTGTCGTACCTCTTCGGATTCTGGATCGAGAGGTATACGGGCATCACGGCCCTCTGTGCCGTCATGCCACTCACGTCTCTGTCGCTGAACCAGAACCCCATCCTGGCCGTTTGCGCCCATTCTTCGCTGCTGGCGTTGCTGTCGGTGTTCTCACCTGCGCGGGATGCGTCGAAGACAGAGAAGTCGTTGTCGGTAGCGTGGTACACCACCAACGGCTTGCCCTCGGCATCCACCACCTTGCTGTCGCCGAACCAGCGCTTGAAGGCCGGCGACTCGGTGACCTTCACGGAGCTGAACCGCTCCGCCGCCTTCCCGAACAGCTCGCCGCGGCGCTTCATGGCCACGTTGATCAGGGCATCATGGGCCAGGGCGCGCAGCTGCGCCGGGGTGACCTTGCCGAGCTGCCTGCCGTAGCGGCTGAACAGCCATGCCTTGATGGCGCCGATCAGGTCATCGACCCACTTGCGGAAGCCGGTCGGCAGGCTCTCGTATTCCTCGATCATGTAGGCGCCGAACTCTTCCACCTCCATGCGGGTGGCCACGGCGCCCTGGGCCTTGGCGTCGGCCACGCGGGCGCGGGCACGGTCCATGATCTCGCGCGCCTTGCCGCTGGACCGCTCGGCCTGGCGGTACAGGCTGCCCAGCCGGCCCATCAGTTCGCCCCAGCGCTTGGAGCCGACCAGGTTCTCCACGCCGGAGTGGAACATCTCGTGCAGCAGCACCGCGTTGGCGGTCTGCGGGGTCAGGTTCGAGGCGACCAGGTGGATGGTGTTGTCCGGCGCGGTCACCGCCTGGATGCCGCGCTTGCCGCGCCCCAGCCCCTCGGGCAGGTCGTGGGTGTTGGAGTGGATCTGGATCAGGCCCTTGGCGACCATCCTGTCGATGATCAGCTTGCCATTGACGCCCCGGGTGATGGCCTCGCGCACGTCGGCCGCGGCCATGCCCTTGCCGCCACGCTCGGCGGACAGGCTGTAGCGCGGCTCGCCGCCCTGGCCTTCCACCTCGGCGGTGGCGGCCGCGGCGTCGGCATTGGCCTCCTTGCCCTCGGCCTCCAGCTCCGCCTCCAAGGCTGCCAGCGCCTCCTGCTTCTCGGTCAGGTCGGCCAGCTCGGCGAACGGCGCGCCCAGGCGGCTTTCGATCTGCTCCAAGCGCCGGCGCATGTTCTGGCTGGATTCCTCGCGCTTGGTCAGCTCGCGGTCCAGGCCGTTGACCTGGTTGGCGGCGCGGGTGGCGATGCCGTTCACGCTGGCCATCGGGTCGATGGGGAACACAATCAGCGGATCAGGATCGCCCGGGATCTGCAGGTGCGCTTCAGCCGCGAAGCTGCCACCACGTATTTCCACGCCGGTGTAGACGATCGGGAAACCGCCCACCTCGCCAAGGGTCTGCTCGCCGACGGTATAGCCTTCGGCCAGCTCCTTGAACTTGCCGAACAGCGCGTTGCTGAATTCCTCGCGGCTGTCGTAGGTCTTGCCGCCCACCTTGCCGGTGAACTCGCCGGCCTTGATGGGCTTGCGCTGGGCAATGGCCTCCTTGAGCTGGGCGATGACTTCGGCGCTGTGCTTGATCGAGGCCTCGGCGCCCATCTTCTCGCTGCGCAGGCGGCGCTGGTCGTCCATGTGCGCGGCATACAGGCGGCCCAGGCGTTCCACGTCGCCCTTCAGGCCGGCCAGCTTCAGGTAGCGCTCGTCGCCGGAAGCCAGCGCGGCGGCCATCTCGAAGGCCGATGCCTCGGACACGTCCTCCATGGCGCGCACGGAGCTGTCGCCGGTCATGGCCTGCTCGATGAAGCGGGCCTTGCGGGCGTTCATGCCCCACATGGTGGAGTCGTAGCTGCCCTTGGTGGCGTAGGCGCGGATGCGCACCTGCTTGTTCTGGTTGCCCTGGCGGATGATGCGCCCCTCGCGCTGCTCGACCGAGGCCGGGAACCAGGGGGCGTCCAGGTGGAACAGCTCGATCAGACGCTTCTGCGCGTTGACGCCGGTTTCCATGTCCTTGCCGCCGATCAGGATGCGCTTGCGGCCCTGGCGCAGATCCTCGAACAGCCTCTCCTTCTTGGCGTGCGCCTTGTGGTCACGCATGAAGGCGATGTGCTCGGGCTTCACGCCGCCCTCGATCAGGCGCTTCTCGATCCACGCCTTCATGTCGAAGCCGCGCGACTTGGCAGACTGCTCGCCCAGGCCGATGTCGGTGAACAACATCAGGGTCGAACCCTTGATCGGGTCCACCTCGCCGCGGGTTTCGTACTCGTTTTCGGCGGTGCGGTGATAGGCCTCGATCATGTCGTCGAGGACGCGGTTGAGCTTGCTGTTCGGGTCGCTCGGCAGGCTCGGGTCCACGAAACGCATGTCGATGGCGGAGAAGCGACCATCGGCGATCACGTTGAGGATGATGTCGTCGCCCGGCTTCGGCGGCCCCCTGCGGTCGCGGATGGCCTTGATGCGATCTTCCAGGGTCTTCTGGTAGGCCTTGTAACCGTCCGGGCTCGGGGTAACCACCACCTGGCGGCCACCCTGCTCGACGCTCGGGCGCTGCACCAGCTGGCCCAGCTGTTCGCTGGTCAGGATGTCCATGAAGCTGCGCACGCGGCTCATGAGCTCGGGCACGTTCACGAACTTGGCGAAGCGGCTGACGCTCTCGTAGCCGCCGGCGGCGTTCTGCTCCAGGGCATCCACCACCTCGCCGAACTGGTTGGACCAGGCGTCGAAGTTGGACAGGCCGTCTTCCTCCAGCTGGTTCGGCTGGAAGATGCGCTGCACGGTGAACAGCTCGCCCATGGTGTTGGTGATGGGTGTCCCGGAAGCGCCGACGATGGCGCGGCTCGGGTTCTTGGTGCGCAGGTACTGCACCTTCATCATCAGGTCCATGGCGCGTTGCGAGCCGGACGGGTCGATGCCCTTCACGTTGCCGCGGTTGGTGGCGAAGTCCAGCTTGCGGAACTCGTGCATTTCATCGACGTAGAGCCGGTCCACGCCAAGTTCCTCGAAGGACAGCACGTTGTCCTTCGCGCCGCTGATGGCGGCCTTCAGGCGGTTCTCCAGCTGCTCGATGCGCCGCTCGATCTGCTTGCGGGTCACCCGGTCGCCCTTGTCGGCTTCCTCCAGCGCATCCTGCCACTCGTCGATCTGGTCCTGGATGAAGCGCTGGGTGAACTCCGGGCTCATGCCGATGCGGCCGAACGCCGAGTGGGTGATGATGATGGCGTCGGGATCGTTCAGCGCGGCCTGGGCCACGAAGCGACGGCGGTTGTGGGTGTGGAAGTTGGTTTCGTCCGCCACCATGATCTGCGCGGTCGGGTACAGCTCCAGGAACTCCTTGGAGAACTGCGCCAGCATGTGGTTGGGCACCACATACATGGGCTTCTTCACCAGGCCCAGGCGGCGCTCTTCCATGCCGGAAGCGATCATGGTGAACGTCTTGCCGGCGCCGACCGAGTGGGCCAGGTAGTTGTCGCCCTGCTGCACGATGCGCCAGATGGCGCGCTTCTGGTGCGGGTACAGCTTGAAGCGGCTGGACACCCCCGGCAGGGTCAGGTGCGAGCCGTCATAGCTCGGCGGCACGATGTTGTTGTAGTTCTCGTTGTAGTGGCGGGCCAGGCGGTCGGCGCGCTTTGCGTCGCTCCAGATCCAGCGCTTGAAGGCATCGCGCATCTTCTTGGCGATGTCGTTGACCTTCTCGGTGCCCTCGGCGTCGGTGTGGGTCTTGCCGTCCTGGTCGCGGTAGGTGACCTTCAGGGTCTTGTTGTTCAGCACGCCCTCCAGGATGTCGGCAGGGGTCCAGTTCTTGTAGCCCCACTCGGACACCGAGCGCCCATAGCCGCCCTCGACGTTCCACTGGCCGGTCACCGGCGAATAGCTCACCTGCATGCTCTCGCCCAGCTGCTCGGCGGCGAAGTTCGCCACGTCGCTCGCGGGCACCCAGGCGGAGCCCAGCATCACGGTGATGTCGGCCGGAGCCAGGGCGCGTGGCTGCACGTTCTTCAGCGCCTCAACGTTGCGCGCGAACCGCTTGTCGAGGCGCGCGGCGGCCTCGGCTTCCTTCAGCTTGCGCACCACGTTGCCCGACAGGTACTCGTCGGCCATGGTCCAGCCGCTGGCCGGGTCTTCGTAGACCAGGGTGCCCAGCTCGGCGATTACCGCGTCACGGTCCTGGCCGGACAGGCTGGCGATCTCGTCGATGTCCAGGCGCCCGCGGTTGTTCAGCGACACGAACAGCGCGTCCTGAACGGTGGCGATCTCCGGCGCGGCCGGCTTGTTGAGGATGCGACCCTTGAGCACGGCGCCCTTGCTGATGGTGCCGTCCTCGTTGATCACCTCCAGCGCATAGGCCAGCGCGCCCTCGGTATCCAGGCGCAGCAGCGGCTCGTTCTTGAAGCGGCGGGTGACGGTGACCGAGCCATCGTCGTTCTCGCGCTCGGTGACGCTGTGCGCCAGGATCGGGCCGTGCTTCTTGACGAAGGCGTCGTAGGCCTTGTTCAGGGCCTTCAGCGACTTCTCCCACGGGCCATCATTCAGCTGGTCATACTGCGCCTGCTTGAGCGCATCGCGCACGGCGGTGTAGCCCTTTAGCCACTCCACCTCGCGGGGCTTCAGCTCCAGCTCTTTTCCATTCGAGCCCAGGCGGGTCTTCAGCGGCACACCCTGGCCGCTCTCCACCTGCATCAGGGTGCCATCGTCGGCGACGTAGACGCCGCCCTCCTTCTTGACCTTCGGGTCGTAGTCGCGCTGCTGCACAGCGGCGGCTTCGGCCTGGCTGCCGCGCTCAGGGCGGTAGATGTTCTCCGGCAGGTTCTGCACCGCCTTGGCGAACAGTTCCTCGATGTCGCCCTCGATCGGCTCCACGGTGTACTCGTCGGCGCGGTACATGCTGCCGGTCTTGGCATGGCGGCCCAGCACCATTTCAGGGTGCGCGGCGAAATACTCGTTGACCATGGCCGGACCCTGCGGGGTCTGCACCTCGGCCAGTCCAGCCCAGGCCTCGCCGGCGGGCTCCTGCCCTTCTGCACGCTTGCGCAGGAAGATCACGTCGGTCACCACCTCGGTGCCGGCGTTGTCCTTGAAGGCGGTCTGCGGCAGGCGGATGGCGCCCACCAGGTCGGCACGCTCGGCCAGGTACTTGCGCGCCCGGTCGTTGGCCTTGTCCATGGTGCCCTTGGAAGTCACGAACACCAGCAGGCCGCCCGGCTTCACGCGGTCGATGGTCTTGGCGAAGAAGTAGTCGTGCAGCAGGAAGTTGTGCTTCCGGTATTCCGGGTCGGCCTGGATCTTGATCTGGCCGAACGGCGGGTTGCCGATGGCGGCGTCGAAGAAGTCACGCGGCAGCTTGGTCTGCGTGAAGTCGCCGACGACGATATTGCTCTCCGGGTACAGCAGCTTGGCGATGTTGCCGGTGATGCTGTCGTACTCGACGCCGGTGTAGGTGCTGTGCGGCACCATGCTGTCCGGCATCAGACCGTTGAACAGACCGATGCCCATGCCGGGCTCCAGCACCTGGCCACCGTTGAAACCCATGCGGCCCAGCGCGTTGTAGACGCTGCGGATGATCGGCTCGCTGGTGTAGTGGGCGTACTGTGTGGTGCGCTTGGCCTGCGCGTATTCCTCCGGCGTCAGCGCCTTCTCCAGGCGTTCGCCGAGCTCGCGCCAGCCGTCCTTGTACCGGCCGTACTGGTCCGGGAAGATGCCGTTGGCGATCTCGGAGGCGCCCCAGCCGGTGAACTTGGTCAGCAGGGCCTTCTCTTCCGGCGTGGCCTGGCGGCCCTCGGCGGTGATCTGCTTGACCAGCTCGACGATGCGGACGTTCTGCTCGGCGGTCGCCTTCCAGGAACCGGTGCGCTTCAGCTCGCCTGGCTGGATGCGGTAGTTGCTGCGATCCGCTCGGCCGCCTGGTTCAGCGCCTCGCGCTCGATCTCCGCGAACCGGCTGTTCAGCTCCTGCACCTTGTCCGGGCTGTCCTTCGTCGCCAGCGCGTTCAGCACGCTTTGCCGTCCGGCGTCCACGCTCTGCTCGTACTCGGCCATCAGGTTCTCCAGGAACGGCTCCAGCCGGCCGGTCGCCTTCATCCGCTTGAACTCGGCCGGATTCTGCGCCTGCAGGCTCTGCTCCAGCGCCTGCCTCGTTTGCTTGGGTGTCATTCTCTGCCTCCACGGCCGGGCGGGACAGTTCTGGGACGGAGCCCCCGGCTTCCTTGGTGATCATAGCAGCCAGGTCGGCCGCGGAAAGGTCGGTCGGCGCCCAGCGGTTGGTGCCGCCGGTAGCGTAGCGATCGCCTTCCTTGCTGGACGAGCGGAACATCACGGCAATCCCGCTCGGGGTGGTCGGAACCACGCCGCGCAGCGCGCTCTCGCCGACATGAACGTAGACGTTGGCGCCGGTCTGTGGGTGACGCATGGTCAGGGTCACGTCGCCACTGCCGGCCACGCCGCCCTCGCTTTTGGATACCGGCTTGGTCGGGCGCCCCTTCGCATCGGCGTGCGCCACATAGCCGGCCTCTTCCAGGATGTCTGCGACCGCGCCGAGATACTTGGCCGCGTCCTTCATGAACTGGTCTTTGACCGAGTTTCCGGTTTCGCGCTCGTAGCTCTCGCCGTAGCCGTCGATATGATCGACACCCCAGTCCTGGGTCAGGGTGGTGTCGCCCTTGCCGCCTGTCTTCTTGGTGCGCTTGGCCGGCTTTTTCACCTCGGAGCCCAGCGCCTTGGCTTCCTCCTTGGGAAGCTCTCGGTTCAGCTCGGCGTGGAGCTTGGCCGATTCCTCCACGCTGGTCATGCCGGTGGTATCCAGGCCAGGATAGTTGCGAGCGCCTTCCCAGAACGACAGCAGGTAGGGCTTGATCTTCGGCCCGAAGTCCTCGGTCATCTGCTTGGCGTAGTCGCTGAAGTTGCGCACGCCGGCCTCGATGTAGGCGCCGGCGATGGTCATGCCGTCGATAAGGACTTCGGGGTCGATGCCGCTGTTGAGCTGGCCCAGCTTCGAGCGCAGGCGCGCGCGGGCGGCTTCCACTTTGTCGGCGGTGAAGATCTTGTTCTTGCTGAACTGCTGTGCGGCAGCAGCCTGGTTCGGCTTCTTCTTCGGCTTCGCTGGTTCGGTTACCTCAAGCTGCGTTACGCGCTTGCGATTTTCGATTTTGCCGTCTGCTGTGACCTCAAGCACTTCCTCGACACGCGCCGCTCTGGTTCCGCGCGGGACTTCCAACGGAGATTTGCTTGCCGCTTCTGACTTGTCGGCGTTGATAGGAGCTGGGTTAAGTCTAGATTCTTCATCATAGAAACGTTCCCACACCCCGCGATACACGGCGCCATATCGGGAAGGCGGATCACGCGGGTCGCCTCGTCGCGCCGCATCTACGGCTTCCTGCCGAATTGCATCTATGTCGGCTCGCGTCTTGTCGTTTGCCTGCGCGATGAGCTTTTGCAACGCCTCAGCATTAGCAATTGCATCAGCAATTTGCTCGTCCAGGCTCCTGCCCGTGGTGTCCATGCCCTCAGCGGCGCCAATGGTGTCTCGTGCGCGCTGACGTGCAGCGTCGGCTTCCTGCTTGGCCGTCTGACGCTTGCTGGGTGTTGCCTGCGGAGCCTTCGGTTTGACCTCGAACCGCACCTTGCCGGTCTGCACCACTTCGTGCGAAGCGGCCAGGCCCTTCTTGGCGATGAAAGCCTCGGCCTTCTCGCGGGTGCCGAACCATTTGACCGGCTTTTGATCGGCGGCCGGCTGCTCGGCCTGCGGCTCAGGCGTGGCGGGGGTTTCTTCTTTGACGGGCGCTTGACTGGCGGCCTGCTGCTGGGCCTCGCGCTCTGCCACCCTGGCGCTGATGGCCTTCTCGACCTTCTTGCGCTCGGCCAGCAGCAGCTTGTTCCAGCCGCCGTTGGTCTTGGCCTGCTGGGCGAGATACTTCAGGCGCTCGCGCAGCTCGGCCTCGGTCATGTCCTCGTAGCGCTTTTCCTCGCGCTTCGGGGCGTTGGCGGTTACTGCTTGGCGTGCAGTGCCTTCTGCTGCGCCTGCTTGGCCAGCATCTGCCGGTAGCGAGCCAGCAGCTCCGAGTCCTTCCGGGCGATCTCCGCCGGATCGGTCGTCCCGTACAGTTTCTGCGCTCGCTTCAGTCGGGCTTCCTGCGACATTCTGATTGCCTCGTTTGCTCTGGTCCATGTGGAGGTCAGCCAGGCGCATTGCGTCGGACGGGCTGACCTCGCTGCCAAGCTGAGCATAACCCAGGTGAAGGCCGACACCCAACTCCCCCTTGCGCTTGGGATGCGGCACCTGATCCAGGCCGTGCTCGCGGGTGTAGGCGTCGATGCGCTGACGGGCGCTGTCCAGGGCGATTTCCAGCGCCTGCTGGTTGCCGCCGACCACCACCAGACCGAACTCGTCGCCGCCGGTGCGGAAGCCGTCGACGATGCCGACCTTTGCGAGCTCCTGGCGCACGATGTCGACGAGCGCCCGGTAATGCTTGTTGGCCTCGGCCTGCACGTTGTTGACGTGGGCATTGAGGCCGCCCAGGTTGGCCACGTCGGCGCTGACCCAATAGGTCGGCTCGCCGTGGGTGGAGGCGTGACTGGCGGCGCTGGCGATGGCGCTCTCGGCTCCGGTCATGCCGTTGGCCAGCGTGCGGCGGCCCTCGTTCAGGCCAGTGGTGGCATCGACGGGCGCGGCATAGCGCTCGCGGGCGGCCACGCGCTCGGCCTGCTCGCGGCTCAGGCCGTCTTCCATCAGCTCGGCGATCGACTCTTCGCGGAAGGCCTCGGCGAATGGACGGTAGCGCGGCATCTCGACCGGCGCGGCCTCGGCAGCCTCCGGCTCCGGCATGTCCTGCGGCGCTGCCGCTTCCTCGACAGCTGCCGCTTCCGGCGCGATCTGAACGCCGTCCTTGTCGGTGTACTGGTAGAACTGGCCGTCGTCGCCCAGGATGCGCGCTTGCCAGCCGCCCTTGGTGTCCTGCTCGAAGGACTCCATGGTGCCTGCGATCTCGCCGATCGGGGTCTGCACGCGGACGCGCTCGGCGCCCTCGCTCTGCGTCACGCGCTCGGCGGCGCGCGACAGCGGGCCACGCGGCGGCTGCGGGGCGGGCTCGATCAGGCCGTTGCCGCTGGTGTCCATACCTGCCAGATCATTGGCCTGCACAGGCTGGTTCTGCGGCGCCACAGCGTCGGCAGTTTCATTGCCGACGCGCTGGCGGGCGAGCGCGCCCATGCCGCCGCCCATCACGCCGCCAACCGCCAGGCCGCCGAGGCCTTCGTTCAGCACACCCTCGGTCAGCTCACGGTTCGGATCAGCCCTGCCCACCGCGTAGTTCTCGGCCAGCTTCTGGGCCATGGACTGCGGCAGCTCTTCCAGCACGCCCTCGGCTACAGCGCCTTTGCCCACCCGGCCCGCCAGGCTGGCAGACACACGGCCGGTGATCATGTTGGCCAGCGCGCGATCGCCCAGGCCGCCGAACAGGCCGGTGGCGGTGCCGGCGATCAGGAAACCCTGGGTGGCGGCGTCTTCGGCCAGTTGCCGGCGCGCCTGCTCCAGGGTCAGGCCTTCACCCATCAGCGTCTGGATGGCCTCGGACTGCCGCAGGTCTTCCGGCTTGAGGCGCATGATCTCGTCGCGCACCTGACGAGCGGTGCCGGCACCGCCCAGCAGACCTTCGGTCACGCCGCCTGCGATTGTGGCGGTGCGCGCGGCGGCTGCGGCGGCCTGCGCCGGGCTGCCTCCCTTCGCCAGGGTGCGGGTATAGGCGCCCTTGGCCAGGCGGCCGGCGGCCCCCATGGTCAGCACGGTTTCCGGCAGGGACTGCACGATGCCGCCATAGTAGGCGCGCGGATCGCTCCAGGCCGGGCCAAAGGTGCCCTTGTCGGAGTCCCACCACAGCTTGTCCATCGCCTCGGTCTGCTCGCGGGACAGGTTGCGCCTGGATGCCTCGATGCTCTCGCGCAGCAGGGTTTCGGAGTCCTTGCCTTGCAGCCATTGGTCGGCCTTGTCCGCCGCGGCGACGATGTGCTCCCCGACAAGCGGAATGCGCCCAACCAGCTCGCGCAGGTTCTGGGCGGCGCTGGTGGTGCCCATCCACAGCAGGCTGCCGGTATCACTCAGAATGCCGCCATCGGCGTTGCCGCCGGTTTCCTGCTGCGTGTTCTTCGGCTCCAGGCCCATCTGCACGCGCAGCTGGTTCTCGCGGTTCAGCGGCGAGGGCGCAGGCGTGCGCGTCTCGTTGTAGCGCTTCTGATTCTCGGGGGTCAGCGGGGTCGGCGCCCGGTCCTTGGTCTTGCTCTCGATGGCCGCGCCCAGGGGGTCGTTCACCAGCTTCTGCCGGCGCTCCAGGCGCTCCACCTCGGCCGGATTCATCAGCCGATAACGGCCAGGCTCCTGCTGGTCCAGCAGCGACTGGATGGCGGCAGGATCAAGGTTCTGGGGCTGCTGCACCTCCGGCTGCTTCGGGCCGATGCCTCCGCGCATGGACGCCGATGCGGACGGCGCGTGGGCGCGAGCGCGGGCGATCACTTCGTCGTAAGGGGAGTGCAGGAACTTGTTGTCAGCCACAGTGTGATCCTCTGCGGTTATGAAAAAAGGCGCGTGGTTCGATTTTGCCACGCGCCTTCCGTCAATGCACCCGCAATGTTAGCGAGCCATCTGCCCCGTCTTGGTGTCGAACACCGCATACCCGGGCGGGACAGGGATGCCGCCTGCCAGAGGATTGGCCGCTTCCTGCTGATGCCTGGGCACCTTGCGCACGTACTCTGCCGCCATGCGGTGCAGCTCTTCATCCGCGACCAACCGTTTGCCGGTGAGCGGATCGGTGTGCTGCTTGGCGTAGAACTGGAATGCCTGGTTGTAGAGGTCGCGGTCGGAGACACTGGCACGGTAGTCTCGGCCATCGGCACCACCACCCTGCAGCTTGGCTCGCTCCAGCGCGGCATTGTCCTTCTGGCGCTGCAGGGCGCTCTTCGTCTCGAAGTCAGCCACCGCCTTGCCCTCGGCGTTCAGGTGCGCCAGGCCGGCCTCCAGCACCTTCTCGGGGTCGCCGAACATGGCGCCCATGCGCATGGCTTCCTCCACGCCCATGTCGCGGTTGATCGTCTCGCCGTTGGCCATTTTCAGCACGAGGCGCACGCCGGCCGGCTTGCCGTCCTTGCCCTTCACCATCTCGAACTTGTCGATGGTGTTGCCGTCGTCGAAGTAGCCTTGCGTGTTGTACGCCTTCTGGAAATACTTACCTGCAGTCTCGTAGTCGCCCAGCGATGCCGCTTGCACGCCCCTGGCCCACAGCGAACGGCCGCGCTGGAATTGCTTGTTGTCGTTGAGCTGCTTCCAGATTTCGGCTTTTTCCGGGTCGATCTCCAGGTACTTCTCGTAGATTTTCGGCACCGCCACCTTGGCGTAGAAGTCCTCCAGGCTGCCGACCCGATCCTCGGCCGCCTTGCGCATCGAGGCTTCGTCGGCGAACGTCTCGTCGCCAATCTGGTAGGTCGGCATCGTCATGGTGTTGTCGGCGTTCGGCGCCGCCCCCACCTGCACCAAGTTGTCGATCGCCGACTCGCGCGCCGCCTCGGCGTCTTCCATCCCCTGCTTCTGCGCGCGGCGCAGCTTGCCTTGCTGGATCATGCCGCCCAGCTTCTGGCCGGTGTCGATGCCCTGATTCATGCCCTGCGCGAAGGCGCCCAGGCCCATCCCGAAACTTGCCAAGCTCATTCTCTTGATCCTCCGTAGGCGCCTGCGTAGCCGCGCAGCGTGCCCCATGTCGTGGGCTGCTCGCCGGCCATCTGCCCGTTACCCATCTCGCCCACCACCAGCGGCTTGCCCAGCTCGAAGCCGGGCGTCTGACCGATGCCGTTGGCCAGCGGGTTGCCGGCGTCAGGCTTCTTCTTGTTCTTGGCCAGATTGCTCATCTGCATGCCGGTCTGCATGCCGCCGGCCATGCCCTGCGCGAAACCGCCCAGCGCCGTGTTCATGCCAGGCCTCCCGCCAGCGCGTGCTTCTTGCCGGCCAGCTTGTCGACCTTCTGGTTCAGCTCCTGCACGGCCTTCATGGTCACGCCGATGGCGTCCTGGAACGGGATCATGGTGCCGTCACCGACGCCGGTGGCCGCCTGGAAGTCCTCGGCATAGGGGCCGATGTGCTCGCCGGAATCGGCCACGCCGTCCTTGTATTTCCACTTCTCGACCGGCATCCGCTCCAGCGCCTCCAGCGCGCCGTCGACCGGCTGCTTGTCCTCCTTGACCTCCTTGGACGAGAAGGCTCCCATGGCGTAGAGGGCGGTCCCGCTGCCCACCAGCGAACCGATGCCCTGCCACATGCCGGCATTGGCCTGCTGGTCCGCATGGTAGCCGGCCAGCTGGTTCTGATACTGCTGGTTGAGCGTGCCGGCCTGCCCGGCATAGCCCTGCATGGCCCCTTGGAAGCCCTGCCCCATGATGTTGGTGCCCTGCAGGAACTGGCTATTGGCGGCACCGATGTTGCCCACCGCCGAGTTGCCGGAGTTGAGCCCCAGCCCGACCTGCTGGGCCGAGGTGGACGTGGCGCCCTGGCCCATGTTGGCGATGCCTTCTTTCAGGGCCAGACCCTGGGTGCGCACCTGGTTGCGGGCCTGGTTCTGCGCGCCAGCAGCAGCCAGCGCCGTGTTGGTGGCGTTGGCCCGGTCGATGCCGGCATAGCGCCCGCTGGTTGGGCTCACGCCCATGCTGGCCATGGCGCGCTGGTTCTGCCCCTGCGCCGCCGCGGCGTTGGCCATGACATCGGCCTTGGCCTCTGCGGCGACTTCTGCCTGGCGCTCGGGGCTCGCCCAGTTCGAGGCTTCCGCGATGAACTCGTCCTGCGCCGGCTTGAAGACCTCCTGGTAGCGCTTCCACATTTCATCGGCGCGCTGGTTCGAGGAAGTCATCGAATCCAGCTGCGCCTCCGTGACCTGCCTGGTCAGCGCATCAATGCCTTCCTGGCGCTTGTTGGCTTCGCCGAACTGCTCTCGGGCGAACTCCAGCCACTGCTGGCCTGTCTCCGCCTGCTTCAGCGCAGCCCGGCCGATCTGCGGGTCAGGACTCGGCGCGGAGCCGCCTCCCTTGCTGCCGAAACAGATATGCGAACCCAGCAGCTGGCGCCGCAGTTTGCGGTTCAGCTTCAGGTCCATGGGGTCGCCGAGCAGATCATCGCCCGGCAGGCTCCAGAATTCGTGATCGCTCATTAGCGAAACTCCTTGGGGATGTATCTACAGTGCTCACGGAGCATGCCCAGCGCCACGATGTCATCGTCGGGCATGGCGTGCCGGAAATAGCCCTCGTAGCGAAAGCCGAGGTGGCTGGCGAAGCGCAGCGACTTGGTGTTTCGAGAAGCGATCAGCAGCGTGACGCGCCGGCGCTTGCAGGTGATGAACGGGTATGCGAAGGCGTGGACAAGCAGTTCGCGGGTCAGCCAGTGGCCGGTGCCGTCGCTGGCGACGTGCATGTTCATGTCGCAGGCCGTGAAGGCGTCGAACACCACCACCGCGTTGATCACACCGTTGCGCGACTGCCCGATGGCGCGCGCATCATCGCGGAACCGCTCGATCCCAATCTTCTGCGCCGCCCATGGCAGCAGCACGTCGTCCTGGCCGTAGATCAGCATGAAAGCCACACCTGGTCTGGTTTTCCGCTCATTCTATGCACAATCGAACCACTCCACTACCGAAGAAGCACGCGCAGGGCGTTGATGGCCGCGTACAGCTGGCGCACGTCAGCGAGCAGGGCGTTGTACTGCTCGGCGGTCGGCGCGGCGTTCACCGGGCGGGACGATGTGTCCGCCGGCAAGTTGCCCACCAGAGCCAGCAGGTGCTTGCGCCTCACTGCCGCCTCGCGCTTGTCACCACGCTCGCCGGCCAGGATCTCGACCTTTTCCTTGATGCGGCTGTCGTTCATGCGCCTGCAAGCTCCATCCC
>DATGNS010000014.1:0-8776 GCA_035306625.1 Pseudomonas sp. | reverse complement strand
GCCTTCCGGCTGGCGGTAGTGGTAGGTGCGCCCGGCCACGGTCAGTTCCTCGATCACGTAATCCCGGCCGATCACCCGCCGCTGCCCGCGAGAGCGGCCGACGATGCTGACATTCAGCTGCGCGGCCAGGGCCTCGGCGGCCTGCTGCCAGGCATCGTCCAGCGGACGGTGATAGGCGAGGGTGATCAGCGCATCGCCCGACAGGGTGGTGAGGAATTCCACCTGGAACAGCTTGAAACTCAGGGCCTCGCTGGCCTGCCAGGCGGCCTTGAGCGCCGGCATCAGCTCGTTGACGCGCCGGCTGGCCACGGGGAATTCGTCGATGAGGATCGGCGCCCGCTTGTCGCCCGGTTCGAACATCGCGTAGTGGCGCTGCCCGTCCTCGCGCCACAGGCGGAACTCGGTGCGCATGCGGTAATGACTCAGGGGCGAGTCGAAGACCTCCGGTTCCGGCGCGGCGAACGGCGCCAGCAGTTCCTGCAGGCGCGCCTTCTTCTCGGCAAGTTGGGCAGCGTAGGCGGGGGCGTCCAGCGGGCGAATCATCATGGGGTTACTCGATAGGCGGTCGACGAGGCCGGAGGGTAAAACACAAGGCCGGCATCGAGCCGGCCTTGGCGACATGCGGACCCGCCCCGCGGACGGGCCCGGGCGGGCCTTTAGTTGAAGTAGGCCAGTTTCACGGCAAACAGGATCGCCAGGATCCACATGGCCGGGCTCAGATCGCGCCAGCGACCGGCCAGCAGGTGGATGCCGGTCCAGGTGATGAAGCCGAAGGCGATGCCGTTGGCGATCGAGAAGGTCAGCGGCATGGCCAGGGCGGCGACGGCCACCGGCGCGGCCACGGCCAGGTCTTCCCAGTCGATGCTGGCCAGGCTGGACAGCATCAGCACGGCCACGAACATCAGCGCCGGCGCAGTGGCATAGGCGGGGATGGAGCCGGCCAGCGGCGAGAAGAACAGGCTGAGCAGGAACAGGATGGCCACCACGCAGGCGGTCAGGCCGGTGCGGCCACCGGCGCCGATACCGGCGGCGGATTCCACGTAGCTGGTGGTGGTGGAGGTACCCAGGGCGGCACCGGCCATGGTGGCGGTGCTGTCGGCCAGCAGGGCACGGCCCAGGCGCGGCATGTGGCCATTCTTGTCCACCAGGCCGGCACGCTGGGACACGCCGATCAGGGTGCCGGAGGTGTCGAACAGGTCGACGAACAGGAAGGCGAACACCACGCTGACCAGACCGATGTCCAGGGCACCCCTGATGTCCAGTTCCAGCAGGGTCGGCATGATCGACGGCGGCATGGAGACGATGCCGTACAGCGGGGTCAGGCCCAGCGCGATGGCGATGGCGGTGACGGCCAGGATGCCGATCATCACGGCGCCGGTGACCTTGCGGTAGGCCAGGGCGCAGATGATGAAGAAGCCCAGGGTGGCCAGGATCGGACCGGCAGTGGTGACTTCGCCCAGGGTGATCAGGGTGGCCGGATGATCAACCACGATGCCGGCGTTCTTCAGGGCGATGATGGCCAGGAACAGGCCGATACCGGCGCCGATGCCGGCACGCAGCGGCAGCGGCACGCTGTTGATGATCCACTCGCGGATCTTGAAGGCCGACAGCAGGAAGAAAAGCACGCCGGACAGGAACACGGCACCCAGGCCCACCTGCCAGCTGTAGCCCATGGTCAGCACCACGGTGTAGGTGAAGAAGGCGTTCAGGCCCATGCCCGGAGCCAGGGCGATCGGGTAGTTGGCCAGCAGACCCATCAGGGCCGAGCCGATGGCGGCGGCCAGGCAGGTGGCAACGAACACGGCGCCCTTGTCCATGCCGGTTTCCGCCAGCATGGAGGGGTTGACGAACAGGATGTAGGCCATGGTCAGGAAGGTGGTGAGACCGGCCAGGATCTCGGTGCGCACGTTGGTGTTGTGCGCACGCAGTTGGAACAGCTTTTCCAGCATGATGGGTTCCCCGAGGCGGTTATTCGCCGTTTGGTGACTGGGTGGCAGTCGCAGAAACGTTTGTTGGCAGGTATGCCGGATCTGACGTCCGGCTTTCGTTGCGCGTCGGCCCAAGCGCGATGAGCTGTTCGGGCGGCCACAAACGGGCGGGATGATACCAGCTTGCCAGTCGCTCTAGCAGCGCCCTGTTTAGCGGCAGATGGCCCGCAGTACGACGAACTTCGGCGTGGCGCCCACCTGCTCGACCTGCTCGAACAGCCGCTTGAGCTTGACGTGGTAACCCAGGTGGCGATTGCCGACGATCCACAGCTCGCCCCCGGGGACCAGGGCGCGCCTGGCCTGCTGGAACATGCGCCAGGCCAGGAAGTCGCCGACCACCTGCTGCTGGTGGAAGGGCGGGTTGCACAGCACCAGGTCCAGCGAACCGGCGGGCTGTTCGGCCAGGCCGTCGCCGGGGCGGATGTCCGCCGGGCGATCGCCGAGGATTGCCCGCCAGTTTTCCTGCGCCGACTGCACCGCCATGTAGGACTCGTCCACCAGGGTCAGCCGCGCTTCGGGGTTGGCCAGCGCGCAGGCGATGCCGAGGATGCCGTTGCCGCAGCCCAGGTCCGCCACCCGGGCGGCGCCCAGGCCGGTGGGCAGATGCGGCAGGAAGGCGCGGGTGCCGATGTCCAGGCCCTCGCGACAGAACAGGTTGGCGTGGTTGAGCAGCTCGACCGCCGGACGCTCCACCCGGTAACGGGTCGGGTAGGGCGATACCGGCGCGGGCCGGGCCTCGGGCGTGGCGAACAGCAGGCGGGCCTTCTTCACCGCCAGCGAGGCCTGCACCGGGCCGATGTACCTCTCCAGCAGATCGCCGGCGGCGCGCGGCAGGTGCTTGACCATGGCGGCGGCGATCACCCGGGCGTTCGGCGCCAGGCGCCCGTGCAGGCGGATCAGCTGCTCTTCCAGCAGGGCCAGGGTCTTGGGCACGCGGATCAGCACGGTATCGAACGGACCCTGCGGCATCTCGCTGGCCGGCACGAATGCGGGCGCGGCGGCGATGCCGTTGCGCGCCAGGTTCTTCTGCAATGCGAGGTGGCCCAGATGCGAATCACCGCTGCTGGTCACCCGGGCATGGGCCGCCAGGCTGCAGGCCAGGGCGCCGAAGCCGTCGTTGAGGATCAGCACCCGCTCATCGCCCGACAGTCCCTGTTCGTGCAGGTGATTGAGCAGGTACTCGTCGGCGGCGTCGAAGGCTTGCAGGGGCTCGTTGGCCTGTTCGGGCTGGCGGATCAGGTCGAGGCGGGCGAAGGGGGTGTCGAGAATAGGCATGCAGACTGGCGGGTTTTGCGGGAGCGGATTGGGCGTACTCTGGTGGCGAACCGGACCACGCGGGAGGAGCGAAGTATGACGGCCAGTGAAGAGAAGTTCACCCGGCAGCGGCTGCTGGAAGTGGAAACCCTGACGCCCAGCCTGTTCACCCTGCGCACCACGCGAGATCCGGGCTTTCGCTTCACCGCCGGACAGTTCGCCCGCCTGGGGGTGCGCAAGCCGAGCGGCAGCCTGGTCTGGCGCGCCTATTCCATGGTTTCGGCGCCCCACGACGACTTTCTCGACTTCTTCTCCGTGGTGGTGCCCGACGGCGAGTTCACCAGCGAGCTGCGCCGCCTCGGCCCCGGCGACGAGCTGCTGATCGAGCGCCAGCCCTACGGCTACCTGACCCTGGACCGCTTTCCCGACGGCCGCGACCTCTGGTTGCTGGCGACCGGCACCGGGGTGGCGCCGTTTTTGTCCATCCTGCAGGACTTCGAGGCCTGGGAGCGTTTCGAGCGCATCGTGCTGGTGTACAGCGTGCGCGAAGCCCGGGAGCTGGCCTACCAGTCGCTGATCCGCTCGCTGGGGGAGCGCGACTACCTGGCCGAACACGCCCACAAGCTCACCTACCTGCCGACCATCACCCGCGAGCGGGTGCCCGGCGCGCTGCACGGGCGCATCACCACGCTGCTGGAAAGCGGCGAGCTGGAGCGTGCCGCCGGGCTGGAGTTGAGCCCCGAGCACTCGCGCATCATGCTCTGCGGCAACCCGCAGATGATCGAGGACACCCGCCTGCTGCTCAAGGCCCGCGACCTGCAGCTGAGCCTGACGCGGCGACCCGGACAGGTGGCGGTAGAGAACTACTGGTAAGAAGTGGTTACGAATGGCGCTTTTCAGGGCGCCATCCGTGCCGTAGATTTCGCGATTCGTTTCGCAACCCTTCGGGTCATATGGACACCGACTCTCGACCTCCCCCGGCGCGGCCGGGGGATCATCGTCCCTTCCGCATGGCGCCTTCGGCGTCGCGCCGCCGGGTTCCCGGCACCGCTTCCGCATTTACCGATCGCCACGTGCCGACGCGCGCTGGCGCGTGCATGCGTGTTTCCGTTTCCTGTCTCATGAGTAACCACCCCTGATGGAATGGCTTCTTGACCCCACCGCCTGGCTGGGTCTGCTGACCCTGATCGTTCTCGAGATCGTGCTGGGTATCGACAACCTGGTGTTCATCGCCATCCTGGCCGACAAGCTGCCGCCGCACCTGCGCGACCGTGCGCGGCTGATCGGCCTGAGCCTGGCGCTGCTGATGCGCCTGGGCCTGCTGGCCAGCATCGCCTGGCTGGTGACCCTCACCGAGCCGCTGTTCGAGGTGCTCGGCAAGAGCTTCTCCGGCCGCGACCTGATCATGCTGTTCGGCGGCGTGTTCCTGTTGTTCAAGGCCACCATGGAGCTGCACGAGCGGCTCGAAGGCCATATGCATCAGGCCAGCGGCAGCAAGGGCTATGCGCGCTTCTGGCCGGTGGTGGCGCAGATCATCGTGCTGGACGCGGTGTTTTCCCTGGACGCGGTGATCACCGCGGTGGGCATGGTGGAGCAACTGCCGGTGATGATGGCGGCGGTGGTCGTTTCCATGGGCCTGATGATGGTGGCGAGCAAGCCGCTGACCGCCTTTGTCAACGCGCGCCCCACGGTGATCATGCTGTGTCTGGGCTTCCTGATGATGATCGGCTTCAGCCTGACCGCCGAGGGTCTGGGCTTTCACATTCCCAAGGGCTACCTGTACGCGGCCATCGGTTTCTCGATCCTCATCGAGGTGTTCAACCAGCTGGCCCGTTCCAGCCGCCAGCGCAGCCTGCGCAGCCGCCCGCTGCGCGAGCGCACCGCCGACGCGGTACTCAGCCTGCTGGGCGGGCGGGTCGAGGCCGATCAGGTGGGTGAGGCGATCGTCGACCTGGTGGGCGACGGCAACCCGGCCCAGGAGCCCTTCCTGCGCCGCGAGCGGCTGATGATCCGTGGCGTGCTCAACCTGGCCGAGCAGCCGGTGCGCACCGCCATGACCGACCGCATGCAGGTGGACCGCATCAACCTGGATCAGGAGCGCGAGGCCATCTTCCAGGCCCTGCTGGAGTCCCCGCACTCGCGCCTGCCGGTGATCCGCGGCACCGCGGTGGACGAGCCGCTGGGCTACCTGCACAAGAAGGAGCTGCTCAATGTGCTGCTCGAAGGGCAGGAGCCGGGCATCGAGGCGCTGATCCGCGAGCCGCTGTGCCTGCCTGAAAGCGTGTCGGTGCTCAGCGCCCTGGAGCGCATGCGCCAGGCCTCGACCCACGTCGCCTTCGTGATCAACGAGCTGGGCGCCTTCGAGGGCCTGGTGACCATGACCGACATTCTCGAGGCCATCGCCGGCGAGCTGCCGGACGCCAGCGAGATGGAGAGCCCGGAAATCGAGACCCTGCCGGACGGCTACCGGGTCAGCGGCTCGCTGAACCTGACGGTGCTGTGCCAGACCGTGGGCTTCCCCATCGACCCCACCGAGGAGTACCAGACCCTGGCGGGGCTGATCATGAGCCTGCTCAATCGCTTGCCGGAGGTCGGCGACCGGGTGGAGGCCGAGGGCTGGGAAATCACCGTCAGCGAGGTGCGCGATCGCCGGGTCAGCAAGGTGCAGCTGCGGCCGTTGCCCCTGGTTGCGTAACCGCGCCGGTACGTCTCATGCCGCGGTCGGCGTTGTTCCGGTCGCATGGGGCACGCGCACCGGCGGTGGCAATGCGAGGCGTTGGCCACCCTGCGGATATGCACGGCCCCGGGGTGTGGTTTCGGTCCAGTACCGGTACCGCTGGCTTCAAAGCCGATCCTGCCGGGCCTTGAGCAGGTCGCGGATCTCGGTGAGCAGCACTTCTTCCTTGGTCGGTGCCGGCGGCGCCTCGGGCTTGGCTTCCTCCTGCCGGCGCAGGCGGTTGATGAACTTGATGGCCAGGAAGATGGCGAAGGCGATGATGATGAAGTCGATCACGCTCTGGATGAACTGTCCGTAGCGCAGCACCACCGCTGGCGCCTCGCCCACCGCCTCGCGCAGCACGATGGCCAGGTCGGAGAAGTCCACGCCGCCGATGATGACGCCCAGAGGCGGCATGATCACGTCCTCGACGAAGGAGGACACGATCTTGCCGAACGCGGCACCGATGATGATGCCGACGGCCATGTCCACCACGTTGCCGCGAACGGCGAAGGCCTTGAACTCGCTCATGAAGCTCATGGGGCGTCTCCTTGATGACGATGAGGATGGTTATAGCGCGTCGCGCGAAAGACCGCCTCGCTACATGAAATGTGACTATTGCCCGCTTCGGGAATTCTTAATGGCAACAAGACATTACGTAGCCCAGGCTATGGTCTGTTGATCCAACCCGAGGAAGTTCCCATGCGCAACTATCTGTCCCTGGCCGGTCTGGTGGTTCTCCTGGTCGCCAGCGCACATTTCCAGGCGCTCTGATTGCTGTAAATATATCCAGCCTTTTCGTATGATCCTCCCTCATCGCTGACGAGGGAGATCCATTCCATGGCCAAGGCCAAACGCATGTACGGCTGTACCGAGTGCGGCGCCACCTTTCCCAAGTGGGCCGGGCAGTGCGGCGAGTGCGGCGCCTGGAACACCCTGGTCGAAACCCTGGTGGAAAGCGCGCCGAGTACCGGCGGGCGCAGCGGCTGGGCGGGCGACCGGGCACAGCTCAAGACCCTGGCCGAGGTCAGCGTGGAAGAAGTGCCGCGCTTCTCCACCGGCTCCAGCGAGCTGGACCGGGTGCTCGGCGGCGGCCTGGTCGACGGCTCGGTGGTGCTGATCGGCGGCGATCCCGGCATCGGCAAGTCCACCATCCTGCTGCAGACCCTGTGCAACATCGCCCAGCGCCTGCCCGCCCTGTACGTCACCGGTGAGGAATCCCAGCAGCAGGTGGCCATGCGCGCCCGACGCCTGGAGCTGCCGCAGGATCGCCTCAAGGTGATGACCGAGACCTGCATCGAATCCATCATCGCCACCGCCCGTCAGGAGAAGCCGCGGGTGATGGTGATCGACTCCATCCAGACCATCTTCACCGAGCAGCTGCAGTCCGCCCCCGGCGGCGTGGCCCAGGTGCGCGAGAGCGCGGCGCTGCTGGTGCGCTTCGCCAAGCAGAGCGGCACGGCGATCTTCCTGGTCGGCCACGTCACCAAGGAAGGCGCCCTGGCCGGCCCCCGCGTGCTGGAGCACATGGTGGACACGGTGCTGTATTTCGAGGGCGAGTCCGACGGTCGCCTGCGCCTGCTGCGCGCGGTGAAGAACCGCTTTGGCGCGGTCAACGAGCTGGGCGTGTTCGGCATGACCGATCGCGGCCTGAAGGAGGTGTCCAACCCCTCGGCCATCTTCCTTACCCGCGCCCAGGAAGCGGTGCCGGGCAGCGTGGTGATGGCCACCTGGGAAGGCTCGCGGCCCATGCTGGTGGAGGTGCAGGCGCTGGTGGACACCAGCCATCTGGCCAACCCGCGCCGCGTCACCCTGGGCCTCGATCAGAACCGCCTGGCCATGCTGCTGGCGGTGCTGCACCGTCACGGCGGCATCCCCACCTACGATCAGGACGTGTTCCTCAACGTGGTGGGTGGGGTGAAGGTGCTGGAAACCGCCTCCGACCTGGCGCTGATGGCGGCGGTGATCTCCAGCCTGCGCAACAAGCCGCTGCCCCACGACCTGCTGGTGTTCGGCGAGATCGGCCTGTCCGGCGAGGTGCGCCCGGTGCCCAGCGGTCAGGAACGCCTGAAGGAAGCGGCCAAGCATGGCTTCAAGCGGGCCATCATCCCGAAGGGCAACGCCCCGAAGGAAGCGCCGAACGGCTTGCAGGTGATCGCGGTGACACGCCTGGAGCAGGCGCTGGATGCGTTGTTCGAGTGAAGTGACCTGAAGCCGCTCCTACGGAAACCTGCATTCGGTGGCCAACGCGTTGCGTTGACCACCCTGCGCTCCGGGTTGGTAGGGCGGTCGGCGCTTTTTCCGGCCGCCGTGCGGAACTGCAGGCTCATCAGCGGCCAGGGGTCACCTTGACCGCCCTGCGAGTCACCCGGCCTGTAGGGCGGACAGTGCTTTCCTGTCCGCCGACTGGCGCCCCAGGCACGCCCGGCGGACAGGAACGACGTTGTCCGCCCTACGAAAGTCCGCAACTCAGCAGGTAGGGCGGTCGGCGCTTTTCCCGGCCGCCGTGCGGAACTGCAGGTTCATCGGCGGCCAGGGGTTGCACCTTGACCGCCCTGCGAGTCACCCGGCCTACGAAAGTCCGCGGGGGACAGAAACAGGAAGCCCGGCATCTGCCGGGCTTCCTGTGTTCAACGGGTCGGGCTTACTTGCCGTACACCGGGAACTTGGCGCAGATGGCCTTGACCTTCTCGCGCACGGCGTCGATCACCGCTTCGTTGTTCAGGTCGGCGAGGATGTCGCAGATCCAGCCGGCCAGTTCGCGGCACTCGGCTTCCTTGAAGCCGCGGGTGGTGACGGCCGGGGTGCCGATGCGCAG
>DATGNS010000013.1:0-14470 GCA_035306625.1 Pseudomonas sp. | reverse complement strand
CCCTAGGGCAGGCAGACGCCGGTGCCGCGCAGTCCGCAATAGCCGAAGGGGTTGCGATCCAGGTACTGCTGGTGCGCGGCCTCGGCGTAGTAGAAGGGCGGCGCGGCAATGATCTCGGTGGTCACCGGACCGAAGCCGGCGCGGCCGAGGCGCTCGGCGTAGCGCTCCCGGCTGGCCAGGGCGGCCTCCAGCTGGGCGGCGCCGTGGCAGTGGATCACCGAGCGGTACTGGGTGCCGATGTCATTGCCCTGGCGCATGCCCTGGGTCGGGTCGTGGGATTCCCAGAACAGGCGCAGCAGGTCCTCGTAGTCGATCTGCCGAGGATCGAACACCACCAGCACCACCTCGGCGTGGCCGGTCAGGCCGCTGCACACTTCCTCGTAGGTGGGATTGGGCGTCAGGCCGCCGGCATAGCCTGCCGCGGTGGTCCACACGCCGGGCTGCTGCCAGAAGCGCCGCTCGGCGCCCCAGAAGCAGCCCATGCCGAATGCCGCCTGTTGCAAGCCGTCCGGAAAGGGGCCGCGCAGCGGGTTGCCCAGCACCCGGTGCCGCTCGGGAACCGGCATGGGCGTGCCGCGACCCGGCAGCGCCTGCTCGGGGGTGGGCATGGACAGGGAATGGGTTGACATGGCGCGGTACCTCGCGAAAGAACGGCGTGCCGCCAACGACACGATGCGAATGAGTTTAGGCCCGTGGGTCGCGCGGGGCGCTCGGCGCTTCGCCGGCGCGGCTGCGGCCGGGCATCAGTCGGCGGACAGGAAAGGGCTGTCCGCTCCGCCCGATACGTTCGAGCGACCGACCATCGGGGGCTACTTCAGGCGTTGCTCCAGCCCGTCCAGCAGGCGCTGCAGGGCGCCCTGGTTGGCCTGCAGCACGCGCAGGCCGCCATTGCGCATGGAGTGGGCCAGGTCCGGTTGTTCCAGCAGGGTGCTGACGGCCAGGGACAGGCCGGCGGCGTCGGTGACCTCGCCCAGGGCGCCGGCCGCGCGCAGCTGCTGGGAAATCTCCAGAAAATTGAACAGGTGCGGGCCGCTGAGCACCGGCTTGCCCAGGGCCGCCGGCTCCAGCAGGTTGTGGCCGCCGTTGGCCACGAGGCTGCCGCCGACGAAGGCCAGGTCGGCCAGGGCGTAGAGGAACAGCAACTCGCCCATGGTGTCGCCCAGCAGCACCTGGTGTTCGGCGGTGACCGCTTCGTTGCCGGAGCGCCGCGCCGTGGCGAAGCCCTGCTGGCGGCACAGGCCCAGCACGTCCAGGAAACGTTCCGGATGGCGCGGCACCAGGATCAGCAGCGCATCGGGATGGCGCTCGAGCAGATGCCGGTGGGCCTGCAGGATCACCTCGTCCTCGCCCCGATGGGTGCTGGCGGCGATCCACACCGGGCGCTGCTCGGCGCCCCAGCGGGCGCGCAGCTCGGCGGCGCGCTCGGCGAGGGCGGGATCCACATGCAGGTCGAACTTGATCGAGCCGGTGACGCTGATCCGCTCTGGACGCGCGCCCAGGCGGCGGAAGCGTTCGGCCTCCGCCTCGCTCTGTACCGCCAGCCAGTCCAGCTCGGCCAGCATCGGCGCGGTCAGGCGGGACAGGCGCGCATAGCCGCGCGCCGAGCGCTCGGACAGCCGAGCGTTGGCCAGCACCACCGCAATGCCGCGCCTGGCGCACTGGTGGATGTGGTTGGGCCACAGTTCGGTTTCCATCACCACCGCCAGCCTGGGGCGCACCCGGTCCAGGAATCGGGCGGCGGCCCAGGGCAGGTCGTAGGGCAGGTAGCAGTGCTGCACCTGATCGCCGAACAGGGCGCGAATGCGTTCCGAACCGGTGGGCGTCATGCAGGTGACGGTGATTGGCAGCTCGGGATGGCGGGCCATCAGCTCGCGGATCATGGGCGCGGCCGCGATGCTTTCGCCGACCGACACCGCATGCACCCAGATACCGCCGGGGCGCATGGCCGGCAGGCCCAGGGAAAAGCGCTCGCCGATGCGCCGGGCATAGGCCGGCGCCTTGCGGGCGCGCAGCAGCAGACGAAGGCCCACCAGCGGCAGGCCGAGATGAAGCAGCAGGGTATAGAGGAAACGGTTCATGGCGCGCAGCTTAACAAAGCGCGTCGGCGGGCGTGAGAGGGCACTGATGCGGCATCTGCCTGTCACACGCAACGCACACAGGGAACGTGGAGTCCACGCCATGCCGCCAGCACCGCTCAGCCTCGCCTACTATCTGCCGCAATTTCATGCCATTGCCGAAAACGACGCCTGGTGGGGCGCCGGGTTCACCGAATGGCGACACCTGCGGCATGCGCGCCGCCACTACCGCTGGCAGCGCATTCGCCGGCCGGTCCCGCCGCTGGGGCACTACAGCCTGCTGGACGGCGCGACCATCGAGCTGCAGCACCGGATCGCCAGTGACCACGGCATCGACGGCTTCTTCATCTGGGACTACTGGTTCGGCAACGGCCGGCGCCTGCTGGAGCGCCCCGCGCAGCTGATCCTCGAGCAGGACCTGCGGGTGCGCTACTGCTTTGCCTGGGCCAACCACGCCTGGCTGGACAAGCGCAACGGGCGCCTGCTGCAGGCCCAGCACTACCTGGGACGCGACGACTACCGTCGCTACTTCTACGCCAAGCTGCCGCACTTCTGGCGCGAGGGCTACATCCGCGTCGAGGGCCGCCCGGTGCTGGGCGTCTTCAAGCCGGCGGACATTCCCGACCTGCCGGTGTTCGTGGAGACCCTGCAGGAGCTGGCCATCCGCGAGGGCCTTCCCGGCCTGTACCTGCTGGCGGACAACACTCACCCGGACAGCCCCCAGGCCCGCTGGTTCGAGCGCTGCTACGACTCCTCGGCGTTCCTGCAGCGCCACTGCCTGCATGGCCCGCTGGATCGCCTGCGCAGCCATCTGGCGCGGCGCTGGCAGCGTCATGGGCTGGGGCCGGTGACCTACGACTACCGCCGGATGGCCGAGGTGCTGACGGCGGCCCATCCCCGGCAGCTGCCGATCCTGCTCACCGGTTGGGACACCACGCCCCGTCATGGCGAACGTGGCGTGGTGACGCGCCATTTCGGGGTGGAAACGCTGCGCGCGCACCTGCGGCACATCGGTGAGCAGCTGGAGCGCCAGGCGGGGCCGCCGCTGCTGATCATCAAGTCCTGGAACGAATGGGCCGAAGGCAACCTGCTGGAGCCGGACGATCAGTTCGGCTACCGGTTGCTGGAGACCTACCGCGACTGGCTGGCGGAGCGCGAGGCCCGGCCGCAGAGGTCACTGCCGGAGGGGTTTCGCGCAGAGCGGCCGGCCCGTGGGGATGCCCCAATGGCCCCGGGGCGGGTTTATACTGCCGGCCCTGTTTCGCCTGACGAGCCCGCACCATGTCCCAAGCGCTGAGTACCGATGTCCTGATCGTTGGCGGCGGCATCGCCGGCCTGTGGCTCAATGCCCGCCTGCGCCGCGCCGGCTTCGCCACCCTGCTGGTGGAGAAGGGCAGCCTGGGTGGCGGGCAGAGCGTGAAGTCCCAGGGCATCATCCATGGCGGCACCAAGTACGCCCTGCACGGCGCGCTGACCGGCTCCTCCGAGGCCATCGCCGCCATGCCCGGCCGCTGGCGCGAGGCCCTGGCCGGCGCGGGCGAGCTGGATCTGTCCGGCGTGCGCCTGCTGTCCGACGCCCATTACCTCTGGTCCCCCGGCAGCCTGGCCGGCAACCTGACCA
Organism: Pseudomonas sp.; assembly: GCA_035306625.1. GTDB lineage: Bacteria > Pseudomonadota > Gammaproteobacteria > Pseudomonadales > Pseudomonadaceae > Serpens. The sequence goes on along the minus strand of DATGNS010000013.1, from coordinate 10,774 downwards.
GCTTCTTCGCCAGCAAGGCCATGCGCGGGCGCGTGGACGCGGTGAAGGGCGACAGGCTGCCGCCGGCGCTGCAGCACCCGGGCTTCAAGGGCCGGGTCTATCGCCTCGCCGAGCTGGTGCTGGACGTGCCCAGCCTGATCGGCCGTCTGGCCGAACTGGCCGGTGATGGCCTGCTGGCCGGCCAGCGCATCGAGCCGCTGCGCGAGCAGGGCGAGCTGGTCGGCCTGCGCGTCGACGATCGCGAGATCCGCGCCCAGCGCATCGTGCTCAGCGCCGGCGAGGGCAATGCCGCGCTGCTGGCTGCCCTGGGCCTGGAACAGCCGAGGCAGCAGCTGCGCCCGCTGCACATGGTCATGGTCAAGGGGCCGAGCCTGAAGCCCATCTACGCCCACTGCCTGGGTGGCGGGCCCAAGCCGCGGGTGACCATCACCACCCACCCGGCTGCCGACGGGCAGTGGGTCTGGTACCTGGGTGGCGACCTGGCCGAAGCCGATGGCGTGGCCCGCGACGAGGCCGCGCAGATCGAGGCGGCTCGCCGGGAGGTTGCCGAGCTGCTGCCCTGGATCGATCAGCGGGAGCTGCGCTGGGCCACCCTGCGGGTGTCGCGCGCCGAGCCGGCGCAGTCCGGGCTGGTGCGGCCGGACAACGCCTTCCTCGCCGAACAGGGCCGCCTGCTGGTCGGCTGGCCCACCAAGCTGGCGCTGGCGCCGGACTTCGCCGACCGCGTGTTCGCCAGCCTCGACAAGGCCGGCATCCGTCCGGCGCAACATCCGGCCCTGCCGGCGCTGCCGCGCCCGACAGTGGCCCGACCGGTGTGGGAGGAACTGCTGCCGTGAACGACCTGAAACACCTGCATGATCTGCATCGCCCGCTGGGCAGCACCGGCCTGCGGGTGTCGCCGCTGGGGCTGGGCACCGTCAAGCTGGGTCGCGACCAGGGGGTGAAGTACCCCACGGGCTTTCGCATTCCCGATGACCAGGAGGCCCGCCAGTTGCTGGCCCTGGCCCGCGAGCTGGGCATCAACCTGATCGATACCGCGCCGGCCTACGGGCGCAGCGAGGAGCGCCTGGGTCCGCTGCTGCGCGGCCAGCGCGAGCAGTGGGTGATCGTCAGCAAGGTGGGCGAGGAGTTCGAGAACGGCCAGTCGCGCTTCGATTTCTCGCCGGAGCACACCCGCTTTTCCGTGGAGCGCAGCCTGCGCCGCCTGGAGACCGAGCATATCGATCTGGTGCTGGTGCACTCCGACGGCAACGACGTGGCCATCCTGCGCGACTCCGGTGTCTACGAGACCCTTGCCGAGCTCAAGCGCGAGGGCAAGATCGGCGCCTTCGGCATTTCCGGCAAGACCGTGGAAGGCGGCCTGCTGGGCCTGGAGCGCGGCGACTGCGCGATGGTCACCTACAACCTCAACGAGCAGGCCGAAAGGCCGGTGCTGGACTACGCTGCCAGTCACGCCAAGGGCGTCCTCATCAAGAAGGCCCTGGCCAGTGGTCATGTCTGCCTGGCGCCGGGGATGGATCCCGTGCGCGCCAGCTTCGAGCTGGTGTTTGGTCACCCCGGCGTGTGCAGCGCCATCGTGGGCACCATCAACCCGCTTCACCTGGCCCACAACGTCGCGACGGCCGCCGCCGTCCTCCGTTCAACCGCTAGCGTGCCGTAGCAGCTGTCGCGGCCGCTTCTCTGCAAGGAGGCCCACATGCCGCGCACCCTGCTCAACAAACTGCCCGGCGATTTCAAGACCCTGCCCCTGCGGGTCGAGGCGAGCCACGAGGGCCTGAGCTATCAGAGCCTGGGCGAGCCCCTCAACTTCACCCAGATGCTGGCGCGTCGGCGCCCGGTGGGCATTGCCGATCCTCACTGCTTCAGCGTCGAGCTGGCCAATCTCGGCGTGTCCGTGCGCCTGACCCTGCACTGGCAGGGGCGCGATCACTGGGTGCTGGTGCGCCAGCGGCGCCCGGATCGCCAGGATGAGGTGCTCAAGCTGATCTCCGGCTATGTGCCGGCCCACGAGCTGGGCCTGCCGCTGTTCACCGCCATGCAGGAGGTAGCGGAGGAGTGCCTGATCGAGAGCAGTGACGGCTGGCTGGCCGGGCGCTTCGCCGACACCTGGCTGCCGACGCCCTATCGGGGCAGCCTGCGCTATCGCAACGACCGCCATTTCGAGCTGCAGCCGCTGGGCGGCGCCCGGTACCCGGTGCGCTGCGGCGCCCTGCGCCTGTCCGAGCAGCCCGAGGCGTATGTCCACGTGCCCACCGCGTCGCTGCAGCTGGTCTACGACCTGCGCCTGGTGCTGCCGGCGGATACGCGCGGCATCAGTCTCTACCACGTGGACGAATCCCTGGAGGACGACTGCCTGGTGGCGCGCCTGGAGCGCGAGCGGCCGGACATCTACCTGCTGGACCCGCTGGAGGGCACGCTGCACAGCCTGCACCAGGGGCAGCTGCGGTCGCTGGATGGCCGCGGCCTGTGGCTGTCGGAAGGTTTCGCGCCGCAGGAAGGCTGGCTGATCCGTGACGAGCGGATCGCCTTCGAGGACTGGTACGAGCGGGTGCGCCGGCGCAGCTCGCGCTACGCCGGCGTGGGACGCTAGAAGAGATCGATCGGCGCCACTTCGTCGGCCGGCAGCGGGCTGCCCGGTGCGCCGCTGTCCAGCTCGCTCAGGGACGGCGGCGCATCCTCGGCCTTGAAGATCTCGAAGTAGGCGTTCGGCGTGTACGCCGAAGCCGCCCGGCCAGTGACCGGATCGACCCGCAGGGTCAGCAGGCCCTTGGGTTCGGGCAGGGTGTGGGAGGGCTTGCCCTCCAGGGCCGGGCCCATGAAGTTCATCCAGATCGGCAGCGCCACGGTGCCGCCGTACTCCCAGCGACCCAGGCTTTCCGGCTGGTCGAAGCCGGCCCACACGGTGGTCACGTAATCGCCGTTGTAGCCGGTGAACCAGGCGTCCTTGGAATCGTTGGTGGTGCCGGTCTTGCCGGCCAGGTCGTCACGCTCCAGGGCCTGGGCGCGGCGGCCGGTGCCCTTGGTGATCACGTCCTTGAGCATGCTGTCGAGGATGTAGGCGGTGCGCGGATCGAGGATCTGCTCGGCCACGCGCGGCTTGCTCGGGGCGTCCGATGACGTCTGGCTGGCGGTCTGCAGGCCATCGGCCGGGGTCTCGGCCGGAGCCTCGCCGGGGCGCGGCGCGCGGGGCGGGTTGGCCTGGTAGATGGTCTCGCCGTCGCGGTTTTCCACACGCTGGATCAGGTAGGGGTTGACCTTGTAGCCGCCGTTGGCGAACACGGCCCAGCCCGCGGTGATTTCCATCGGTGTCAGGGCGGCGGTGCCCAGGGCCAGGGACAGGTCGCGGGGCATATGCTCGCGGGGGAAGCCGAAGCGCTCCATGTAGTTCAGGCCGTACTGGATGCCGATGTTCTGCAGCAGGCGGATCGACACCAGGTTGCGGGAGCGGTACAGCGCCTCGCGCAGGCGGATCGGTCCCAGGAAGGTGTTGTTGTCGTTCTTCGGTCGCCAGGCCTCGTCCATGCTGTTGTCCTGGTAGACGATGGGCGCGTCGTTGACCAGCGTGGCCGGGGTGTAGCCGCGATCCAGGGCGGCGCTGTAGAGGAACGGCTTGAAGCTGGAGCCGGGCTGGCGGCGGGCCTGCACCACGCGGTTGTAGTTGCTCTGATCGAAGGAGAAGCCGCCGACCAGGGCGAGGATGGCGCCGTCGCGCGGGTCCAGGGACACCAGCGCGCTCTGGGCGGTGGGCAACTGGGTGAAGGCCAGGGTGCCGTCGGGCTGGCGCAGCACGCGGATCAGGTCGCCGGGTGCCACCACCTCGGCGGGCTGCTGGGGCCATTCGCCGACATTGTCGGTGTCCACGTAGGGGCGGGCCCACTTCATGGTTTCCCAGGCCACCGGCTCCTCGCCCTGCTGGGTCATGACCAGGATGCCGTCTTCGAGAACCTCGGTGACGATCGCCGGCTGCAGGCCGCCGATGCTGCGCTGCTCGGCCAGGCGCTGCTGCCAGGCCTCGCGGGTCTGGCCGGCATAGCGCGCCTCGGGGCCGCGATAGCCGTGGCGCTGATCGTAGGCCTGCAGGCCCAGCTGCACGGCCTGGTTGGCATAGTGCTGCAGGTCGCTGGGTACCGTGGTGTAGACCCGGAAGCCTTCGGTATAGGCGTCACTGCCGTACAGGCCGACCATTTCCGCGCGGACCATTTCCGCCACGTAGGGGGCGTTGAGTTCCGGCACCGAGATGTGCAGGCGCACGTCGACCGGCTCGGCCACCGCCTCCATGTAGCGCTGCTGGTCGATCTTGCCCAGCCGGTACATGCGGCCGAGGATCCAGTCGCGGCGCTCCTTGCTGCGCTCGGGATTGACCACCGGGTTGTAGCGCGAGGGCGCCTTGGGCAGCCCGGCGATCATCGCCATCTGCGCCAGGGTCAGGTCCTGGATCGACTTGCCGTAGTAGATCTGCGCGGCGGCCTCGATGCCGTAGGCGCGGTTGCCCAGGTAGATCTTGTTCACGTACAGCTCGAAGATCTCCTGCTTGCTCAGTTCCCGCTCGATCTGCAGGGCCAGGAGGATCTCGGTGATCTTGCGCGAGAAGCTCTTCTCGCTGGTGAGGAAGTAGTTCTTCGCCACCTGCATGGTGATGGTGCTGCCGCCGGACTGGATCTGGCCCGATTTCAATAATTGCGTGGCAGCGCGCATCAGGCCGCTGATGTCAACGCCATAATGATTCGCAAAGTTGTCATCCTCCGCCGCCAGCAAGGCTTCGATGAAATCGCGGGGGATGGCTTCGAAATCGATGGGGGTTCGCCGCATTTCGCCGTATTCGGCGATGAGCTTGCCATCGCTGCTGAAGATGCGCAGGGGAATCTGCAGCTGGATGCTGCGCAGCGCTTCGACGGAGGGCAGCGTGGGGTTGATGTACAGGAAGGCGCCACTGAGGCTCAGCGCCAGGCCGCACACCACGGCGAAGCCGGACCACACGACGAATTTCAGCAGGCGAATCAAGGCGGCGTATTTCCAGGATTAGAGGTGGGCTTCAGGCCGAAGGGCCGGGAAAAAGCGGGGCGCATTATAAGCGTTTTCGCCAGCTGCGAACCATTTGCTCGGCTGTCAAGAGGGCCGCTGCGTGTCGAACGGCATTGCAGTGTTCGTAAGTCACGGAAGTACAAGGGAAATCAGGCGTGCCAGGACTGTTCGCTAAGAAGGCCGATGCGCTGCTGGGAATCGACATCAGCTCGACCTCGGTCAAATTGCTCGAATTGAGTCGCTCGGGGGGACGCTACCGGGTCGAGGCCTATGCGGTCGAACCGCTGCCGGCCAACGCGGTGGTGGAGAAGAACCTCGTCGAGGTGGAGGGCGTCGGCCTGGCGCTGGCCCGCGTGCTTGGCAAGTCGCGCAGCAGCGCGCGCCAGGCGGCGGTGGCGGTGGCCGGCTCGGCGGTAATCACCAAGCTGGTGGAGATGGACGCCGGCCTGAGCGACGACGAGCTGGAGGCCCAGCTGAAGCTGGAGGCCGACCAGTACATTCCCTATCCCCTGGAAGAAGTGGCCATCGACTTCGAGGTGCAGGGTCCGGCGGCGCGCAACCCGGAACGGGTCGAGGTGCTGCTGGCGGCCTGCCGCAAGGAGAACGTCGAGGCCCGCGAGGCGGCCCTGGCGCTGGCCGGCCTGACCGCCCGCGTGGTGGATGTTGAAGCCTATGCCCTGGAGCGCACCTACGAACTGCTGGCACCCCAGCTGGACAAGCAGAAGGAAGACCTGGCCGTGGCGGTGGTGGACATCGGCGCCACCATGACCACCCTCAGCGTGTTGCGCAACGGCCGCACCCTCTATACCCGCGAACAGCTGTTCGGCGGTCGCCAGCTCACCGAGGAGATTCAGCGCCGCTACGGGCTGTCGCTGGAGGAGGCCGGTCTGGCCAAGCGCCAGGGCGGCCTGCCCGATGACTACGAGACGGAGGTGCTGCAGCCGTTCCGCGAGGCGGTGGTCCAGCAGGTGTCCCGCTCGCTGCAGTTCTTCTTCGCCTCCGGCCAGCTGCATGAGGTGGACTTCATCCTGCTGGCCGGCGGCACCGCCTCCATTCCCGGCATCGCCCAGCTGGTCGAGGAACGCCTCGGCACGCCGACCCGTGTGGCAAACCCGTTCGCCGACATGTCCATCAATCGGCGCATCAACGCCGCGGCCCTGGCCGCCGATGCGCCGGCGCTGATGATTGCCTGCGGCCTGGCGATGAGGAGTTTCGACTGATGGCCCGCATCAACCTGCTCCCCTGGCGGGAAAAGCTGCGTGAAGAGCGCCGGCGTCGCTTCCTGATGGCGCTGGGCGCCGTGCTGGCCGGCTCCGTCGGCATCCTGTTCCTGGCCGACCAGTACCTGAGCCTGGCCCGGGAACGGCAGATGGCCCGCAACGACTTCCTGCGCCGCGAGATCGCCGTGCTGGATGCCCGCATCAAGGAGATCAGCGAACTGCGCACCCGCCGTCAGCAGCTGCTGGAACGCATGAAGATCATCCAGGACCTGCAGGGCAATCGCCCGATCATCGTGCGGGTGTTCGACGAACTGGCGCGCACCCTGCCCGATGGCGTGCATTTCAGCGAGCTGACCATGACCGGCTCGCGCATTTCCATTCGCGGCACCGCCGAATCCAACAGCAAGGTGTCCAGCCTGATGCGCAGCCTGGACGGTTCCGCCTGGCTGGCCGCGCCGAACCTGGCGGAGGTCAAGGCGGTGACCTCCGGCGCGGTCGAGCAGGCCAACAACTTCCAGCTGACCGTGCAGCAGGTGGTGCCGGTGGCACAACTGGTAAGCGAGGTGTCGAAATGAGCCTGGCCCAATCCCTGGAAGGGTTGCGCAAGATCGATCTGGCGGACCTGGACCTGAACAACCTGGGCTCCTGGCCGGCGGCGGTGAAGGTGATTTCCGCCGTGCTGCTGGCGGTCGTCACCCTGGTGATGGGCTACCAGTTCCTCATCAAGGACAGCCAGACCCAGCTGGAGGAACAGCGCAGCCTGGAAACCACCCTCAAGGAGCAGTTTTCCAGCAAGGCCTTCCAGGCCGCCAACCTGGAGGCCTACCGGGCCCAGCTGGTGCTGATGGAGGAATCCTTTGGCGCCATGCTGCGCCAGCTGCCTGGCGACACCGAGGTGCCCGGGCTGCTCGAGGATGTCACCCGCACCGGGCTGGGCAGCGGCCTGGAGTTCGAGGAGATCCGTCTGCAGCCGGAAGTGGCGCAGCAGTTCTACATCGAGCTGCCCATCAAGATCAGCGTGGTGGGTGGCTACCACGAGCTGGCCACCTTCGTCAGCGGCGTGGCCAGCCTGCCGCGCATCGTCACGCTGCACGATTTCGAGATCAAGCCCGTCCAGGAAGGCCGTGCCAGCAAGCTGCGCATGGGCATCACGGCCAAGACCTATCGCTACAACGACAAGGGGGTGACGCCGTGAACCGTCTTCATGCCCTGACCCTCGCCGCCCTGTTCGCCGGCCTGGCCGGCTGTGGCGGCGGCCACGAATTCCAGGACCTGCAGGCCTTCATGGACGAGGTGCGGGCCCGCCCGAAGGGGCGCATCGAGCCGATGCCGGCCTTCCAGCCCTACGAGGCCTTCACCTACAGCGCCGGCGGCCTGCGCAGCCCCTTCCAGCCGCCGATGCCGGCCGAGCTGGCACGCCAGCAGCGCGGCTCCAGGGACATCCGCCCGGACGAGAATCGCGTCCGCCACTACCTGGAGGGCTTCAACATCGAGCTGTTCGAGATGGTCGGCACTCTGTCCAACGCCGAAGGCATGTTCGCCCTGGTGCGCGGCGCCGGCGGGGTGCACCGCATCAGCATCGGTGATTACCTGGGGCGCAACCACGGCAAGGTGGTGGCCATCGCCCCCAACCGGCTCGAAGTGCTGGAGATCGTCCCCGACGGGGACGGTGGCTGGCTCGAGCGGCCGCGCAGCATGACGCTCAAGGAACGGTCGTGATCATGAACAACAGGAACAGCCAGTCTGTACAACGGAACGCACGCATGAACAGCATTCTTCCGCGCCTCGCCCTGCCGCTGCTGGCGACCCTGCTCGCCCCTCACGCCCTGGCGGCCACCCTGCAAAGCCTGGATGTGGCCTCCCTGCCGGGCGACCGGGTGGAGCTCAAGCTGGGCTTCGACGAGCCGGTGCCGGCGCCACGCGGCTACACCATCGACCAGCCGGCGCGCATCGCCCTGGACCTGCCCGGGGTGTCCAGCGCCCTGGGCGTGAAGAGCCGCGAGCTGGGCACGGGCAATGCCCGCAGCCTGAACATCGTGGAGGTGCGCGACCGTACCCGTCTGATCGTCAACCTGGACCGGCTGACCGCCTACAGCACCCGGGCCGAGGGCAACCACCTGTACATCGTGCTGGGCGACCAAGCGGTGAGCCGCGCCCCGGCCGCGCCGCTGGTGGCCAGCACGCCGACCCCCCTGGCGGCCAGCGCCGGCGGGCGGGTGATTCGCGGCGTGGATTTCCAGCGCGGCGAGCAGGGCGAGGGCAACGTGATCGTCGACCTGGGCGACCCGGGCATGGCGCCGGACATCCAGGAACAGGGCGGTCGCATCCGCATGGAGTTCTCCCGGGCCCAGCTGCCCGAGTCGCTGCGCCTGCGCCTGGACGTGAAGGACTTCGCCACGCCGGTGCAGTACGTGAACAGCAGCGTGCAGGGTGACAAGGTGGTAATCAGCGTCGAACCCACCGGCCAGTACGATTTCATGGCCTTCCAGACCGACCGGCGCCTGACCCTCAGCGTCAAGCCGCTGAGCGACCGCGAGCTGGAACGCCGCAAGGCCGAACGCTTCGCCTACACCGGCGAGAAGCTGTCGCTGAACTTCCAGGACATCGAGGTGCGTTCGGTGCTGCAGCTGATCGCCGACTTCACCAACCTCAACCTGGTGGCCAGCGACACGGTGCAGGGCAGCATCACCCTGCGCCTGCAGAACGTACCCTGGGACCAGGCGCTGGATCTGGTGCTCAAGACCAAGGGTCTGGACAAGCGCCAGGTGGGCAACGTGCTGCTGGTGGCGCCGGCCGCCGAGATCGCCGAGCGCGAGCGCCAGGAGCTGGAGGCACAGCGCCAGGTGGCCGAGCTGGCGCCGCTGCGCAAGGACGTGATCCAGCTGAACTACGCCAAGGCCTCGGAAATCGCCAAGCTGTACGAGTCGGAAGCCGCCAAGGGCGTGCTCAAGGACGACATGCGCGGCTCGGTGATCTTCGACGACCGCACCAACAGCCTGCTGGTGACACTCACCCAGGAGCGCATCGACGAACTGCGGCGCATCGTCTCGCTGCTCGACGTGCCGGTGCGCCAGGTGATGATCGAGGCGCGCATCGTCGAGGCCAACGTGGACTACGACAAGAGTCTCGGTGTGCGTTGGGGCGGTACCCAGACCTTCGCCAATGGCCGCGGTGCGTTCTATGGCAACGATGACCGTGGCGACGAAGGGGGCAAGAGCGGCGCGGAGAGCGGCGGCAACTTCCCCTTCGTGGACCTGGGCGTGCTCGGGCGCACCTCGGGCTTCGGCATCGGCTACGTGACCGACAACCTGATCCTCGACCTGGAACTGACCGCCATGGAGAAGACCGGCAACGGCGAGATCGTCTCCCAGCCCAAGGTGGTCACCGCCGACAAGGAGACCGCGAAGATCCTCAAGGGCGCCGAGATTCCCTATCAGGAAGCCAGCTCCAGCGGCGCCACCTCCACCTCCTTCAAGGAAGCGGCGCTGTCGCTGGAAGTGACCCCGCAGATCACCCCGGACAACCGCATCATCATGGACGTGAAGGTGAACAAGGATGCCCCGGACTTCGCCAACGCCATGAACGGCATTCCGCCGATCAACAAGAACGAGGTCAACGCCAAGGTGCTGGTCGCCGACGGCGAGACCATCGTCATCGGCGGCGTGTTCTCCAATACCCAGATCAAGGGGGTGGAGAAGGTGCCCTTCCTGGGCGACGTGCCCTTCATCGGCCGGCTGTTCCGCCGCGACGTCGTGCAGGACAAGAAATCCGAGCTGCTGATCTTCCTGACTCCGCGTATCATGCACAGCCAGGCGCTGACTGTGAGTCGTTAGAGTGTGCAGAATCTGATCATCGTGGGCCCGATGGGGGCTGGCAAGAGCACCATCGGGCGTTTGCTTGCAAAGGAATTGCGTCTGGACTTCAAGGATTCCGATCGGGAGATCGAAGTCCGTACCGGCGCCAACATTCCCTGGATCTTCGACGTCGAGGGCGAGCAGGGCTTTCGCGACCGCGAACAGGCCGTGCTGGCCGAGCTCTGTCGGGAGGAGAACCAGGTGATCGCCACGGGCGGCGGCGCGGTGATGCGTCCGGAGAACCGCGCCACGCTGCGCAGCGGCGGCACGGTCATCTACCTGCACACCTCGGTGGAGCACCAGCTGGCTCGCACCGCGCGCGATCGCAACCGGCCGCTGCTGCGCACCGCCAACCCCGAACAGGTGCTGCGCGACCTGTTCGCCATCCGCGATCCGCTGTACCGCGAGATCGCCGACCTGATCATCGAGACCGACGAACGTCCGCCGCGCCTGGTGATGCTGGAAATCCTGGCGCGCCTGCGCGAGCGTGCCGAGCGTTAAAGCCGGCGTCCAAGTGGGGTATTCTAGCCCCCGAATGAATTCGGGGGCCCCATGCAGACTCTTCACGTCGATCTCGGAACGCGCAGTTATCCCATCTACATCGGCCGCGGCCTGCTCGATGACGGCGCGCTGCTGGCTCGCCACATCGTCGGTCGCCAGGTGGCCATCGTCAGCAAC
>DATGNS010000012.1:0-4964 GCA_035306625.1 Pseudomonas sp. | reverse complement strand
ACGCCGGAACGCATCGGGCGTGGCCAGCTCGGCGGGATCGAAGCGCTCCCACAGCCCGGTCAGCGCGTCGCGGAAGGTGGGAATGCCGCTCTCGGCGGACACGCCGGCGCCGGTGAAGACCACCACATGGCGGGCGTTGCGGAAGGAATCGAGCAAGGCGTCGGTAATCGGCATGGCACACCTCGGGAATCGGGCGGGCCATTATGACCGTGCCATCCCCGCCCGGGGCAAGCCGGGCCTTGCGCCGCTACAGCTCTTCCACGCTGATCAGGATGGGCTGATCGCCGCTGCTGGCCCGGGTGCTGTCAGCCTGTTCCAGCCGGTGCAGGCGCTCGACCATCGCCTCGAAGGCGCTGGGCGAGACCATGTAGGCAACCACGCGACTGTGCTCCAGCACGGCCACCGGGCCATCACTGAAGGCTTCGACGGAGTTCTTTCTGAGTTCGGAGAGGCGGATGGTCCGGGTGTTGTGCATGGGCATGGCTCCACTTGTTCGAAGGAGCAGACCGTTGCGGCGGCGTTTCGTGCGGCAGCTGTAGCGTTGGCGTGGCTATCGGCCACTCGCGCCATTGCGTCGAACACCGCGTCAGGGTTGCGGGTGGTGCAATCCCGGCTATGTTCCAAGCGAGGTATATCCTGCGACGGCCACGCCACCCGTTCATCGAGTGCGAATTGCCGCAGCGAGGTGACGACATGCCGAACGATTCGCGCCCTGCCGTGCTTGAACTGATCGGCAATACGCCGCTGGTGCGCATCAGCCGCCTGGACACCGGCCCGTGCACCCTCTTTCTCAAGCTGGAATCGCAGAACCCCGGCGGCTCGATAAAGGATCGCATCGGCCTTGCCATGATCGATGCCGCCGAGCGCGACGGCCGTCTGCGCCCCGGCGGAACCATCGTCGAGGCGACCGCGGGAAACACCGGCCTCGGCCTGGCGCTGGTCGGCCGCGCCAAGGGCTATCGGGTGGTGCTGGTGGTACCGGACAAGATGTCCACCGAGAAGGTCCTGCATCTCAAGGCGATGGGCGCCGAGGTGCATATCACCCGCTCCGACGTGGGCAAGGGCCACCCCGACTATTACCAGGATGTCGCGGCGCGGCTGGCGCAGGAGATTCCCGACGCCTTCTTCGCCGATCAGTTCAACAACCCGGCCAATCCCCTGGCTCATGAATGCAGCACCGCTCCGGAGATCTGGGCGCAGACCCAGCATGATCTGGATGCCATCGTCGTCGGTGTCGGCTCGGGCGGCACCTTGACAGGGCTGACCCGCTTCTTTCGCCGCGTGCAGCCGAACCTGGCCATGGTGCTGGCCGATCCGCTCGGATCGGTGGTCGCCGAATACAGCCGCAGCGGCAACCTGGGCACGCCCGGCTCCTGGGCGGTGGAGGGGATCGGCGAGGACTTCATTCCGTCCATTGCCGACTTTTCCAGCGTGCGCCAGGCCTATTCCATCAGCGACGAGGAAAGCTTCGAGCATGCCCGTCGACTGCTGCGCGCCGAGGGCATCCTCGGCGGCTCCTCAACCGGCACGCTGCTGGCAGCGGCACTGCGCTATTGCCGCGAGCAGACCGCGCCGAAACGGGTCGTCAGCTTCGTCTGCGACACCGGCACCCGTTACCTGTCGAAGGTCTACAACGACCAGTGGATGACCGATCAGGGCCTGCTGGCCCGCAAGCGCTACGGCGACCTGCGCGACCTGATCGCGCGGCGCTTCGAGGAGGGTCGGGTGGTCAGCGTGGGGCCGGACGACACGCTGCTCACCGCCTTCCAGCGCATGCGCCTGGCGGATGTGTCGCAGCTGCCGGTACTGGTGGACGGACAGCGACTGGTCGGCGTGATCGACGAGTCCGATATCCTGCTTGGCGTGCATCAGGATCCTGCGCACTTCCATATGAAGGTGGCCAGCGTGATGACCGTCAAGCTGGAGACCCTGCCCCCCAGCGCCAGCCTGGCCGACCTTGAGGCCGAGCTCGACCGCGGCCTGGTCGCGATCATCCAGGACGCCTCGGGTTTCCACGGCCTGATTACCCGCGTCGACCTGCTCAATCACCTACGCAGATCCCTACCATGAGCCAGCACGATGAAACCGCCGCTGCACGCGCCTTCGCCACCCGGGTGATCCATGCCGGACAGGCGCCGGACCCTTCCACCGGGGCCTTGATGCCACCGATCTACGCCAACTCCACCTATGCACAGCAGAGCCCTGGTGTGCACAAGGGCCTCGATTACGGGAGGTCGCACAACCCCACGCGCTGGGCGCTGGAGCGCTGCGTAGCGGATCTGGAAGGCGGCTCCCGGGCCTTCGCCTTCGCCTCCGGGCTGGCGGCGATCTCCACCGTGCTCGAACTGCTCGATGCCGGTGCGCACGTGGTCTCCGGCAATGACCTGTATGGCGGCACCTTCCGACTGTTCGAACGGGTGCGCCGGCGCAGCGCCGGGCATCGTTTCAGCTTTGTCGACCTGGCGGACCTGGCGGCATTCGAGGCGACACTGCAGCAGGACACGCGGATGGTCTGGGTGGAGACGCCGAGCAATCCGCTGCTGCGCCTCACCGACCTGGCCGCCGTCGCCCGCGCCTGCCGCGAGCGAGGCATCATCAGCGTGGCCGACAACACCTTCGCCAGCCCATGGGTACAGCGCCCGCTGGAGCTGGGATTCGACATCGTGGTGCATTCGACGACCAAGTACCTGAATGGTCACTCCGATGTGATCGGCGGCATCGCGGTGGTCGGGCAGAATGCGGAACTGGCCGAGCGACTGGCCTTCCTGCAGAACTCGGTGGGCGCCATCGCCGGACCGTTCGACGCCTTCCTCACCCTGCGCGGGGTCAAGACCCTGGCATTGCGCATGGAGCGCCACTGCAGCAACGCGCTGGAGCTGGCGCAATGGCTCACGGCCCAGCCGCAGGTTGCGCGCGTCTATTACCCGGGCCTGCCTTCCCACCCGCAGCATGAACTGGCGCGGCGGCAGATGCACGGATTCGGCGGGATGATCTCCCTTGACCTGAATGCCGACCTGGCCGGCGCCAAGCGCTTCCTGGAAGGCGTGCAGATCTTCACCCTGGCCGAGAGCCTCGGCGGAGTGGAGAGCCTGATCGAACATCCGGCGATCATGACCCACGCCAGCATCCCCGCGGAAACCCGCGCGCAACTCGGCATCGGCGATGCGCTGGTGCGCCTGTCCGTGGGCATTGAAGATGTCGAGGACCTGCGCGCCGACCTGGCCCAGGCGCTGGCGCGGATTTAGGCCAGGCCCCCTCTCGGGCATTCCTCGGAAAAACCTGGCGCTGTGCGCGCCACACGGGGCAACCCTGTACACTGCGCACGCATTTCGTGTGCGCACGTGTTCAGCTCGAGTTTCAAACCCGGATTTTTCATGCCTTTCGCAATCCCGCAAACCCTTGATAATCAATCACTTGGCATGCGGCGCTTCAGCATCGCGCCGATGATGGAGTGGACCGATCGCCATTTCCGCTACCTGGCCCGCCAGCTCTCGCGCCACACCCTGCTCTACACGGAGATGGTGACCACCGGCGCCCTGCTGCATGGCGACGCCAAGCGCTTCCTGCGGTACGACGAATGCGAACATCCCCTGGCGCTGCAGCTGGGCGGCAGCAACCCGGCGGAACTGGCGGCCTGCGCGAAGATGGCCGAGGCGGCGGGCTACGACGAGGTAAACCTCAACGTCGGCTGCCCCAGCGACCGGGTGCAGAACAACATGATCGGTGCCTGCCTGATGGGCCATCCGGCCCTGGTGGCCGAGTGTGTGAAGGCCATGCGCGATGCGGTGGCGATCCCGGTGACGGTCAAGCACCGCATCGGCATCAACGGCCGCGACAGCTACGCCGAGCTGTGCGACTTCGTCGGCCAGGTGCGCGAGGCCGGCTGCCGCAGCTTCACCGTGCATGCGCGCATCGCCATTCTTGAGGGGCTGTCACCCAAGGAAAACCGCGAGATTCCGCCACTGCGCTATGACGTGGCCGCGCTGCTGAAGCGGGATTTCCCGGATCTGGAGCTGATCCTCAACGGCGGCATCAAGACCCTGGAGGCCTGCGAGGAGCACCTGCGCACCTTCGACGGGGTGATGGTCGGGCGCGAGGCGTACCACAACACCTACCTGCTGGCCGAGGTGGACCGGCGCCTGTTCGGCAGCGAAGCGCCGGTGATCAGTCGCAGCGAGGCGCTGATGCGCATGCGTCCCTATATCGAACGACACCTGGCCGAAGGCGGCGTGGCGCACCATGTGACCCGGCATCTGCTGGGCATGGCCCAGGGCTTCCCCGGCGCACGCCGCTTCCGGCAGCTGCTCTCGGTGGACATCCACAAGACCGACCGGCCGCTGGACGTGCTGGATCAGGCGATTGAAAGCCTGGGCGGGCGATAAGGCATTCGCGGCGCGTTCGAGTCAGGAAATGACACGGAACCGTAGGGCGGTCGGCGTTGTTTCCGGCCGCCAATGCGGTGTGTACCGAACCCACTGTCCGGCGGCCAACGCGTTGCGTTGACCGCCCTACGCGTGGCCTGGGCGTGCGGGATCAGGCGATCCAAACCCTGGATGGGTGGTAGGCGCCTTTACAGCCCCAGCTCGTCCAGCACCTCGTCGGCCTGATCCAGGGCCAGCTCGCTGTCCCCGATCAGCGCCGAGACGCTTTCCACCGAGGCCTTGGCGAAATCCACGCCCCTGAGGGCGGTCAGCAGTTCATCCATGCGCTGTACCACCGCTTCGGCCCTGCCCCGCGACTCGGCGGCATCCGCGTCCATGCCCGCCTGCTGAATGAACGCCTGGGCATGGCCCCTGATTTCTTCCCCCGAGTCGATCAGCTCGGCAATTTCGTTTCGGATGTCATCCACCAGCGCCATGGTTGTTCCTCGTCTGTAGGGGGCCCTAGTAGAAGTGCTCGGCGACCCGGGATCAAGGGGGCAACTGAAAATGCTTCGCGCTCCATTGACCCGCGTCCCTGGCGCA
>DATGNS010000011.1:0-5434 GCA_035306625.1 Pseudomonas sp. | reverse complement strand
TCGAGGCGCTGGCTGATGACGTCGCCGGTGACGATGAAGAGGTACCGCTGACCTATATGGATGGCACCCAGGTCACGCTGGACCCTGGAGGTTGATATGGCTGGCAACAGCAATTCGGGCCGCCCGGCAAAGCCTGCGGTGGTGCATCTTGTGCGGGGCAACCCCAGCAAGAAGAACGCCGCTGAACTGCAGGCCGAGGTGCAGCAGAGCATGCTCGAGGCGGAAGCGCCGGAGATGCCCGATTGGCTGGATGAAGACGCCCAGGCGGAGTGGAACCGGGTGGTTCCCGATCTGCTGAAGCTGGGCCTGATTTCGACACTGGACCGGCAGGCGCTGGCCCAGTACTGCGAAGCGGTCAGTGACTACCGTCGCTGGACGCTGAAGATTCGTGAGCTGAACGAGAGTCTGAGCATGCCCGACCGAGGGGATGTACAGACCTACAAGACCGGAGCAAAAGACCTGTCCATCTGGCGAAAACTGCGGAACGACGCTGAGCGACGCGCCGACGCCGCCGGAGCCAAGTTCGGCTTCTCCCCGATGGCACGCCGCACGTTGAGGGCGTCCGTCGCGCCCCAAGGTGAGCTGTTCCCCAATGAGCAAAAGCAGATCGCGGAAAAGTACTTCTGACCGTGCAACCGCCTTTGCCCAGGATGTAATTGCCGGACGCATCGTCGCCGGGCCTGACGTTCGCAACGCCTGCCAGCGGCACCTGACTGATCTGGAGCAGGGCGGGCAGCGCGGTCTGACCTGGGACCTGGAAGCGGCCAACCGAGCGATCGGTTACTTCGAGGACGTGCTCTGCCTCAACGGCGGTGAGTTCGAAGGCCAGCCCTTCGTGCTGCTGCCCTGGCAGGCCTTCATCGTCGGCAGCCTGTTCGGCTGGAAGGGCCGGGACGGGTACCGCCGCTTCCGTACTGCCTACATCGAGACGGCCAAGGGCTCGGGCAAGTCCCCCCTGGTCGCCGGCATCGGCCTGTATGGCATGACCAGCGATGGTGAGGCCCGGGCGGAGATCTACGCCGCGGCGACCAAGAAAGACCAGGCGATGATCCTTTTCCGCGACGCGGTGGCGATGGTGGATCAGTCCCCGTTGCTGTATGAGCGCATCGAGAAGACAGGGCGCGGTGAGAAGGTCTGGAACCTGGCACACCACGCCAGCGGCAGCTTCTTCCGGGCGATCAGTGCGGATGATGGTCAGTCGGGCCCGCGCCCGCACGTGGCGCTGCTGGACGAGATTCACGAGCACAAGACCCGCATGGTGGTGGACATGATGCGGGCCGGTACCAAGAGCCGGCGTCAGGCGCTGATCGTGATGATCACCAACAGCGGCCACGACAAGACCACCATCTGTTACGAGTACCACGAATATTCAAGAGCGGTCGCCGCCGGTACCAAGGTCGACGACAGCTTCTTCGGCTTCGTCTGTTCGCTGGATGAGGGGGACAACCCCTTCGAGGACGAGGGCTGCTGGCCGAAGGTCAACCCCAGTCTGGCGTTCGGCCGGCCCGGTGACGAGAACGGCGGGGTGCCCGGCTACAAGTACTTGCGCGAGCAGGTGACCGAGGCCCGTGGCATGCCCTCGAAAGAGTCCACTGTGCGGCGCCTCAACTTCTGCCAGTGGGTGGATGCGGAGAACCCATGGATCTCCGGCCCGACCTGGATGCGCTGTGAGGCCGAGTTCGAACTCGAGGACCTGATCGGCGAGGAGTGCTACGGCGGTCTGGACCTGTCCGGGGCGCGAGACCTGACCGCGCTGGCCCTGTACTTCCCAGCGGTGCGCCGGGCCTTCGTTGAGTTCTGGACACCAGCTGACACGCTGCACGACCGGGCCCGGGTTGACCGGGTGCCCTATGACGCCTGGCTGCGGCAGGGCTTCATCCATGCGCCGCCGGGGGCAGCGGTGGATTACGCCTTCGTCGCCTCCCGGATCGGTGAGCTGGTGCAGATGTTCCAGGTCAAGGGCATCGCCTTTGACCCCTACCGCATCAAGTACATGACCCCGGAGCTGGACGCCGAGGGGGTTGAGGTTGAGCTGATCTCGCACGGGCAGGGCTACTACAAGTCGCAGCAGTCTGGCCTGTGGATGCCGCGGTCCATCGAGTTGCTGGAAGCGGCGCTGACCAGCCAGCAGATCGAGATCAAGCCCAACCCCTGCCTGCGCTGGAACGCCGCAGGCGCAGTGCTGGAAGCCGACCAGAAAGACAACCGCATCTTCGCCAAGCGCAAGAGCACGGGCCGCATCGACGGCATCGTGGCTCTGGCCATGGCTGTGGGAGCCGCTGGAGAGCATGAACCCAGCGCCAATATCGAAGCCTTCCTCATGGACCCGATCATCGTATGAAGAACCAACAGAAGAAGCCCGGACGCGTCAAAGCCGCTGTCCTCAACTGGCTGGGCGTGCCGGTTGGTTTGACCGATGACGCGTTCTGGGCGCACTTCGGCAATGACGTCGCTGGGCAGCAGGTCAACGAGCGTACCGTCATGCAGCTGTCCACGGTGTGGGCCTGCGTGCGGTTGATCGCCGAGACTATCTCGACTCTGCCCCTGGGGCTGTACGAGCGCACCGACAACGGCCGCATGCCAGCCCAGCGGCACCCGCTGTATCACCTGATCCGGCACAGCCCAAGCGCCGGCACCACGCCGGCGGTGTTCTGGGAGGCGATGGTCGTCTCCATGCTGCTGAGGGGCAACGGTTTCGCCGAGCAGAAGTTCATCGGTAACCGGCTGGTGGCGATTGACTTCCTGGACCGGCGTCGGCTCAGCGTTGGCCGGGACTCAAGAGGCAACCGAGAGTTTCGCTACACAGAGAAGGGCGGCCACCAGCGGGTCATCCCCGAGAACCGCATCTTCCGCATTCCGGGGTTCACCCTGGACGGCGAGTGGGGCGTGTCCGCCATTGAGTATGGCGCCCAGGTCTTCGGCTCCGCGCTGGCATCCAGTGGCGCGGCGAACAGCACCTTCGAGAAGGGGCTGGCCCCCACGGTGGCCTTTACCATGCAGCAGGTGCTCAAGCCTGAGCAGCGGGAGGGTTTTCGCGAGGCCATGAAAGAGGTCTCCGGTGCCATCAACGCCGGCAAGTCGCCCCTGCTGGAAGGCGGCATGGATGCCAAGACCATTGGCATCAACCCGAAGGATGCCCAGCTGCTGGAGTCCCGCGCATTCAGCGTGGAGGAGATCTGCCGCTGGTTCCGGGTACCGCCCTGGATGGTCGGGCATACCGAGAAGTCGACCAGCTGGGGGACAGGCATCGAGCAACAGATGATCGCCTTCCTGACCTTCACCCTTCGGCCCTGGCTGACCCGGATCGAGCAGACCATCAATCGCCAGCTGCTCAGCCCTGCGGATCAACTGCGGTATTACGCCGAGTTCAACATCGAGGGCCTGCTGCGCGCCGATAGCGCTGCCCGGGCATCGTTCTACTCGACGATGGTGAATAACGGCCTGATGACCCGCGACGAAGCGCGAATGAAAGAAAACCTGATGCCGCATGGCGGCAACGCTGATGTGCTGACAGTGCAATCGGCCCTTATCCCAATCGACCAGCTGGGCACCACCGAGAGGAACAGCAATGGATAAAAACCGCAAACCCGTTGCGTTTCAGCGGCCGAAGAGCGATCTGCGCTGGGCATTGTCACCCAAGGCGCTGGACCTGTGGAACCCGAGCATTCGCGCCGCCAGCGGCGACGACAACAGCATCGGCATCTATGACGTCATCGGCGAGGACTACTGGACCGGCGAAGGCGTGACCGAGAAGCGCATTGCCGCTGCCCTGCGGACCATCGGCGACGGCGACGTGGTGGTCAACATCAACAGCGCCGGCGGCGACCTGTTCACCGGCATGGCCATTTACAACATGCTCCGCGAGCACCCCGGCCACGTCACCGTCAACGTCCTGGGGATTGCCGCCAGCGCCGCCTCCATCATCGCCATGGGTGGTGATGAGATCCGCGTGGCGCGGGCTGGCTTCCTGATGATCCACAACGCCTGGATCTGGGTGCCCGGTAACCGCCATGAGCTGCGGGGGTATGCGGATTACCTGGAGCCGTTCGACGCCACCATGGCAGACGTGTACGCCGCCCAGAGCGGCCAGGACGCGTCCGTTATCGCGCGCATGATGGATACCGAGACCTGGATCGGCGGCAGCTCTGCCGTGGAGCAGGGCTTTGCCCATGGCCTGCTGGCTTCTGACGAGATTCTCCAGACCGAAGAACAGGCTTCCGCCCTGGCCGTGCGCCGGGTGGAAAACGCGCTGCGCGCCTCCGGCATGCCGCGCTCCGAGGCCATGCGCCTCATCTCCGAGTTCAAGGCCTCCCTGCGCGACGCGGGAGGTAACGGTGAGCGTGACGCCACCAATAGCGGCTTGGCCGCCGCACTCAGTGAAACAGCCGCTCTGGCGGCGTCCCTCATCCAGTAAGGAGACATACCCATGTCTGAAGTAGAAAAGAACATCGAGGCGATCAATGCGAGCCTCAAACAGGTAGGCGATCAGCTTCGCGCCAATGCTGAGAAGGCCGAGAAGGAAATCAAGGCCCACGCCAAGCTGTCCGAAGAAACCAAGGCCAGCGTCGACAAGCTGCTCATCGAGCAGGGCGAGCTGAACGCCCGCCTGCAGGCTGCCGAGCAACTGATGGTGAAGCTGGAGCAGGGTGGTGGCCGCGAGGCGCCCAAGTCCATGGGCCAGCACTTTGTGGATGCCGAGGGCTTCCAGGCCTTCGCAGCCAGTGCATCTGGCGGCGCCAAGACCAGCTTCACCACTTCGGTGCGTGCTGCCATCACCACTGTCGACGAGTCCGCCGGCAGTCTGGCCCAGCCGCAACGCCTGGGGCTGATTCAGCCGACTCAGCAGCGGCTGTTCCTGCGTGACCTGCTCAGCTGGGGCCGCACGACCTCCAACTCCATCGAGTACGTCCGTGAAACCGGCTTCACCAACAACGCCGATGTGGTGTCGGAGAACCCGGCGAATCCGAAGCCCGAGTCTGACCTGACCTTCGAGCCGGACTCCGCACCGATCGCCACCATCGCTCACTGGGTGCGTGCTTCCCGCCAGGTGCTGTCCGATGTCGCGATGCTGCAGAGCTACATCGACGGCCGGCTGCGCTATGGCCTGAAGCTGAAGGAAGAGGCCCAGCTGCTGAAGGGCTCCGGCGTTGGCCTGAATATCCATGGCCTGTACACCCAGGCATCGGCCTACCTGAACCCCGGCGTGGCCGTCCAGGCTGAAACCGCCATCGACCGCCTGCGCATCGCGCTGCTGCAGGTCAACCTGGCCGAGTATGAAGGTGACGGCATCGTGCTGAGCCCGCTGGACTGGGCAGCTATCGAGCTGACCAAGACCACCGACAACCAGTACCTGTTCACCACCCCGACCGGTCTGGCTGTGCCCGGCCTGTGGGGCCGTCCGGTGGTGGCCACCCAGTCCATGGATGCGGGTGAG
>DATGNS010000010.1:0-4738 GCA_035306625.1 Pseudomonas sp. | reverse complement strand
TGACCGCCCAGCTGGTGCGCTATTACCCACAGCAGGAGCATTTCGCCCATTCGGTGGGCTACGTGGGACGCATCAACGAGCAGGAGCTCAAGCGTCTCGATCCGATCAACTACAGCGGCACCCACCACGTGGGCAAGACCGGCCTGGAACGCTTCTACGAGGATCACCTGCACGGCCGGGTCGGTTACGAGGAAGTCGAGACCAATGCCCGGGGTCGCGTGCTGCGGGTGCTCAAGCGCACGCCGCCGGTGCCGGGCAAGGACCTGGTGCTGACCCTCGACAGCCGCCTGCAGGCCGCCGCCGAGGAAGCCCTGGGCGGCCGACGCGGCGCGGTGGTGGCCATCGAGCCGGAAACCGGCGAGATCCTCGCGGTGGTCAGCCAGCCCAGCTTCGACCCCAACCTGTTCGTCACCGGCATCAGCTTCAAGAAGTACGCCGAGCTCAGCGAGTCCCTGGACCGCCCGCTGTACAACCGGGTGATGCGCGGTCTCTATCCGCCGGGCTCCACCATCAAGCCGATGGTGGTGGTGGCCGGCCTGGACGCCAAGGCCATCACGCCGGAGACCAAGGTGTTCGACCCGGGCTACTACCAGCTGCCCAACGTGTCCCACAAGTACCGCAACTGGAACCGCTACGGCGACGGCTGGGTGGATCTGGAGCTGGCCATCGCCCGCTCCAACGACACCTATTTTTACGATCTGGCCCACAAGCTGGGCATCGATCAGCTGCACCACTACATGACCCGCTTCGGCTTCGGCACCCGGGTCGCCCTGGACGTCTTCGAGGAAACCGCCGGCCTGATGCCGTCGCGGGAATGGAAGCAGCGCCGCTACCGCCAGGTGTGGTACCCGGGCGAAACCCTGATCCTGGGCATCGGCCAGGGCTACATGCAGGCCACGCCGCTGCAGCTGGCCCAGGCCACGGCGCTGATGGCCACGCGCGGCAAGTGGGTGCGCCCGCGTCTGGCGCGCTCGGTGGGCGGCGTGCCGCCGGTGGATCCCGATCCGGTGCCGGACATCGTGCTGCAGGATCCCAGCTACTGGGATCACGCCATCCGCGGCATGGAGTCGGTGGTGCACGGCCCGCGCGGCACGGCCCGGCGCATCGGCCAGAACTCCCCCTACCGGATCGCCGGCAAAAGCGGCACGGCCCAGGTGGTGGCCATCAAGCAGGGCGAGACCTACGACAGCGAGAAGCTGGACGAGCGGCACCGCGACCACGCCCTGTTCGTTGCCTTCGCACCGGCGGACAACCCGAAGATCGCCGTGGCGGTGATGGTAGAGAACGGCGAATCGGGCAGCGGCGTGGCCGCGCCGGTGGCCCGCCAGGTGATGGATGCCTGGCTGCTGGACGAGCAGGGCCGGCTCAAGCCGGAATTCGCTGCACCGCAGGCCGAGAAGGTGGTGAACCGTGGCAACTGAATTCGATCGCACCCTGTCCAGTCACGATCCGCTGAGCCGACGGGCCAGCCTGCTGCAGCGCCTGCATGTGGACGGCATCCTGCTGCTGTTGCTGCTGACCCTGGCCGGGGCCAGCCTGTTCATCCTCTATTCGGCGGGCGGCAAGAACGTCGAGCTGGTGCTCAAGCAGGCCACCTCGTTCGGTATCGGCCTGCTGGCCATGTTGCTGATCGCCCAGCTGGATCCCCGCTTCATGGCCCGCTGGATCCCCTTCGGCTACGGCTTCGGCCTGCTGCTGCTGGTCTGGGTGGAGCTGTTCGGCTACACCGCCATGGGCGCCACGCGCTGGATCAACATTCCGGGCGTGATCCGCTTCCAGCCGGCGGAGCTGATGAAGATCCTCATGCCGGCGACCATCGCCTGGTACCTGGCCCGCCACAACCTGCCGCCGACCCTCAAGCACACCGCCTGGGCGCTGGTGCTGATCGGCCTGCCGTTCGTGCTGATCCTCAAGCAGCCGGATCTGGGCACCGCCCTGCTGGTGCTGGTTTCCGGTGCCTTCGTGATGTTCGTGGCCGGCCTGCGCTGGCGCTGGATCCTGGGCGCCATCGCCGCCGCGGTGCCCATCGCGGTGTTCATGTGGCTGTTCGTGATGCACCAGTACCAGAAGCAGCGCGTGCTGACGTTCCTGGATCCGGAAAGCGACCCGCTGGGAACGGGCTGGAACATCATCCAGTCCAAGGCGGCAATCGGCTCGGGCGGGGTGTTCGGCAAGGGCTGGCTGCAGGGCACCCAGTCGCACCTGGATTTTTTGCCCGAGAGCCATACCGACTTTATCCTTGCCGTGCTGGGTGAGGAGTTCGGGCTGGTGGGCATCTGCCTGCTGCTGCTGGTGTATCTGCTGCTGCTGGCCCGGGGGCTGGTCATCACCCTGCAGGCGCAGACCATCTTCGGCAAGCTGTGGGCCGGCGCCCTGACCCTGACCTTCTTCGTGTATGTATTCGTGAACATCGGCATGGTGAGCGGTCTGTTGCCGGTGGTGGGGGTGCCGCTGCCCTTCATCAGCTACGGTGGCACTTCACTGGTTACCCTGTTGTCCGGCTTCGGGGTGTTGATGGCGATCCACACCCACCGCAAGTGGATTGCGTAATGTTCAGGACCGCTATGCTCAAGAATCTCCGACGGTTTCTTCCCACCCTGCTGGCCATGGGCACCGTGGGCTGCATGCCGACCAGCGGGTCGGCCAGCGGCGACTATGGCGACTCGCCCCAGGTGCGCGAGCTGATCGAGGACATGACCCTCAGCCACGGCTTTGCCGCCGAGCAGCTGCAGGCGCTGTTCGCCGAAGCCCAGCGCAAGCAGGGCATCCTGGATGCCATCTCCCGGCCGGCCGAGCGGGTCAAGCCCTGGAGCGAATATCGGCCCATCTTCCTCACCGAGGCGCGCATCGCCCGCGGTCTGGACTTCTGGCGCGAGCACGAGGCGGCCCTGGCACGCGCCGAGCGCGAATACGGAGTGCCGGCCGAGGTCATCGTCGCCATCATCGGCGTGGAGACCTTCTACGGGCGCAACACCGGCAGCTATCGGGTGCTGGATGCCCTGTCCACCCTGTGCTTCGACTACCCGCCCCGGGCGCCCTTCTTCTGCCAGCAGCTGCGCGAGTTTCTGCTGCTGACGAGGGAGGAACAGATCGACCCGCTGAGCCTCAAGGGTTCCTATGCCGGCGCCATGGGCATGCCCCAGTTCATGCCGGGCAGCTTCCGCGCCTACGCCGTGGACTTCGATGGCGACGAACGGATCGATATCTGGAACAATCCGGTCGACGCCATCGGCAGCGTCGCCAGTTATTTCAAGCGCCACGGCTGGGTCGCCGGTGCGCCGGTGGTCAGTCGCGTGCAGGTGAGCGGCGAGCGCGTGGAGGAGGGCATCAGCCCCGGCGTCGAACCGCACCTGAGCGTGGCGGAACTGCGGGAACTGGGCTGGCAACCCGAGCTGGCGCTGGATGACGAGCTGGCGGTGATCGCCATCCGCTTCGAGGGCGAGCAGGGCGAGGAATTCTGGCTGGGCCTGCCCAACTTCCACGTGATCACCCGCTACAACCGCAGCGCCATGTACGCGATGGCCGTCCACCAGCTGGGCGAGGCGCTGGCACAGGTACGAGGAATACAACGATGATGCGTGTGCCGCACCTGATGTTGCTGGCCGGTCTGCTGCTGGCAGGCTGCTCCACCCCGCCGCCGGGCGGCGGCTCGGTGCCCTCCACCTCCGACTATGCCCGTCCCCACAAGGACGGCGCGCCCTGGTGGGAGGTGGATGTCTCGCAGATTCCCGACGCCGTGCCCATGCCCCACTACGGGCGGGTCAAGGCCAATCCCTACACGGTGATGGGCAAGAGCTACTATCCGATCAGCGACGCGCGCAACTACCGGGAAACCGGCATCGCCTCCTGGTACGGCACCAAGTTCCACAACCAGCTCACCGCCAACGGCGAACGTTACGACCTGTACGGCATGACCGCCGCCCACAAGACCCTGCCCCTGCCCAGCTACGTGCAGGTCACCAACCTGGACAACGGGCGCAAGGTCATCCTGCGCGTCAACGATCGCGGCCCCTTCTACTCCGACCGCATCATCGACCTGTCCTTCGCCGCGGCCAAGAAGCTCGGCTTCGCGGAGAGTGGTACGGCGCGGGTGCATGTGGAGGGAATCGATCCCTATCAGTGGTGGGCCGAGCGGGGCCAGCCGGTGCCCCAGGGCACGGCCCCGGCGCTGGCCGCCAGCGCGCCGGCGCCAGCGGGGCGGGTGGAGCTCTACAGCCCGCCGCCGCAGCAGCATGCCGCCGCGGTATCGCCGGCCGAGCTGCGCTCAACCACGGGCGCGGTGCCCGAGCGGGGCCTGTACCTGCAGGTAGGCGCCTTCGCCAACCCCGATGCCGCCGAACTGCTGCGCGCCCGGCTGAGCGAGACGGTCTCCGTGCCGGTGTTCATCAGCTCGGTGGTGCTCAACCGCCAGGTTCTGCACCGCGTGCGGCTGGGTCCGATCGGCAGCTCGGGCGAGGCGCAGCGCGTGCAGCAGAGCGTGCGGCTGGCCAACCTGGGCAGCCCCCAGCTGGTACGCCCCGACTGAAGGGGCGTTGTGTGAAGTAACACCCGGTTACTTTCGCAACCTGAACTAATGTTCATTTCTCTGGTCCGATGGGGCTTTGGCCTCACGGCTTCGTTTTATTGTCTTGCAGGGAGAAGGATGAACATCTTGCGTTTTGCCCCCCGTGTCTTCGCCGCCATCCTGGCCTTCGGCGCCTCGCTGAGCTGGGCCGCCGAGCCGATCATTCCGGCGCCG
>DATGNS010000009.1:0-30984 GCA_035306625.1 Pseudomonas sp. | reverse complement strand
ACCTGTCCCCCGCCAAAAGCAGAAAACCCCGCCGAGGCGGGGTTTTCCGGATGACAACGCGGGATCAGTCCTCGCGATAGCGGCGCAGCTTGAGGGCCTTGCCAGCGACGCGGGTATCCTTGAGCTTGCCCAGCAGGCGATCGAGGCCTTCTTCCGGCAGCTCGATCAGGCTGAAGGTCTCGCGGATCTGGATGCGACCGATGGCCTCCCGGGCCAGGCCGCCCTCATTGAGGATGGCGCCCAGCAGGTTGCGCGCGGCGATGCCGTCGCGGGCACCCAGGGCGGCGCGGCAACGGGCACGCCCTTCGGCGATCGGCGCCGGTGCACGGCGCTCGCCACGCTCGCGGTATTCGCTGCGAGCACTGCTGTCACGCTCGCGTCGCTCGCGTACCGGACCGGGCACCAGCGGCTGCTCGCGCTCCAGGTCCGCCAGGTTCAGCGACTGACCATTGGTGGCCTTGCGCAGCAGCGCGGCGGCCAGGGCATGGGGGGTGCACTCCAGATCGGCCAGCAGGCGGTCAAACAGCGCGCCGTGGGTATCCTCGGCCTCGGCCAGCAGCGGACGCAGGGATTCGGTGAGCTTGCGGATGCGTGCATCCAGCACCTGCTGCGGACCGGGCAGATGCGCCTCGACCACCTTCTGGCCGGTGACCCGCTCGATCACCTGCAGCATGCGGCGCTCGCGCGGGGTGACCAGCAGCAGCGCGCGACCATCGCGACCGGCGCGGCCGGTACGGCCGATGCGGTGCACGTAGGATTCCGGATCGTAGGGCATGTCCACGTTGAGCACGTGGGTGATGCGCGGCACGTCGATGCCGCGGGCCGCCACGTCGGTGGCGATGACGATGTCCAGGGTGCCGTTCTTCAGCGACTCGATGACCTTCTCGCGCTGCGCCTGGGCGATATCGCCGTTCAGGGCGGCGGCCTTGTAGCCCTTGGCCTCCAGCGCGGCAGCCAGGTCCAGGGTGGCCTGCTTGGTGCGCACGAAGCCGATCAGCGCGTCGAAGTCCTCGACTTCCAGCAGACGGCACACGGCGGCCACCTTCTGGTCGGCGTGCACCATCACGTGCACCTGCTCGATGCGTGCGACGGTCTGGGTCTTGGCGGCGATCTTCACGTGCTTCGGCTCGCGCAGGTGCTTCTCGGCGATGGCACGGATGGAATGCGGCAGGGTGGCGGAGAACAGCACGCTCTGGCGGCTTTCCGGCATGGCCTGGAAGATCACTTCCAGGTCTTCCATGAAGCCCAGCTTGAGCATCTCGTCGGCCTCGTCCAGCACCAGGAAGCCGATGGTGGACAGCAGCTGCTCGTTGCGGCTCAGGTGGTCGACCAGGCGACCAGGGGTGGCGACGATGATCTGCGCGCCCTGGCGCAGGGCCTTGAGCTGCGGGCCCATGGGCGCGCCGCCATAGACGGCCACCACGCTGACGCCCGGCATCTGGCTGGAATAGGTTTCACAGGCGGTGGCCACCTGCAGGGCCAGCTCGCGGGTCGGTGCCAGGATCAGCGCCTGGGGCTCGCGGCGGGCCGGATCGATCTTCGACAGCATGGGCAGGCAGAAGGCGGCGGTCTTGCCGGTACCGGTCTGCGCCTGGCCGATCATGTCGTGGCCATCAAGGATGACCGGAATGGCCTGGGCCTGGATGGGAGAGGGTTCTTCGTAACCGGCCGCGGTGATGGCGGCGAGAACAGAGGGATGAATACCGAGCGCGGCGAAACCGGCGGTTTCCTGAGTCATGGGGTTGCCCTTTTTGCATTCGCAAACACCCATGGGCAAGACTGCGCATGCCGTGATCGACCTTGTGGGTCACCCTGGCAGCCTGGCGGCGAGGAGTTGCGATGTGAATGAATGAATCGACGAAGGTAGGCCGATAAAACGGACCTGCAGCGAAGCAAGGCTTCGGAACCTGATCGGGGTCGATGCTACGACCGGCGCGCACTATACCTGAATTGGCCGGGGCATGTGCGCTTTTTTTGTCTCTGGCGTCAGAAGTGCGACGGGAATCCGCCCGCATTTCGGCAGGCGGACATTCTCCCTCAGCCGGCCGGTTCGCTGACCCGGAACTGCCCCACCAGGCCGCGCAGACGTTCGGCGACGTGGCGCACCCGCTCGGCGCTGGCGGCCAGCCCGCCGAGGGTGCTGCCCATCTCGCCGGCGGCCTGCTCGACCCCGCGAATGGTCTGGCCGTAGTGCAGGCTGCGCTGGTTGAGCGCCTGGATGATCTCGAACATGCGCTGCACCCGCGCATGCAGCAGCTCGTTCTCGGCGCCTTCCGCCTCGTTGTGCTGCAGGCGCGCATCCACGTCGCGCACCCCGGCCTCCATGTTCTGCACCTCGCGGCGGGTTTCCGCCTGCAGGCTTTCCACCAGGCTGCCGATCTCCTCTGCCGCCTGGGCGGTGCGTTGCGCCAGGGTACGTACCTCGCCGGCCACCACGGCGAAGCCGCGCCCGTGTTCACCGGCCCGCGCCGCCTCAATGGCTGCGTTGAGGGCCAGCAGGTTGGTCTGCGCGGTGATGTCGGCAATCAGACCGACGATGCCGTCGATCTCCGCCATGCGGCTGTCCAGGCGCTGCACGCCCTGGGCCGAGCGCTCCATCACGTCACGGATCATGCGGGTGCCGCCGCGCACCTGCTCGAAGCGCTCCCGGGCGCCGGCCACCACCTGATCCATGGCCTCCTTCATCTCCCCGGCGGTGCTGGCCGCCTGCTGGATCTCGCCCAACTGTTCTTCGACCAGCAGCAGCAGGCGGTGAATCTCCTCGTTCACGCCGCGGCTGGTGGCAGCGGCCGCGCCGCTGCGCTCCAGCATGCGCGCATTGGTGTCGCGCACCTGGCGGGACACCTGGATCACCTCGCCCACCAGGTTGTCGAGGCTGTCGATCAGGCTGTTGATCCAGCGCCCCATGTCGCCGCTTTCATCGTTGCCGAGCTGGGAGCGTTCCAGACGCTGGCTGAGATTGCCGCCGCCCTCGGCGATGGTGCGCACCAGGCCGGTCATGTGCCGCAGGCGCGCCGCCAGGCGGTTGGGCCCGAACCTGGCGAAGGCGCAGGCTCCCGCCAGCAGCAGCAGGAAGTCCACGGCATCCAGCGCCCAGCCGGACAGCCCGATGACATGCTGCAGCCCCACGCGCAGACCGAACAGGGTCAGCACGGTGGCCAGGTAGGTCTTCATCAGCCCGTGGGCCAGGGAACGGCGCCGGTAGACCTCCTCCAGATCGGCTTCGCACATCATGCCCCAGCGGTCCGGCGAGCCCGGCAGCTGGAAGGTGACACCCTTGCCGATCACCGGGATGTGCCGGTAATCGGCATAGCCCGGATAGGTGACGAACAGGTTGTGCCCCCGGGCGATGGTTTCCCGCACCCCGGGATGCAATTGGCCGGTGGCCGGATCGGTGAAGCGCAGCTCCAGTTCGGTGTGCTTCTGCACCCGCACGGTGCCCCAGGCGGTGCGCACACCGCTCTTGAGGTTCTCGCCCAGGGTGAAGGTGTCGTCCTCGAAGCGCGAGCGCGACAGGGCGGTACCGGCGGCGATGCCCGGATCGAAGCGCGACTCCACCATGAACAGGTAGTTGTCGCCGGATTCGGGATAGATGTGCCCCGCCTCGCGCTGGATCAGATCGCCCAGCACGTCGTTGGGCACCCGGGCGCACAGGCAGCCCCTGACCTGCCCCTCGACCCGGACGGGCTGGTAGAACATCAGGGTGACCGCGTCATGGAAGCGCGAACTGCTGGGCCCGAGACGCTCGGTCCAGGGATCGATGTAGGGACCATGCAGGAAGGGCTGGCGCAGGCCCTCGGCCAGCGCGCGCCGGGGGGTGTCGTCCTGGCCCTGGCGCTCGCCGCTGCTGGAGGCCAGCACCCGCCCCTCGGCATCCACCACGAACAGCTCAGAGCAGTCGCCCAGCTGGCGCAGCTCCTCGCGCAACCACCGGGCGTCTGGCGTCGGCCAGTCCGCGGCGACCGTCTGCGCCAGCTCGCCCAGGCGCGCCCAGAGCGATTCGCTCCACTGCAGCAGTTTCTTCATGCGCGTCTGGGCGATGCCTTCGAAGGCGTGTTCCAGTTCGGGGGCCTCGGCGCGATTCAGCCAGCAGGCCCAGCCCATGGCCAGCCGGCCCGTCCTGCCGAACCAGGGCAGCCAGGCACGCTCGGCGGCGGAGAGATTCATGCGGGCGCTCTGAAGAGACATCGGGAGATTCCTTGCAGTGAACAGCAATATCACTACAAGAAGTGAGCAATTACCGGACCAACGGCAAAATGCCATTAAATGGCGCGGTTCGGCTCAATGAGCGCACCAGATCGGTGCAATCCATGCACCAGTAGCGCCCGGCACGCACCGCAAGCGGGCATGCTCAGCTGGCCGGGCGGATCGCCTCGATCAGCGGCTCCAGGCTGTAGCCCAGGCGCGGCTCCAGGGCACCGGCCTGCTCGCGCAGACGTTCGAAGTCCAGGGTCTGCTCCAGATCGGCGGGCACCAGCAGGGCAACGTTGCCCTCCTTCACCGGGCATTCCCAGTAGTGGTGATGGAACAGCCCGCGCAGCAGGGCGGCGCCCAGGGGCTTGCCGTCATCGGTAGCCCACTGGTTGATGATCAGCCAGCCGCCGGGGTTGAGCTTGGCCTGGCAGGCCTCCAGAAACTTCCAGGCCAGGTGACCGGGACCCGGTCCCAGATCGGTGTACAGATCGACGAACAGCAGGTCGGGCCGCTCGGCGCTGTCCAGCAGCTCCAGCGCGTCACCGATGCGGATGGTCAGCCGCGGGTCGTCGTCCAGGCCGAGAAACTCCATCGCCAGGCGCGGCACGTCCGGGCGCAGTTCGATCACCTCGACGTCTTCCAGCGGCAGGAATTTCAGGCAGGCCTGGGTCAGGGTGCCGGCGCCGAGGCCGAGGAACAGCGCCGACTCCGGCGCGGGATGGGCCAGCGCGCCCAGCAGCATGGCACGGGTGTAGTCGTACTCCAGCCAGGTGGGGTCGCGGGTGAACACGCAGCTCTGCTCCACCTGATCGCCGAACTCCAGGAAGCGGTAGTCGCCCATCTCCACCACGCGGATCAGGCCATAGGCGTCACGCACCTCGGCCAGCAGGCGTTCGTCACGCGGTTCGGGTACCGGATGGGGCGTCAAGTCACTGCTGTTCACTGCTACAACCTGCCGGTGCGCGACCGGGATGATCCAAGGGGGCGCCTATGCTTGCCAAAGTGCGCGGGAAACTCAACGGGGCATGCCCACTGAAGGACCTCGGCCCGTGCGCCGGGTTCGGCCAACCGAGCGGCCCTTTCGCGCCGGCACAAGCTGGCGCATCATGTCCACCCCCTCTCGCCGTGGTTCAAGGCGCTTTTCGCTGTGCAGATCCTTGTCCTGATTTCCTTCACCTTCCTGATCTACTTCTGCATCGGCCTGCCGCTGGCTGTGCTGCCCGGCCATGTGCACGACACGCTTGGCTACGGTTCCGCCATGGCCGGACTGGTCATCGGCATCCAGTACCTGACCACCCTGCTGAGCCGCCCGCTGACCAGCAGCCTGTGCGACCGGCTGGGCAGCAAGCTGTCGGTGATCTGCGGCCTGCTGGCCTGCGCCCTGAGCGGCTTGCTGACCCTGGTCGCTCCGCTGCAGAACCACGCCGCCACCGGACTGGCGCTGCTGCTGGTAGGTCGTGTGCTGCTGGGCGTCGCCCAGGGCTTCATCGGCACCGGCTCGCTGAGCTGGGCCATCGCCCGGGCCGGCGCGGAGCGCACCGCCCGGGTACTGTCCTGGAACGGCGTGGCGGTGTATGGCGCCATTGCCGTCGGTGCGCCGCTGGGCATGGCGCTCAATGATCAGCTGGGCACCTGGAGCCTGGGCGCCGCCACCCTGTTGCTCGCCCTGCTGGGCCTGCTGCTGGTGCGCCCGCAGGCATCCTCCCCGGTGAGCGGTGAAGCCCGCCTGTCGTTCCTGCGGGTCTTCGGCCGGGTCCTGCCCGGTGGCCTGGCGCTAGCGCTGGGCACCATCGGCTATGGCACCCTGTCGACCTTCGTGGCGCTGTACTTCTCGAGCCGTGGGTGGGAAGGCGCCGGCTACACCCTGACCGCGTTCGGCGCTGCCTTCATCGGCGGGCGACTGGTGCTGGCCGACAGCGTGCGCCGCTTCGGCGGCTACCCGGTGGCCATCGGCTGCCTGCTGGTGGAGATTCTCGGACTGGTGGTCCTGTGGCTGGCCGCGACGCCCTGGCTGGCCCTGACGGGCGCGACGCTGACCGGGCTGGGTCTGGCCATGCTGTATCCGGCCCTGGCGGTGGAAATCATCCAGCAAGTGCCCGCCTCCAGTCGCAGCGCGGCGCTGGGCGCCTTCGCGCTGTTCTTCGATCTGGCCCTGGGGATTGCCGGCCCGCTGATGGGGCTGCTGGTGCCGCTGAGCGGCCTGGCCGGCCTGTTCGCGGTGTCCGCGCTGTTCGCGCTGGCAGGACTGGCGCTGGGGATAGGACTGTTGCGCGCGGCCCGTCACCGCTGAGTCGGTGCGGGCCCCACGCGAGGATCACCACATCAGGTCGTCGGGCACCTGATAGGCGGCGTACGGATCGTCCGGATCGATTTCCTGGCTCTTGGGCTCGTTGAGCAGGATGATGCGCTGCGGGTCGCGTTCCTTGACCTTCAGCGCCGCCTCCCGGGGGATCAGCTCGTAGTTGCCGTCGTGGCGCACGATGGCCAGGGAGCCGCGGGACAGCTTGTCACGCAGCGAGTCGTTGACGGCCAGGCGCTTGACCTTCCTGCCGTCGACGAAGTTGTAGTAGTCGTCGGTGTTCAGCCTGGGCAGGCGGCTGCTCTCGATCAGCTGCTTGATCTGCGCGGTGCGCGCCTTCTGCTCGGCCTTCTGTTGCTGCTGGCGGTTCAGCTCCTGGTCGCGGGCCAGCTTCTCGGCAGCGGCCTGCAGGGCGGCCTGGCGCTGGGAATCGTCCTTCTCGGCCTGGCCCTTTTTCTCCAGGCGCTGCTGTTTCTGCTTCTGCTTGGCGGCCTGCTTGGCCTGCTTTTCGTTGACCAGCCCGGCCTTGAGCAGCTGATCGCGAAGGGAAAGACTCATGTGTCGACTCGTCGTTAGGTTCGTGGAAGGGCGATCGCGCGACGCCGGTCAGCCGCAGGAGGCATCCCGTTCGGCTTTCTTGGCCTCGCCCCAGAGCGCATCCAGCTCGGCGAGGGTGCAATTCTCGATGGGCCGGCCCGCTTCCCGCAAGCTCTGCTCGATGAAGCGGAAGCGTCGTTCGAACTTGAGGTTGGCCGCCCGCAGGGCGTCCTCGGGGTTCACCTCCAGGTGCCGGGCCAGGTTCACCACGGTGAACAGCAGGTCACCCAGCTCATTCCTCAGGGCCTCCGCATCGCCGGTGCTCATGGCTTCCAGCAGCTCGTCCTGCTCCTCGCGCAGCTTGTCGAGAATCGGCAGCGCCTCCGGCCAGTCGAAGCCTGCCCGGGCGGCGCGCTTCTGCAGCTTGGCCGCGCGGCTCAGGGCCGGCAGCACGGCGGGCACATCGTCCAGCAGCGACAGCTGTTCCGGCGCGGCGGCCTGTTCGGCGCGTTCCTCGGCCTTGATCTGCTCCCAGCGCTCGCGGATGGCTTCCTCGTCCAGGCGTGGCAGGTCGGGCGAGCCGTACAGGTCGCCGTCGGGGAACACGTGGGGGTGACGGCGCACCAGCTTGCGGGTGATGGCGTCCACCACCTCGGCGAAGCCGAAACGCCCCTCCTCACTGGCCAGCTGGCAGTAATAGACCACCTGGAACAGCAGATCGCCCAGCTCGCCGGGCAGGTGCGCGAAGTCGCCCCGCTCGATGGCGTCGGCCACCTCGTAGGCTTCCTCGAGGGTATGCGGGACGATGCTGCGGTAGTCCTGCTGCAGGTCCCAGGGACAGCCGTGCTGCGGGTCGCGCAGGCGGGCCATCAGGTGCAGCAGGTCGTTCAACTGGTACATGGCAAATCCCCCCGGCCGGGGGCCGGAGGAATCCGGCCCTGCCTTCAGTTGGCGCGCTGACGCTTGGCCTCGATCACGTTGGGCAGGCGCGACAGCCGCGCCAGCAACCGGCCCAGGGCGTCCAGGCCGGGAATCTCGATGGTCAGCGTCATCAGCGCGGTGTTGTCTTCCTTGTTGCTCAGGGTGTTGACCGCCAGCACGTTGATCTTCTCATTGAGCAGCAGCTGCGACACGTCGCGCAGCAGGCCGGAACGGTCGTAGGCGCGGATGACGATCTGCGCCGGGTAGGTCTTGACCGGTACCGGGCCCCAGCTGACCTGGATGATGCGTTCCGGCTCGCGGCCTTCCAGCTGCAGCACCGACGGGCAGTCTTGGCGGTGGATGCTCACGCCGCGGCCCTGGGTGATGTAGCCGACGATGGGGTCGCCGGGCAGCGGCTGGCAGCAGCCGGCCATCTGGGTCAGCAGATTGCCGACGCCCTGGATCTGGATGTCGCTGCGCCCGCCGGGGCGCGCCACCTGGGTGGGGCCGCGTCGCGGGATCAGCTCCAGCTGGGCATCGCGATCCGGCTCGACCAGTTGCTGAGCCTGGTTGACCAGATGTGCCAGGCGTATGTCGCCGGCACCCAGGGCGGCGAACATGTCCTCCACCGACTTGAGGTTGGTGCGCTCGACCAGTTTCTCGTAATCGACGCCGACGATGTCCAGGCGGGCCAGCTCGCGCTCCAGCATGGTCTTGCCGGCGATGACGTTCTGCTCGCGGGCCTGCTGCTTGAACCAGTGGACGATCTTGGCCCGGGCACGGGAGGTGGTGACATAGCCCAGGTTGGGGTTCAGCCAGTCACGGCTCGGCGCCCCGCCCTGCTTGGTGGTGATGATCTCCACCTGCTCGCCGGTCTGCAGGCTGTAGTTGAGCGGCACGATGCGCCCGTTGACCTTGGCGCCCCGGCAGTTGTGGCCGATCTCGGTGTGCACCCGGTAGGCGAAGTCCAGCGGCGTGGCGCCCTTGGGCAGGTCCACGGCGTGGCCATCGGGGGTGAATACGTAGACCCGGTCCGGCTCGAAATCCACGCGCAGCTGCTCGGCCAGGCCGCCGATGTCGCCCAGCTCCTCGTGCCATTCCAGCACCTGGCGCAGCCAGGCGATCTTCTCCTCGTAGTGGGTCGAGGTGGATTTGACGTCGGTGCCCTTGTAGCGCCAGTGGGCGCACACGCCCAGCTCGGCCTCCTCGTGCATGGCGTGGGTGCGGATCTGCACTTCCAGCACCTTGCCCTCCGGGCCGATCACCGCGGTGTGCAGCGAGCGGTAGCCGTTCTCCTTGGGGTTGGCGATGTAGTCGTCGAACTCCTTGGGAATGTGCCGCCACAGGGTGTGCACGATGCCCAGGGCGGTGTAGCAGTCGTGGATTTCCGGCACCAGCACGCGCACCGCGCGCACGTCGTAGATCTGGCTGAACTGCAGACCCTTCTTCTGCATCTTCCGCCAGATGGAATAGATGTGCTTGACCCGGCCGCTGATGTCGGCCTTGATGCCGGCGGCGTTCAGCCGCTCGCGCAGCTGGTCCATGACCCGGGCGATGTACTGCTCGCGGTCGAGTCGCCGCTCGTGCAGCAGGGCGGCAATCTGCTTGTACTGCTCGGGCTCCAGGTAGCGGAAGGACAGGTCCTCCAGCTCCCACTTGATATGGCCGATGCCCAGGCGGTGCGCCAGGGGCGCGTAGATGTCGAACACCTCGCGGGCCACCCGGTGGCGCTTTTCCTCGTCGGCATCCTTCACCGCACGGATGGCGCAGGTGCGCTCGGCCAGCTTGATGAGCGCCACGCGCACGTCGTCGACCATGGCCACCAGCATCTTGCGCAGGTTTTCCACCTGCACCTGGCTGTTGAACACCGTGGTGTCGCGGGGGTTCACGCTGGCGCTGATGGCCGCCATGCGCAGCACGCCCTCGATCAGCTTGGCCACTTCGGTGCCGAAGCGCTCGGTGACCTGTTCCAGGGTGGCCTTGCCCTCGCGCACCGCGCGATAGATGACCGCCGCGACCAGGGACTCCTGGTCCAGTTTGAGGTCGGCAAGGATTTCGGCGATTTCCAGGCCGGTGCGGAAGCTCGACGCATTCTCCACCCAGCGGTTCTGACCTTCCTTGGCGTGCTGCTCGGCGTCCCGGGCGAACTCGCAGGCCTTGCGCAACCCTTCGCGATCCACCCCCGGGTCGAGCGTGGCGATATGCTCGAGCCAGGCGTCGATATTGACGCTTCCGTCGGAATTGATGGGCTGTTGTGCCCTGACCTGTACCATCGTTGCCTTCCCCTTCCGGCATGCCATGCATGCCTGATCTGATCCCGCCGCCCTCTTGCCGGGGTCGGTCGGTTGCCACGCGTCTGCCCGGCTCAGGCCGGGTCGCGCACGAACAGCGCCATCGCCTCGACATGCGCCGTCTGCGGGAACATGTCGAGGATACCGGCCCGCCGGAGCCGGTAGCCGCGACTCGCCAGCTCGGCGGCATCCCGGGCCAGCGTGGCCGGGTTACAGGAAACATAGAGCACGCGTCGGGCGCCCAATGCCTCCAGTTGACGAACCATTTCCAGCGCCCCGTCGCGGGGCGGATCGAGCAGCACGGCGGGAAACCCGCCCTTCGCCCACCCGGCATCGACCAGGGGTGCGGACAGGTCCGCCTGGTGGAACCGTACGTTGTGCAGGTCGTTGCGGCGCGCATTGTCGCGCGCCCGCTCGACCATGCCAGCTATACCTTCGACGCCTATCACTTCGCCAGCATGGCGCGCCAGCGGCAGGGCGAAATTGCCCAGCCCGCAGAACAGGTCCAGCACCCGTTCCTCGGGGCCGGGCGCCAGCCAGTCCAGGGCCTGGGCGATCATCGCCTCGTTCACCGGGGCGTTGACCTGCACGAAGTCTCCCGGGCGATAGGCCAGTTCCAGCCCCCAGGCCGGCAGGGCATAACCCAGCGACGCCCGCGCCTCGCCCGCCGGCTGCGGTTCTCCCTTGCCGTGCAGCCACAGCTGCGCTTCCTGTTCCGCGCAGAAGGCGCGCAACCGCTCGATGTCCTCCGCGGCCAGCGGCGCGGTATGGCGCACCAGCAGCGCGTTGGCCGTGCCGCTGAACAGTTCCACATGCCCCAGCGCCTGCGGGCGGGTCAGACTGCCCAGCAACGCCGGCAGTGCACGCAGGATCGGTTGCAAGGGCTGTACCAGCACCGGGCATTCGCCGATGGCGACGATCTCCTGACTGGCCGCCGCGCGGAAACCGACCGCCAGCGAGCGACTGCGGGCATCCCAGCGCACAGCGATGCGCGCCCGGCGCCGATAGCCGAGCTCCGGCCCGGTCAGCGGCGGCGCCCACTCCTCGGGCACCAGGCCGGCGAAGCGTTGCAGCTGCTCCGCCAGGGTGCGCTGCTTGAGCGCCAGCTGCCCATCACGGGGCATGTGCTGCAGGGTGCAGCCGCCGCAGCGTTCGGCATGGGCGCAGGGCGGCGTGCGCCGCTCGGGCGCGGCGGTCAGGATGCGCTCGGCCCGCGCCTCCACCACCTGGCTGCGGGCGGCCAGCACGCGCGCCTCGACCCGCTCGCCGGGCAGGGCGCCGTCCACGAACCAGCTGCGCCCCTCCACGAAGCCGATGCCCCGGCCGTCATGGGCCAGGCGTTCGATCTGCAGCTGCTGTTTCTTGCCCACCGGCACGCTCGCCGCGCGGGGGGCACTGCCGGTCTGGAATCGCAGACTCGGGGCGCGCTTGGCCATCTGGAAACTCTCGGTGAGTGATACGGAGCGACGGACGAATCAGGGCGCCGGGTCGAACACGCCGGTGGACAGATAGCGATCGCCGCGGTCGCAGATGATCGCCACGATCACCGCGTTCTCCACCTCACGGCTCAGGCGCAGCGCCGCCGCCACCGCACCGCCGGAGGAGACGCCGCAGAAGATGCCCTCCTCGCGGGCCAGGCGACGCATGCAGTCCTCGGCCTCGGCCTGGGACATGTCGACGATGCGATCGACCCGGCTGGCATCGAACACCTTGGGCAGATACTCCTGGGGCCAGCGGCGGATGCCGGGGATGGCCGAGCCCTCCATCGGCTGCAGACCGACGATCTGCACGTTGGGGTTCTGTTCCTTCAGGTAGCGGGAAACGCCCATGATGGTGCCGGTGGTACCCATGGAGCTGACGAAATGGGTCACGCTGCCGCCGGTCTGCCGCCAGATCTCCGGGCCGGTGGTCTGGTAGTGGGCCTCGGGGTTGTCACCATTGGCGAACTGGTCGAGCACCTTGCCCTTGCCCTGGGCCTGCATGGCCAGCGCCAGGTCGCGGGCGCCTTCCATGCCCTCCTCCTTGCTGACCAGGATCAGCTCGGCGCCATAGGCGGTCATGGCCGCCTTGCGCTCGGCGCTGGAGTTGTCCGGCATGATGAGGATCATCCGGTAACCCTTGATGGCCGCCGCCATGGCCAGGGCGATGCCGGTGTTGCCGGAGGTGGCCTCGATCAGGGTGTCCCCGGGGCGGATGTCGCCGCGCAGCTCGGCACGGGTGATCATGGACAGCGCCGGCCGATCCTTCACCGAACCGGCCGGGTTGTTGCCTTCGAGCTTGACCAGCAGTGTGTTGCTGGTTTCGCCGGGCATGCGCTGCAGGCGCACCAGGGGCGTGTTGCCAATGCATTCGGCGATGGTGGGATAGCGCTGGGACATGGGACTTCGCATCACAGGCAGAAAAAAGGGCGCCTATGATAGCCGCAAACCGCCCTCGCCCATATTGCAGTTCGATCACAGGTTATAGCGCGGTGGCATAACCAGGGCCGGTCCGAAGACGATCAGAACAACAGGCCTGACCGTCGCAGCACCAGCATGCTGCTGACCACAACGGCATCGAGTTTCCGTAGGGCGGTCAAGCCACCGGCTTGGCCGCCAAGGTGGCCAACGCAACGCGTTGACCACCCCCATGAGGGTGCGCCGTTGCCCAGGGCGACGCACCTCGCAGGGCGGTCGGCGCTTCTCCGGCCGCCGACGCGGCATGCACGACGCCTCGCTTCGGCGGCCAACGCCTGCGCGTTGACCACCCTACCGGTTCGGTTGCATCAGCAGGTGCGGGGCGGCTTCGACGATCTGCCGCGACAGATGCTCCATGCGCGGCGACTGCACCTTCCAGGTGTGCCAGTACAGCGCCACATCACAGGGCGCGTCCGGCGCCAGGTCGAGCACTTCGCCACGGACCAGGGCGTCGCGGATCAGCAGCTCCGGCACCATGCCGTAACCCAGCCCATGGCGGATCGCCTGGTAATGGGGCTCGGCGCCCGGCACGTAGTGGGTGGGATAGGAACCCGGTGGCAGGCCGAAGCGCTCCAGCAGGAACGCGGCCTGCAGGCGGTCCTTGCGGGTATAGGCGACCACCGGCGCCCGACGCGCGGCGGCGCGGGTCAGCCCTTGGGGAAAGAAGTTCTGGCGAAATGCCTCGCAGGCCACCAGCCGGTAGCGCATGATGCCCAGCGGCTCGGCGCTGCAACCGCGCATGGGCTTGGCTTCCGAGCTGATGCAGCCGATGGCCAGACCGCTCTCCAGCAGGCTGTAGGTGTAATCCTGATCCTCCACGGTGAGATCCAGCAGCACGCGCTCGCGGATCAGCACCTCGGCCAGCGCCGGGAAGAACCAGGTACCCAGGCTGTCGGCGTTCAGCGCCGCGGCCACCACCAGCGGCGCATCGCTCTGCTCGGCCATCTCGGCCAACAGGTCGGCTTCCAGCAGCTGGGCGCGGCGCAGGTACTGCAGCAGGCGCTGCCCGGCCTCCGTGGCCCGGCACGGCCGGCTGCGCACCACCAGGGCGGTGCCCAGGGCGCTTTCCAGCGCCCTCACCCGCTGGGAAATGGCCGGCGGCGTCAGGTGCAGACGCGCCGCGGCCTGCTCGAAGCTGCCGCATTCGATCACCGTCCGAAAGGCCTTCGTCTGTCTAGGGTCCAGCTGCATGGCGAGTCACTGATTAAAAAAATGTTTGTATACCCTAAAAAACCTTAGCCATGTTCATTCTTTTCCGGGCAGACCCGATAATCGCGCGCCCTCTGCTGTCGTGCGCATAACGGAGCATGCCTTGACCCTGACCCTGCTGTACGTCATCTACCTGATCGCCATCACCGCCGAAGCCATGTCCGGCGCCATCATGGGCATGCGGCGCGGCATGGACCTGTTCGGCATCAGCCTCCTGGGTACCGTGACCGCCCTGGGCGGCGGTACCGCCCGCGACGTGCTGCTGGGTCACTACCCAGTGGGCTGGATCGAGCACCCCGAATACCTGTCCTTCACCATCGGCGCGGCCATCGTCACCGCCTTCATCGCCCGCCAGATGCATCACCTGCGCAAGCTGTTCCTGATCGTCGACGGCCTGGGCCTGGTGGCCTTCACCGTGATCGGCTGCGACGTGGCCATGAGCATGCAGGCGCACCCGTCCATCGTGGTGCTGGCCGGGGTGATCACCGGCATCTTCGGCGGCCTGCTGCGCGACATCCTGTGCACCGAGGTGCCCATGGTGCTGCGCCGCGAGTTGTACGCCACGGTGGCCCTGTTCACCGGCATTCTCTATGTGGTGCAGCTGTGGGCGGGCGTGGATATCCAGATCGCCTCGCTGGTGGCGCTGTTGGCCGGCTTCGTGCTGCGCATGCTGGCCATCCGCTTCGGCTGGCGACTGCCGCAGTACGATTCGGAGAACATTCGCGGGCTCGATTGACCTCCATCACGATCTTCCCCTGCCCGATGATCGTGCCGCCTCGCTACACTCTCGCCATCGGTTGAACAGGGGATCTCGTGTGTTTACCCAACTCGGCATCAAAGGCCGCGTACTGCTGCTGACCCTCCTGCCCACCAGCCTGCTGGCCCTGCTGCTGGGGACCTACTTCACCTCCATGCAGCTGGCCGACCAGCACGCCCAGCTGTTGCAGCGCGGCCAGATGATCGCCGAGCACCTGGCGCCGCTGACCGCGCCGGCGCTGCCCAACGGCGAACCGGCGCTGCTGCAGCGCATCGCCAGCAAGGCCCTGGAACAGCCGGACGTGCGGGCGGTGACCCTGTATGACCAGGACGGCCGCCTGCGCGCCCACGCCGGACCCAACATGCACCCGCAGACACGCCCCGCCGTCCGCGGCGAGCAGCCCCAGCGACTGACCGACCGGGACACCACGCGCTTCGTGCAGCCGATCCTGATCAACCACCTGACCCTGGGCGAGACCCAGGCCAGCACGGGCGACCGGCCGCTGGGCTGGATCGAGGTGGAGATTTCCCACCATGGCACCCTGCTGCGCGGCTACCGCAGCCTGTTCGCCAGCCTGCTGCTGATCTTCGCCTGCCTGGGTGTGGCCGCCCTGCTGGCCCTGCGCATGAGCCGCTCCATCAACAAGCCGCTGTCGATCATCCAGAAGGGCGTCGCGCGCCTGAAGGACGGCGATCTGCAGACCCGCCTGCCGATGCTGGGCAGCCGCGAGATGGACCAGCTGGCCGCCGGCATCAACCGCATGGCCGCCGCCCTGCAGAACGCCCAGGAGGAGCTGCAGCACAGCATCGAGCTGGCCACCGAGGACGTGCGCCAGAACCTGGAGACCATCGAGATCCAGAACATCGAGCTGGACCTGGCGCGCAAGGAGGCCCTGGAGGCCAGCCGCATCAAGTCGGAGTTCCTGGCCAACATGAGCCACGAGATCCGCACCCCGCTCAACGGCATCCTCGGCTTCACCAAGCTGCTGCTGCGCAACGAGGTCACCCCCCGCCAGCGCGACTACCTGCAGACCATCGAGAAATCCGCCAACAACCTGCTGAGCATCATCAACGAGATCCTCGACTTCTCGAAGATCGAGGCCGGCAAGCTGATTCTCGAGAACGTGCCCTTCAACCTGCGCGACCTGCTGCAGGAAACCCTCACCATGCTGGCGCCCGAGGCCCACGAGAAACGCCTGGAGCTGGTCTGCCTGATCTACCGCGACACACCCCTGGCGCTGGTGGGCGACGCCATGCGCCTCAAGCAGGTGGTCACCAACCTGGTGGGCAATGCCATCAAGTTCACCCACGAAGGCACCGTGACCGTGCGCGCCATGCTGGAGGAGGAGGATGACGAGCGTGCGCAGCTGCGCATCAGCGTCACCGATACCGGCATCGGCCTGTCCGAGTCCGACCTGCGCCAGCTGTTCCATGCCTTCAGCCAGGCCGACAATTCGGTCAGCCGCCAGGCCGGCGGTACCGGTCTGGGCCTGGTGATCTCCAAGCGCCTGATCGAGCAGATGGGCGGCGAGATCGGCGTGGAGAGCACACCCGGCGAGGGCTCGGAATTCTGGATCAGCATCAGCCTGCCCAAGACCCACCTGCTGGAGGAAGAGACCTACGAAGAGCTGCGGGGCCTGCGGGTGGCCCTGCTGGATGGCCACGAGCTGGCGCGTCAGGCCCTGCGTCATCAGCTGGAGGACGCCGGCCTGGAAGTGCTCGAGTACGCCAGCAGCGACGAGCTGCTCGACGCGGTGGCCAACTTCCCGGACGGCCGTCCCCTCGATCTGGCGGTGCTCAGCATCAACAGCCGCGTCCTGCCGCCGGAACGCCTGGGGCAATACCTGCACGAACTGGAGGCCCAGGGCTGCAAGACCCTGACGCTCTGCCCGACCACCGAGCAGATGCTCTATCACCAGGAACTGGGCGACGACCACCGCCAGCTGCTCAGCACTCCCGTGTATACCCGCCAGTTGCACGACACCCTGTGCGAGGTGCTGTGCAACCGGCCGGCGCAGCGCAGCGAGCCGTCGCCGGTGCTCGCACCCCAGTCGCGCGCGCCGCGCCTGCTGTGCGTGGACGATAACCCGGCCAACCTGCTGCTGGTGGAGACCCTGCTCAACGATCTGGGCGCGGAGGTCACCGCCGTGGACAGCGGTTTCGCCGCCCTCGAACAGGTGCGCCAACAGCGTTTCGACCTGATCTTCATGGACGTGCAGATGCCCGGCATGGACGGTCTGAAGACCACCGAGGCCATCCGCGCGTGGGAGACGGAGCAGGGACGCGACCAGACCCCCATCGTCGCCCTCACCGCCCACGCCCTGGCCAGCGAGCGACGCGCCCTGCTGCAGGGCGGCATGGACGACTACCTGACCAAGCCGATCAACGAGCATCAGCTCAGTCAGGTGGTGCTCAAGTGGACCGGCCTGAGCCTGCGCGCCGCCCAGGCGGCACGCCTGCTCGAGCCCACCAGCGAACAGGGTGGCGGCCTGCCGGTGCTGGATCACGAGGAAGGGCTGCGTCTGGCCGCCGGCAAGGCCGATCTGGCCGCCGACATGCTGGCCATGCTGCTGGACTCGCTGGACGCCGACCGCCAGGCCATCCTCATCGCCTGGGAACGTCGGGACCGCGAGGCGCTGATCGAGCGGGTCCACCGTCTGCACGGCGCGACCCGCTACTGCGGCGTGCCCCAGCTGCGTGCCGCCTGCCAGCGCTGCGAGACCCTGCTCAAGCAGGATGCCCCGGAAGCCCACGAAGCGCTGCAGGCGCTCGACGAGGCCATCCAGCGCCTGGCCCGCACGGCGGCGATTGCCCAGTAACGACAGCGCACCATCCGGCGCACCAGGCGGTGGCCGTGGCCACGCGTGACAGCGGACCGCAGAGCGGTTGGCATTCTGCCGGCCGCCATCGCGGGAGGCATCGACACACCGCCCGGAAGCCAGCGCCAGGCATCGACTACCCCTGCGATGAACACTCGCGGGGCACCGGACCGGAGGGCGGCCGGCATCCGTTCCGACCGTGTGCGCCGACGCTCCGCCCGGTGACCCGGGCGCTGACGAGCCCACGATGAACGTCTGCTGCGCGCACCGCGACTCCATCGATGCCCGCCACAACCTTCTACCTACCTCCATAAATGAAAAAGGCAGCCCGGAGGCTGCCTTTTCGTTCGATCACGTCAGGAATCAGTGATCAACCGCACCGCTGCGACCGATACCGGTCTGGCTGCGCACGGTCAGGGCGTCGAATGCATCGCGCTCCTTTTGGGCCTCTGCGCTCTTGTCGGTGATCGAGAAGAACCAGATGGCGGCGAAGGCCAGCGGGATGGACAGGATGCCCGGGTTCGGGAACGGCACGATGGCCTCGGCGAAGCCGAACACGTCGACCCACACGGTCTTGCTCAGCAGCACCCACACGGTGGCCACGATCAGGCCGGTGAAGCCGCCGATGGTGGCGCCACGG
Organism: Pseudomonas sp.; assembly: GCA_035306625.1. Taxonomy (GTDB): domain Bacteria; phylum Pseudomonadota; class Gammaproteobacteria; order Pseudomonadales; family Pseudomonadaceae; genus Serpens. The sequence continues at coordinate 12,862 of DATGNS010000009.1, read as the reverse complement.
GTGGTGCAACCGCGCCAGGAGATGGACAGGACCAGCACCGGGAAGTTGGCGCTCGCGGCGATGGCGAAGGCCAGGCCCACCATGAAGGCCACGTTCTGGTTCTCGAAGACGATACCCAGCAGGATGGACAGCACGCCCAGCGCCAGCGTGGAGATCTTGGAAATGCGCATTTCCTTCTCTTCGGTGGCACGACCTTCGGCAATCACGTTGGCGTAGAGGTCATGGGCGATGGCGGCGGCGCCAGCCAGGGCCAGACCGGCCACCACGGCCACGATGGTGGCGAAGGTCACGGCGGCCAGGAAGCCCAGCAGCAGGCTGCCACCCACGGCGTTGGACAGGTGCACGGCGGCCATGTTGGTGCCACCGATCAGGTCCTTGATCATGTTGAAGCTGCCGTCCGGACCCACGTTGAAGAACTCGGGGTGACGAACCAGCAGGGCGATGGCGCCGAAGCCGATGATGAAGGTCAGCACGTAGAAGTAGCCGATGAAGCTGCTCGCCCAGATCACCGACTTGCGCGCTTCCTGGGCGCTGGAAACGGTGAAGAAGCGCATCAGGATGTGCGGCAGACCGGCGGTACCGAAGGCCAGGGCCAGACCCAGGGACAGGGCGTTCAGCGGGTTGCTGGTCACGGCCTCGCCCGGCGACATCAGCTTGTCGGCATAGGGGTGCACGTTCACCGCTTCGGCCAGCATGGCGTCCGGGCTGAAGTTGAACGCAGCCAGTACCAGCACCGCCAGCAGCGTACCGCCGAACAGCATGAGAACCGCCTTGATGATCTGCACCCAGGTGGTGGCGGTCATGCCGCCGAAGAACACATAGATCATCATCAGGGCACCGATGATCACCACCGCGATCTTGTACTCGATGCCGAACAGCAGAACGATCAGTTTGCCGGCACCGACCATCTGGGCGATCAGGTACAGGGCGATGATGGTCAGCGAGGCGCTGGCGGCCAGGATGCGCATCTTCTTCTGGCCGAGACGGAACGCGGTCACGTCGGCGAAGTTGAAGCGGCCCAGGTTACGCAGGCGCTCGGCGACCAGGAACATCACCACCGGCCAGCCGAACAGGAAGCCGATGGCGTAGATCACGCCGTAGTAACCGGAGACATACACCATGCCGGCGATGCCCAGGAAGGAGGCGGCGGAGATGTAGTCACCCGCGATGGCAAGGCCGTTCTGGAAGCCGGAAATGCCGCCACCGGCGGTATAGAAGTCGGAGGTGGTCTGGGTCTTGCGAGCCGCCCACCAGGTGATGACAAAGGTGCCTGCGATGAACAGCAGGAACATCACGATTGCCTCGGTGTTGGCGCCGTGGCCGTCGGCGGCGAATGCCGACTGAGACATCAGCGCCAGCAGCGCTGCGCCGAGCAAACTCTTTTTCATTGAACATCCCTCAGTACAGCATCAAGCAGCGGGTCGAAGACCTTGTTGGAAAACCACACGTACAGCGCAATCATGAGAACCGCGCTGCAGACCACCAGCAGGCCGACCAGCAGGCCGACGCTCATGGTCCAGGTTTCACCCAGAGGCTGGGCAAACACCTCGGGCAGGTAGGCCATGGTCAGGATGAAGCCCGAATAGATGATCAACGTGGCAACGAAGAACATCATGCTTACCCGGGTGCGTCGCCGCACCAGCTCCTGATACTTGGGGTGCTTGAGCACCTGCGAGACTATGTTGTCGTTCACTTGTTGTTCTCCTTGTTACTGAGCATCTCGTCTGCACTTGCAGGGTCTGGAGGCGCAGCGCAGCCCGCACCGGGCACAGGCTGGAAACCTCCAGGAGGCCAAGCGAACATTTCCGATCTGTTCGAATGACACAGGGGACCGGCAACCCCTCCCGATCAACAGCTCCGGGGTCAGGCCATGAACTGTTCAGCGGGAAGCAGTGGCTCGGTGGGGACGCGCAACATCATGCTGCGTGTGAGCTACTCGCCGGCTCCGTCGCGGACGCGGCGCACGTAGAGACTGGCCAGGACAAAGGCCAGGAGACTGAGGCCGAGGGCCACGGGGACACCCCAGGCCACCGGGCTGGTCGGGTCGTCGCCGATGCCGCCACCGAGCAGATCCGGGGCGAAGGCGAAGACCGCGAAGAAGAGCAGATAGAGAAGGACCAGCACCATGGGCAGCACCCAGGAGAAGCGGCCCTGAGCGGATGCCGGGCGCATGGACTGTTCGAGGGTGCCTTTTTTATTCGACATGGTGCAAACCTCCACCAAATACTGCAGGCGGCCACTCTAAGTGCCGCTTCAGGGGTAAAAAAGACGACCATAGTCTTAGGCGATCCACTCCTTAGCCATTGATTCGCTTGAAAAAATCCGACCAGCGGAGGTGGTTTGATATTTGGCGGCGACTATCAGTCTCATGATTGCAATTGATTTTTCCCATGACGCAAGGCGGCTTATCGTGTGCCCACACAACGCCAGCCGAAAGGACCTGCCGCCATGCTCAAGACCGTCACCTTCACCGTCATGCATTTCTGCATCGCCTTTGCGGTGACCTATGCGCTGACCGGCAGCGTGGCAATCGGCGGTCTGGTCGCCGCCATCGAACCGCTGTGCAATTCGGTCGGCTTCTACCTGCACGAGAAGGCCTGGGAGCGTGTCGGCCAGAAGGCGCCCGCGCGGATTCCCGAGCACGCCTGGCTGCACCATCACGCCTGATCCGCCCGACGGGCCGCCGGACTCCTTCTGCAGCGCTACGCTGCAGGAAGATTTCCCGGCGACCCGTCCCATGTCCGAGCGCTTACCGAGAATCGCTGTCCTGGTGGCCTGCGCCCTGGCGCTGGCCGCCTGCTGGGCCTGGCTGGGCCGTGCCCAGGCCCTGCCGGATGTGGCCGTGCAGCGCCTGCAATGCGTGTCCTACAGTCCCTTCACCCGCCACCAATCGCCCTTCGATCGGCCGCTGCGGTTGAGCACGCAGCAGCTGGAGCGCGATCTGGCCCTGCTGGCCAAGCGCTTCTCCTGCATCCGCCTCTATTCCATGCGCGGCCTGCAGGACATTCCCCGACTGGCACGCCAGCACGGTCTGGAGGTGATTCTCGGTGCCTGGGTCAATGCCGATGCGCAGGACACCGACGAGGAGGTCCGCCTGCTGATCGACGCCGCGCGAGCCAACCCCGATGTGGTCCGCGCGGTGCTGGTCGGCAACGAGGCCCTGCTGCGCCGCGAGGTCACCGCCAGCCGACTGGTGACTCTCATCGAGCAGGTGCGCCGGCAGGTTCCGCAGCCGGTCAGTTATGCGGATGTCTGGGAGTTCTGGCTGCGTCATCCGGAAATCGCCCCGGCGGCGGACTTCATCACCGTGCACCTGCTGCCGTACTGGGAGGACGAACCCCGGGGCATCGACTCGGCGCTGGAAACAGCGGCCCGCGTTCATGAGGCGTTCATGCGCCGCTTTGCCCCCAAGCCGGTGCTGATCGGCGAGACCGGCTGGCCCAGCCAGGGCCGCCAGCGGGAAACCGCCGTGCCCAGCCCGGTGAATCAGGCGCGCTTCATCCGCGGTTTCGTGCAGCGCGCCGAAGCCGAGGGTTGGCGCTACAACCTGATCGAGGCCTTCGACCAGCCCTGGAAGCGCCGCGCCGAAGGCACCGCCGGCGGTTACTGGGGCATCTACGACGCCGACCGCGGCGACAAGGGGGTGTTGAGCGGGCCGGTTTCCAACCTGCCGGACTGGCCGGCCTGGCTGCTGCTTTCCCTGGCGCTGTACGCCTGCGCCCTGCTTCTGGCCGGACGCCGGGCGCCGCTCTGGCTGCCACCCCTGGCCGCGCTGGGCGCCGGCTGCATGGCCCATCAGCTGCAGCAGGTGGATGTGGTGAGCCGCAGTCCGGCGGAGTGGCTGTGGGCCGTGGCGCTGGTGATGCTGAACCTGCTGGTGCTGTTCCATGCCTGCCTGCAGGCCAGACACGCCGGCGCCCTGCGACTGTGGCGCCATGCCGGCCACCTGCTGCTGGCCTGCGGCTTTGCCGGCGCCGTGCTGATGCTCGGCCTGGTGGTGGATGCCCGCTACCGGGGCTTTCCCTGGCCCGCCCTGCTCTTCCCGGCCCTGTTCTTCCTGCTGCGCCCGCAACCGGTCAGCCGACCGGAGGGTCGGCTGCTGGCCGGCCTGCTGGCGCTGGGGGCACCCCTGCTGCTCTGGCAGGAAGGCCTTGCCAACCGGCAGGCCCTGGCCTGGGCCTTCACCTGCCTGCTGCTGAGCGCCGCCCTGTGGCGCGGTCTGCTGCGCGAGCGAGCGATAGCCAACCCGGCGACTGTGGAGACAGGGTAGGATGCGCGCTTTCCTCGTGGTTCCGGAGCCCCGATGACTCCTCGACGCGCCCTTATCGGGCTGCATATCGGCGCCCTCGCCTTCGGTCTCACCGGCGTGTTCGGCAAGCTGGCGCTGGCCGCGCCCCTGGTGATCGTGTTCGGCCGGGCGCTGTTCGCCGTGGTCAGCCTGCTGCCCCTGGCCTGGCGTTATCGCCGACCGCGGCTGCGGCAGCTGCTGTTGCTGGCCGGCGGCGGCCTGCTGCTGGGCGGACACTGGCTGACCTTCTTCCACGCGGTGAAACTGTCCGGCGTGGCGGTGGCCACCCTGGGCTTCGCCAGCTTTCCGGCCTTTACCGTGCTGCTGGAGGGACTGCTGTTCCGCGAGCGCATTCGCGGCATGGAATGGCTGACCCTGCTGCTGGTCAGTGCCGGACTGGTGCTGGTCACTCCCCATTTCCAGCTGGCCAGCACACAGACCACCGGCCTGCTGTGGGCGGTGCTGTCCGGCCTGCTGTTCGCCCTGCTGTCGGTGGCCAATCGGGTCTCGGTACGGGGCATTCACCCCTTCCAGGCGGCGCTCTGGCAGAACCTGACCATCGCCCTGTGCCTGCTGCCGCTGGCCTGGCAGCTACTGCCTCAGGTACGACCCCTGGACTGGCTGTGGCTGGGGCTGCTGGGGGTGTTCTGCACGGCCATCGCCCACAGCCTGTTCGTGGCCAGCCTGAGCGTGCTCAAGGCGCGCAACGCGGCCCTGATCTTCGCCCTGGAACCGGTGTACGGGATTGCCGTGGCCTGGTGGCTGTTCGACGAGCAGCCGACCCTGCGCATGGCCGCCGGCGGGTTGCTGATCCTGCTGGCCATCGCCCTTTCCGCCCGGCAGAAGCATTGAAGGCGCAGGGCGGTCAGCCTGTAAGCACTGGCCGCCGGGCGGAGGCTCGCGGCAAGCCACCGCGGCGACCGACAAAGCCGACCACCTGCCTTACGGCGCCAGCCGCTCGCGCACCCACTCCCCGCCCACACGGCGGTAGTTGAGGCGATCGTGCAGGCGGCTCGGCCGGCCCTGCCAGAATTCGATGCGCTCGGGCACCAGGCGGAAACCACCCCAGTGATCGGGGCAATGGGGCTCCTGGTCGCGGAAACGCTCCTCGGTGGCCCGCACCAGCGCTTCCAGCTCCTCGCGGCCGGAAATCACCCGGCTCTGCGGCGACGCCCAGGCACCGAGACGGCTGCCCAGCGGACGCACCCGGTAATAGGCGTCGGACTCGGCGGCACTGACCCGCTCCACGCTGCCCTCGATGCGCACCTGCCGTTCCAGGGCCGGCCAGAAGAAGGTCATGGCCGCCCAGGGGTTGGCCTGCAGCTGGGCACCCTTGGCGCTGTCGTAGTTAGTGAAGAAGGTGAAGCCCTGATCGTCCAGCCCCTTGAGCAGCAGCACTCGGCAGTGGGGGCGGCCGTCGGCATCGACGGTGGCCAGGGTCATGGCGTTGGGTTCGACCGGCAGGCGCTCGGTTTCGATGGCCTCGGAGAACCACTTGCGAAACAGCGCCAGCGGCTCAGCTGGCGCCTGTTCCTCGGTGAGGCCGTCGCGAACGTATTCGCGACGCATATCGGCAAGGCTGGGGGACATGTTCGGCTCCAGGCGGAAAGCTGCCCCCAGCTTAACCGAGACAGCCGTTACTTGGCTGCAAGCTTGGTGGCGGTGGCGCGATATTCGGCGGCCAGGGCCGGCAGGGCCTTCTGCTGGGTAACCAGGATCTCCACGCGGCGATTCTGACTGCGGCCATCGGCGCTGTCATTGCTGGCCACCGGCTGGACGCCACCCAGACCCAGGGCCTGCAGGCGATCGTGCTTCATGCCGCTGAGGCGGAAGATGGAGGCCACGGCACGGGCGCGGGACTGACTCAGGGTGGCGGCCGCCTCGCTGTTCAGGGTGTTGTCCAGATGGCCGACGATCAGCACGCCGGCGTCGCTGTCGGCGGAAACCTGCTTGGCCACGCCGGTGATGGGCTTGAGGCTGGCGGGCAGCAGCATCTCGGGACGGTCGGCGTTGAAGGTGCTGTCGGCCGGCGCGGTGACCACCAGGGCGCCGTCGCGGCGGCTGACGGTGAAGTTGCTGCCCGCGGTCACGCTGCGCAGGGCGGATTCCTGGCTGTCCAGCCAGGCCTGGGAGACTTCGACACGGCTGGCGCCGCTGTTGCCGGTGGAGCTACAGCCGACCACAGCCATGCACAGCATCAGGGTCGCGGAGTGGATCAGTTTCATATTCATGGACGGAAGCCCTAGCACAAGTTTTTATGTCAGCAGTCTTTTTTGTGACCGCCCGGTTGGCATGCCAGTGGCATTTTGCCGTCACCCTTGGATTAAGCAAGATATTGGCGCCAACTAGCTGACGGACGGTAACTTATTGAAAGACCGCGTAAATCGCTCACCTATATCGCCTCAGTCCAGGCAGGCGGCTACCACCCGGGCCAGCTGCTGCGCGCGCGGATCCATCAGCACGTAGGGCCCCAGAGTATTTGTCACGAAACCGAAGCTAAGTTCCCGCTCCGGATCGGCGCAGCCGACGGAGCCGCCTGCGCCCGGGTGACCGAAGGTCTTCGGCCCCAGGCCATAGGTGGCGTTGGCCACTTCCGGCTGGTCCAGCATGCAGCCCAGGCCGAAGCGCGTGGAAGTGAGCAGGGTGCGGTCCTCGCCCCGGCTGTGCTCGCGGGTCAGCTCGGCCAGCAGCTCCGGTTCCAGCAACTGGCCGGACAGCAGGCCGCTGTAGAAGCCGGCCAGGGAGCGGGCGTTGCCATGGCCGTTGGCCGCCGGCTGGTGCATGCGTCGCCATTCGGGACGGTTGGTGCTGGTCAGCACCGAGGGCGGATTGGTGAACGCCCTGGTGGTCAGGGCCTGCGGCTCGCGCATCACCACGCTCAGCATGCGCTGGGCGGCCTCGTCACCGAAACCGCCCTTGCCCCGGGCGATATGGGCCACGCGATGGAACTCGCTGTCATCCAGGCCGATGTGAAAGTCCAGGCCCAGCGGGCGCGCGGTGCGCGCGACGATGACATCCCCCGGCTCGCGGCCTTCCACCCGGCGCAGCAGTTCGCCGATCAGCCAGCCGAAGGTGATGGGCGCGTAACCATGGGCGGTGCCCGGTTCCCACCAGGGTTCCTCGGCGGCCAGCGCCGCGCACATGGTCTGCCAGTCGTACAGGGCCTCGCCGGGCAGCGGCGTGCGGATGGCCGGCAGACCGGCCTGATGGCAGAGCAGCTGGCGCACCGTGATGCGCGCCTTGCCGGCGGCGGCGAACTCGGGCCAGTAGCGGGCCACGGGCGCATCCAGGTCCAGCTTGCCCTCGCCCACCAGCTGCAGCGCGGCCACGGCGGCGAAGGTCTTGGTGCAGGAGAACAGGTTGAGCAGCGTGTCCTGCTGCCACATCTGCAGGCCGTCCTTGTCGGCGGGGCCGGCCCACAGATCCACCACCGTTTCGCCAGCCACCTGCACGCACAGGGCAGCGCCCCGCTCGTTGGGGTTCTGGTACAGGGCGGCGACGGCATCGCGCACCGCCTCGAAACGCAAGTCGAAATAGCCTTGGATCTGCATGGGTGCGCTCCCGGGATCGATTCACAGGGCCGGTATTGTCGGGGCGCGCCCGATACGCGGCAAGTGCGCCCTGCGCAAGGTCGCACTTCGCTACCCGCATCACTCCTGTCCGGCCGGGGCAGGGGGCAGCCAGCGGCGCAACAGGCTGAGGTTGGCCCGCCGCACGGCATCGACGAAACCGTCGAACGGCACGTCGGTGATGGCCACCAATCCTACGTGCCCGTTCTCGCCATCCAGCAGACGGCCGGTCACTGGCTGGTCCAGATACTGGAACCAGTGCAGGCCGACGATTGCCGGTTCCTGCCGGGCGCGCTCGAGAAAATGCGCGTAGGCCGCAGCCCGGGCATTCTCGCTGGGCACCTCCAGCGGCCCCGGCCAGAAGGGCCCCCGATCCCGCGAACCGAAGGAGAACTCGCCGATCAGCAGGGGCTTGTCCAGCCCCCGCAACAGCTCGAAGTCCTGCCCCTGCTGCGGAGCCCGGGTGTAGGTGTTGAGGCTGAGTACATCGCAATAGCGCGCGCAGGCGGCCAGCACTTCCGGCGTAACCAGGGAGAAGCGTCCGCCCAGCAGGAGGTGGTTGGGGGCATGCCAGGCCAGGGCATCGGTCACCGTGCGGAAATAGGTGTCGGCGAACAGGCGCAGGAAGCGCTGCAGGTCCTCCTCGATGGCCGGATGACGGGCCGGATCGGGCAGCGGTGCTTCGAAACCGGCCGCTTCCAGGGGCTCCCAGGCCGTCAGCGGGATACCCCAGGCCGCCGCCAGGCCCTGAGGCTCCCGGTAGCGTTCCCGCAGCTGCTTCACGAAGGCGCGCTTGGCCGGCACCTCGCTGCCCTGGCGCAAGGTGGCGTAGGCCAGGGCGTAGCGTGCCGGGGGCGAATCGCCGGGCGCCGCCCAGGCCAGCTCGTTGTCGGCGAAATAGCCGATCAGCCAGGGGTCGTCCCGTCGGCCCCGGGCGGCGATGGCCACGGTGCGCTCGACGGCCATGGCGAAGCGCGGATCGAAGGGATCGGGCATGGCGCCCCACCAGTCGTGGCCGGTGGGAATGCTGGCATAGTCGCCGGAGATGGACAGCGGCAGCACGTAGGGCATGCGCCGCACCTCGTGCAGCTCGGCATCGCTCCAGTTGCCCAGGGTGTTGAAGCCCCAGGCCTGCAGCCGCGCCAGGGTCTGCTCGGGCCACAGGGCGTCCAGGGCCCGGGCGCGCGCCACCAGGCAGACGCTTTCATCGGCCGGCTCGGCGTCGGGCAGCGCTTGCTGGTCCGGCCGCCGGCTGCGGCAGGGCGCGCAGGGCTCGTGCCGCTCGCAGGCCTGCTCGGCCTGGGCGCGGTAGCGATTGGCGGCGTAGAAGTCGAACCAGCGGCCCTGAGCGAATTCCCGGTCGCGGTTGGCGCCCACGTCGCTGCGGCTGTCGCCCTGGCCGTAGAACAGGGCGAGGACTTCCTGGGGCGCCGGCAGGCTCTGGAACATCACCTCGCGCCCCTGCACGTAGGTCTGGCTGTGCTGGCGACTCACCCCGTTGACGCCCAGGGAAAAGAACGGATGGCCGTCCGGCGTGACCAGGTGCCAGCGGCCGTCGCGCTTCTCGGTGCGGAAGAAGCCGCTGGCCTCGAAGCGGGCACCGCCGCGCAGCCCCCCGAAGCGATCCCTTTCGGGCAGCTGACGGAGCCAGCTGTCCAGGGCGGCCTCGGCATCGGCCAGCAGACGACGCAGCTGGCTTTCGCTGCCGACCTTGCCCGGCCAGTCGCGCCGGGTGAACTGCCCATAGCCGTCGACCAGCCCCTGATAGGCGGTCACCAGCTCGTCCTGGTCGCTCACCCCGAAATGCCCCAGCAGAATGTGCTGCGGCACGTCCGGGTTCTGCAGATAGAGACTCACCGCGCGCACCTGATCGAGGGCGATCTGCCCCTCCACCCGCGTGGCCACCAGCAGACGCCGGCCATTGTGATTCCAGGGCATGGGCGGCCCGGCGCGCATGCCCCAGCGGCCGGGGCTGGTCGGCTGCAGGGGAATGACCAGGGTCTGGGTCGGCCCCACGGGCAGGTCGATGCGGCTTTCCAGCGCCAGTCCGTCGCCGCTCTCGATGCGCACGTGCAGCGTCAGGGCCCATTCCATGGCGTTGCGCAGCCGCAGGGCCATGGTGCGCTGCCCGGTCCAGTCCCAGCTGCCGTCCCGCGGCTGCAGGGTCATGACCGGCTGCGCCGCGGCGTTGAAGCTCAGACGCCGCAGGATGGCCCCTTCCGGCGTGGTTTCCGCGGTCAGTTCGGGAAACCAGGCGTCACGGGTGGTCACCTGCACCACATCCAGCGGGCGCACGAAACTGAACAGGGTCCGCTCATCCGCCGACGCCACCAGGCAGCCGCCCCACAGCATCAGCATCCAGCACCAGCGCCGCATCGTCCGTTCTCCGTACCCGCCCGGGCCAATAGACCGCAAGGCGCGGCAAGGGTGCGGGTCATCCGGCTTGGCCGTCACGAGCGGCTTGGTTATGATCCGCTGGCCCGCTGCTAGCGTACAAAGGAACTGTCGTGCCAGGCATCAACGCGGTGAACGGTTTACGGAGCCTGCTCCCCCTTCGGGATTACTATTCCCGGGTGCTGGCCTATCTGGCGGTGGCCGCCACCGTGGTGGCAGGCACCTATGTGCAGCACTGCCCCCAGGAAATCCTCTGGCTGGTGCCCTACACCCTGGTCTACCCCCAGCTGGCCCACCTGCTCAGCCGCCCCTTCCACCGTCGCCATCCCCATCGCACCGACCAGGCGCTGCTGGCCCTGGATGCCCTGAATGCCGGCGGCGCCATCGTGCTCCTGCAGCTGTCGGCGGTCCCGGTCCTGATGATCCTGCTCACCCTCGGCTTCAGCGCGATGATCGCCGGCGGCGTCACCTCCTTCTTCATGGCGCTGGTGATCGCCGGCCTGACCGCCTCGCTCCACGCCTACCACCGGCCGCCGGAACTGGCGCTGGACACCCCGCCGCTGGTGACCCTGGTGAGCATCCTGTCCACCGGCCTGTACATCTGCATCACCGCCTACTTCGTGCACCAGCAGAGCCTGAAGCTGTACCTGGCACGCCGCGAGATCAAGCGCGAGCAGGAAAAGGCCGCCCGCCTGGCCCACAACCTGTCCAAGTACCTGTCGCCGCAGATCTGGGAGTCCATCTTCAGCGGCAGGAAGAACGTGTGCCTGGAAACCCAGCGCAAGAAGCTCACGGTGTTCTTCTCCGACATCAAGGGCTTCACCGAACTGGCCGAGGAGCTGGAGGCCGAGCAGCTCACCGACCTGCTCAACACCTACCTGAACGACATGTCGAAGATCGCCCTGAAGCACGGCGGCACCATCGACAAGTTCGTCGGCGATTGCGTGATGGTGTTCTTCGGCGACCCGAACACCGAGGGCGCCAAGAAGGACGCCCTGGCGGCGGTGTCCATGGCCATCGCCATGCGCAAGCACATGAAGGTGCTGCGCCAGCAGTGGCGTGCCCAGGGCATCACCAAGCCGCTGGAGATCCGCATGGGCATCAACACCGGCTACTGCACGGTGGGCAACTTCGGCACCGAGACGCGCATGGACTACACCATCATCGGCCGCGAGGTGAATCTGGCCAGCCGTCTGGAAAGCGCGGCGGAGATCGGCGAGATCCTCATTTCCCACGAGACCTACTCGCTGGTGAAGGACGTGATCATGTGCCGCGACAAGGGCCAGATCACCGTCAAGGGCTTCGCCCGCCCGATCCATACCTACCAGGTGGTCGACTTTCGCCGCGACCTGGGTGCCTCGCCGAGCTTCATCGAGCACGAGCTGCCGGGCTTCTCCATGTACCTGGACACCCAGAACCTGCAGCAGGTGGACAAGGAGCAGGTCATCGAGGCCCTGCACGAAGCGGCGGACAAGCTGCGCGACAAGATCATCTGAGACCCGGGGCCGCCCTCAGCGACGAGCAAATTCGGTACACTGCCGCCACTGTTGTCCGGAGTCCGTCATGCGCGCAGAGCTCACCCAAGGTCTGATCGATTTCCTCAAGGCATCCCCCACCCCCTTCCACGCCACCGCCACCCTCGCCCAGCGGCTCGACGCCGCCGGCTACCAGGCGCTCGACGAACGCCAGCCGTGGCAATGCCAGCCGGGCGGTCGCTACTACGTCATCCGTAACGACTCGTCGATCGTGGCCTTCAAGCTGGGCCAGCGCGGCCCGCTGGAGGCCGGCCTGCGCCTGGTGGGCGCGCACACCGACAGCCCCTGCCTGCGCGTGAAGCCGCAGCCGGAGCTGCAGCGCCACGGCTTCCTGCAGCTGGGCGTGGAAGTCTACGGCGGCGCCCTGCTGGCCCCCTGGTTCGACCGCGACCTGTCCATTGCCGGGCGGGTCACCTTCCGCCTCGACGGTCGGGTGGAAAGTCGCCTGATCGATTTCCGCGAGCCCATCGCGGTGATCCCCAACCTGGCCATCCACCTCAACCGCGAGGCCAACCAGGGCTGGGCCATCAACGCGCAGACCGAGCTGCCACCCATCCTCGCCCAGATCGCCGGCATCGAGCCCTACGACTTCCGCGCCCTGCTGGCCGAGCAGCTGAGCCGTGAGCATGACCTGACCGCGGACATCATCCTCGACTTCGAGCTGAGCCTGTACGACACCCAGCCCGCCGCCGTGGTGGGCCTGCATGGCGACTTCATCGCCGGGGCGCGCCTGGACAACCTGCTGTCCTGCTACGCCGGCCTGCAGGCGCTGCTGGCCGCCGACGACGAACAGCACTGCGTGCTGGTGTGCACCGACCACGAGGAAGTGGGCTCCACGTCCTGCTGCGGCGCCGACGGCCCCTTCCTGGAGCAGGTGCTGCAGCGCGCCTTCGGGGGCGGCGAGGAGCTGGTGCGTGTCATCCAGAAGTCCCTGCTGATCTCCGCCGACAACGCCCACGGCCTGCATCCGAACTACCCGGACAAGCACGACGGCAACCACGGCCCGAAGCTCAACGCCGGCCCGGTCATCAAGGTAAACAGCAACCAGCGCTACGCCACCAGCAGCGAGACCGCCG
>DATGNS010000008.1:0-5860 GCA_035306625.1 Pseudomonas sp. | reverse complement strand
AGCAGGCAGGTGACCTCGCCGACGCGGGCCTCGAACGACAGCCCGCGCAGGATGTGGCTGCCGCCGTAGTACTGGTGTAGCGATTGGACTTGCAGCATCTCGATGTCCTTTGCGTTTCTTCGGCGGCCATGTCGGGGGCATGACCGCCCTACGGTTCGTTTCGGGTATCCGCGGGGTTCGCGGCCCGCCGTGCCGGCGGGTTGGTGGACAAGGAATGCGTTGTCCACCCTACGTTCTGCCGGCGGCAGGACCGCCCTACGGTTCCTGTGGGTGAGGTAGGGCGGTCAACGCCCGCGTTGGCCGCCACCCGGGAGACGTCAGCGCCCCAGATACACCTCGATCACCCGTTCGTCGTTCTGCACCTGTTCCAGCGAGCCTTCGGCCAGCACCTGGCCCTGGTGCAGCACGGTGACCTGGTCGGCGATGCGGCCGACGAAGCCCATGTCGTGCTCGACCACCATCAGCGAGTGCTTGCGGGCCAGCGACTTGAACAGTTCGGCGGTGAACTCGGTTTCCGCGTCGGTCATGCCGGCCACCGGCTCGTCGAGCAGCAGCAATTGCGGGTCCTGCATCAGCAGCATGCCGATCTCCAGGAACTGCTTCTGGCCGTGGGACAGCAGACCGGCCGGGCGCTGGCGCTCGCCGTCCAGGCCGATGGTGTTGAGCACCTCGTCGATGCGGTCGCGCTGCTCGCCGCTCAGGCGGGCGCGCAGGCTGGCCCATACCGACTTGTCGGTCTTCTGCGCCAGTTCCAGGTTCTCGAACACCGACAGCGCCTCGAACACCGTGGGCTTCTGGAACTTGCGGCCAATGCCGGCCTGGGCGATCTGCACCTCGCTCAGGCGGGTGAGGTCCAGGGTCTCGCCGAACCAGGCGCTGCCCGAGTCCGGACGGGTCTTGCCGGTGATCACGTCCATCAGGGTGGTCTTGCCGGCGCCGTTGGGGCCGATGATGCAGCGCAGCTCGCCGACGCCGATGTACAGCGTCAGGTTGGTGAGGGCCTTGAAGCCGTCGAAGCTGACGCAGATGTCCTCCAGCGAGAGGATGGTGCCGTGGCGGGTATTCAGCCCCTTGCCGGCCACCCGGCCGAGGCCGATGGCGTCGCGGGCCAGGCCCGCGTCGATGCCGGTGCTCATTGCTCACCTCGCTTGATCAGCCCGTAGATGCCCCTGGGCAGGTACAGGGTTACCAGAATGAACAGTGCGCCCAGGAAGAACAGCCAGTACTCGGGCAGCGCCACGGTGAAGAAGCTCTTCAGGCCGTTGACCAGACCGGCGCCGAGCAGTGGGCCGATCAGGCTGCCGCGCCCGCCGAGGGCCACCCACACGGCGGCCTCGATGGAGTTGGTCGGCGACATCTCCGAGGGGTTGATGATGCCCACCTGCGGCACGTACAGCGCCCCGGCCAGGCCGCACAGCACGGCGCTGAGCACCCAGATGAACAGCTTGTAGCCGCGCGGGTCGTAGCCGCAGAACATCAGCCGGTTCTCGGCGTCGCGCACCGCGGTCAGCACCCGGCCGAACTTGCTGCGCGCCAGCCGGAAGCCCAGGTACAGGCTGCCCAGCAACAGCAGCAGGCTGGCCAGGAACAGCACGGCGCGGGTGCCCGGCGCGGTGATGTCGAAGCCCAGAATGCGCTTGAAGTCGGTGAAGCCGTTGTTGCCGCCGAAACCGGTCTCGTTGCGGAAGAACAGCAGCATGCCGGCGAAGGTCAGCGCCTGGGTCATGATCGAGAAGTACACGCCCTTGATCCGCGAGCGGAAGGCGAAGAAGCCGAACACGAAGGCCAGCAGGCCCGGCACCGCCACCACCAGGCACAGCGCCCAGAGGAAATGGCTGGTGCCGGTCCAGTACCAGGGCAACTCGCTCCAGGACAGGAAGGACATGAAGGCCGGCAGGCCGTCGCCCGCGCTCTGGCGCATCAGGTACATGCCCATGGCGTAGCCGCCGAGGGCGAAGAACAGCCCGTGTCCCAGGGACAGCAGGCCGGCGTAGCCCCACACCAGGTCCAGGGCCAGGGCGACCACCGCGTAGCAGAGGATCTTGCCCACCAGGGTCAGGGTGTAGGAGGACACGTGCAGGGCGTGGTCGCCCGGCAGCAGGTGCAGCAGCGGCAGGGCCAGCAGCACGGCCAGCGCGGCGAGGCCGATGGCCAGGCCCAGGCGCGGGCCGACCTTGTTGCTGGCGCGCAGCAGCAGCGTCTGGTTCATGGTGTTCAATCGATGACCCTCCCCTTGAGGGCGAACAGCCCCTGCGGACGTTTCTGGATGAACAGGATGATCAGCGCGAGGATGAGGATCTTGCCCAGCACGGCGCCGATCTGCGGCTCGAGGATCTTGTTCAGCACGCCGAGGCCGAAGGCCGCGGAGATGCTGCCGGCCAGCTGGCCGACCCCGCCGAGCACCACCACCAGGAAGGAGTCGATGATGTAGCTCTGGCCCAGGTCCGGGCCGACGTTGCCGATCTGGCTGAGGGCCACGCCGCCCAGCCCGGCGATGCCCGAGCCGAGGCCGAAGGCCAGCATGTCCACGCGGCCGGTGGGCACGCCGCAGCAGGCGGCCATGTTGCGGTTCTGGGTCACGGCGCGCACGTTCAGGCCCAGGCGCGTCCTGTTGAGCAGCAGCCAGGTGAGGGCCACCACGAACAGGGCGAAGCCGATGATGACGATGCGGTTCCAGGGCAGCACCAGGTTGGGCAGCACCTGCCAGCCGCCGGACAGCCAGGCGGGGTTGGCCACCTCGACGTTCTGCGCGCCGAAGATCACCCGCACCAGCTGGATGAGGATCAGGCTGATGCCCCAGGTGGCCAGCAGGGTTTCCAGCGGCCGGCCATAGAGGTGGCGGATCACCGTGCGCTCCAGGGCCATGCCGATGGCGGCGGTGACCAGGAAGGCCATCGGCAGGGCGGCCAGCGGGTAGAGCGCCAGGTAGTCGGGGGCCAGCTTCTGGAAGCCGATCTGCACCAGGTAGGTGGTGTAGGCACCGAGCATGAGCATCTCGCCGTGGGCCATGTTGATCACCCCCAGCAGGCCGAAGGTGATGGCCAGGCCCAGGGCGGCGAGCAGCAGGATGGAACCCAGCGACAGGCCGCTGAACGCCTGGCCGAGCATCTCGCCCATGAACAGCTTGCGCTCCACCTGGGCCAGGCTGGTTTCCGCCGCCTTGCGCACCGCCGGATCGGCCTCGTCGCCGTCCAGCAGGGTCTGCAGGCGGGTCTTGGCCAGCGGCTCGCCGGTTTCGCCGAGCAGGCGCACGGCCTTCAGGCGCACGGTGGCGTCCGGGCTGGCCAGCTGCAGGTTGGCCAGGGCCAGCGCCAGGGCGTCGTGCACGGCGCCGTCCTCTTCATGGGCGTAGCGCTGTTCAAGCAGCGGCAGCAGCGCCGGCGGGGCGCTGCGCTGCAGGGTCTGGGCCGCCTCCAGACGCGCGGCGATGCTTGCGTCCTCCAGCGCGTGGCTGGCCAACGCGGTATTGAGCAGGCCGCGCAGGCGGTTGTTCAGGCGCAGCACGCGCGGGGTGTCGTCACTGGCGGACTCGGCCAGCGGCTGCCACTGGCCGTCCTGCTGCAGGTAGGGGTTCTTGTCGCCGTCGGTGCCGACCCGGCCCTGCAGCAGGGCGTCGAGGAAGGCGCGGCGGTCCGGCGCGGGGTTGGCGGCCCAGTGTTCCAGCAGGCGCGCCTGTTCGCTGGCGCCGGCCCGGGTGAACTCCAGGGCGTCGCTGGCCCGGGCGCCCAGGGGCAGCAGCAGGAGCAGCGAGAGAAGGATTCGGTACAAGGCAGTGGGCATGGTGAAGCCCCTTCATCAATGGGCAATGGATGACGCGTGTAGGGTGGATCGCGTTCTACCGATCCACCGTGGGCCCAGCCGGCCGGGCGGGCTGGTGGACAAGAAAGACGTTGTCCACCCTGCGGTGCTGCAGCGGCGATCGGCGGAACCGCCCGATCGCCACCAAACGCCGCTCCCACAAGAAGGCCGGGAGTGCGCCGTGCCGGCGGGCACGGCGCACCGGGGCCTTAGTTGCCCAGCACCGCGTAGTCCGGCTTCTTGTCGTTGCCGGGGATGTAGGGGCTCCACGGCTGGGCGCGCAGCGGGCCTTCGGTCTGCCAGACCACGGAGAACTGACCGTCTTCCTGGACTTCGCCGATCATCACCGGCTTGTGCAGGTGATGGTTCTTCTCCATGGTCAGGGTGTAACCGCTCGGCGCGGCGAAGGTCTGGCCGTAGAGGGCCTGGCGCACCTTGTCCACGTCGGTGGTGCCGGCCTTCTCGACGGCCTGCGCCCACATGTGGATGCCCACGTAGGTGGCTTCCATCGGGTCGTTGGTCACCGCCTTGTCGGCGTTCGGCAGGCCCTTGGCCTTGGCGTAGGCCTTCCACTTCTTCACGAACTCGGTGTTGACCGGGTTCTCCACCGACTGGAAGTAGTTCCAGGCGGCCAGGTGGCCGACCAGCGGCTTGGTGTCGATGCCGCGCAGCTCCTCCTCGCCCACCGAGAAGGCCACCACCGGCACGTCGGTGGCCTTCAGGCCCTGGTTGGCCAGTTCCTTGTAGAAGGGCACGTTGGAGTCGCCGTTGATGGTGGAGACCACCGCGGTCTTGCCGCCGGCGGCGAACTTCTTGATGTTGGCGACGATGGTCTGGTAGTCGCTGTGGCCGAACGGGGTGTAGATCTCCTGGATGTCCTTCTCGGCCACGCCCTTGGAAATCAGGAAGGCCCGCAGGATCTTGTTGGTGGTGCGCGGGTAGACGTAGTCGGTGCCCAGCAGGAAGAAGCGCTTGGCCGCGCCGCCTTCCTCGCTCAGCAGGTATTCCACCGCCGGGATGGCCTGCTGGTTCGGGGCGGCGCCGGTGTAGAACACGTTGGGCGACAGCTCCTCGCCTTCATACTGCACGGGGTAGAACAGCAGGCCGTTGAGCTCCTCGTAGACCGGCAGCACCGACTTGCGGGACACCGAGGTCCAGCAGCCGAAGGTCACCGCCACCTTGTCCTGGGTCAGCAGCTGGCGGCCCTTCTCGGCGAACAGCGGCCAGTTGGAGGCCGGGTCGACCACCACCGGCTCGAGCTTCTTGCCGAGCACGCCACCCTTGGCGTTGATTTCGTCGATGGTCATCAGCGCCATGTCTTTCAGCGAAGTTTCCGAGATGGCCATGGTGCCGGACAGCGAATGCAGGATGCCGACCTTGATGGTTTCGGCGGCCTGCACGGTCCAGCTCATGCCCATGGTGACCAGCGAGGCGGACAGGGTGAGCGCCTTGATCAGTTGACGACGTTTCATGTTGCGATCTCTCCATTCACAAAAGGGGTCGTACGTTGTTGGCAGTCTTCAGGCGGTGGTTGGCGTCACCCTTGCGCCGCCAGGGCCCGTTGCCGGGCGCTGTGCAGCATGTGCAGGGTGATCTTGCGCACTTCGGCCTTGCTCAGTTCGATGTGCGTCCTGAGCAGGCGCTGTGCTTCTTCTGTGCGGCGCGACAGGATCGCGCCGAGGATCCGCGCGTGTTCCTCGTAGGTGGCGGTGATGCGGGCCCCCTGGGTGAAATCCAGGCGGCGGATGATGCGCAGCCGTTCGCTGATGTCGCGGTGCAGGCGGGCCATCTCGCGGTTGCCGGCGGCCTCCACCAGCAGGCAGTGGAAGGCCTCGTCCAGGCGCGAGACCTCGCGACCGTCGTCCAGACGCTCCGCCGGCGCCACCAGCCAGGTGGCGCGCAGCTGTTCCAGCGCGGCGGGCAGCTCGCCGGCCGGGCGTTCGCACAGCCGGTGCACCGCCTCCAGTTCGAGGACGATGCGCACCTCGTACAGCTCCTCGAAGTGGTGGAAGTCGAACGGCGTGACCTGCCAGCCGCTGCGGAACGACACCGCCACGAAGCC
>DATGNS010000007.1:0-12387 GCA_035306625.1 Pseudomonas sp. | reverse complement strand
GAAAACCCTAAACTTGGCTCAGCAATCGCAAAAAACTCTCGAATTCACGAGTGTTTACTTGTGATGCTGATAATCTTGCGACTATCAACCAATGCATCCACAAGCACCCACACGAATTGCTTGATTCAGTTGTTAAAGAGCATTTCGATGGGACCGAAGGTCTCAACCGAGGCCGCGCATTCTACGCCGCCCATCCCGCTTGTCAAGCACTAGCTGAACGATTTTTCGTTTCAGCTCAGTCGCTTACCACCGCAACCCGGACCAGCCGGATCTCGCAGCGGGAGGCGAATCATACAGCGTAAAAACCAACTGTCAACCTCGCCTCGACCAGCAGCCCGCCTCCTCTGGCGGACCCCTCACAACCCAACTGTTCATCCAACTCGTTGATTCTCAAGGAGTTTTCAGCAGCGCCGCGCTGTGAAGTGGGGCGCATTATAGGCGCACCATTTCTGCCGTCAACGGCTTTTTGTAGTTTTCTTACAAAAACCGTCGTGGCTTGTTTTTCGAGTCTCCTCCCACGCCAGGCGCATGGCAAATCGCTCGGCCAGCGCGGCGATGGTAAGACTGGGGTTGACCCCGACGTTGGCCGGAACGGCACTGCCATCCACCACATACAACCCCGGATAACCAAACACCTGATGATCGGGGTCGATGACACCACGATCCGGGGCGTCCGCCATGACCGCCCCGCCCAGCAGATGCGCCGTGACCGACAGATTGCCAAGGCTCTCGGGCAGCACATTCTGCGCCTCGCCCCCACTGACTTCGGCGAACAGGCGCGCCGCCTCGTTGGCCCTGGCGATGTAGGACGGCGCCCGCACGCCTATCGCCTCCTGAGAGATCAGCGCATGACGTCCGCCGCGCAGCAGGCTCCTGCCGTAGACGAAGCGCAGTTCATTGTCGGCCTGCTGCATGACCGTCAGCACGGACACCCGGCGATGCCAGTTCCGCGCCCGCCAGGCCGCCGTCGACCTGAGCGGCTGGCGAACAAACCGCCCGAGCACCGCCAGGGCCCGCCGCAGGGGCTGTTCGCCGTCCACCAGCGGCCCCATGTAGAAGCGCATGAAGTTGTAGCTGGGCGGAAAGCGGTTCTGGGTGATGTGGGTCCTGGCGTCCGCATGGAAGTGAGTCGAGATGGTGGTGCCCCGCGAAACGTCCAGCGCGGCATCCCGGGACAGGATGCCGACGATTGCCTCGCTGTTGGTGCGCACATGCTCGCCCAGGGCCGAGGAAATCCCCGGCAGTGTCCGGTAGCGATCCCGCGAGGCGAACAGGATTTCCAGGGTGCCGATGACCCCGGCGGACAGGATGATGCGCTTCGCGGTCAGCGGCGCCTGGGTCGTGCGCTTCCAGGGGTGGCGGCGATATACCCGGTAGCCCTCCCCTGCCGGCTCGACATGGGTGACCCGCGTCTCCGCAATGATCCGCACGCCCAGCCGTTCGGCCAGATATAAGTAGTTGCGGTCCAGGCTGTTCTTGGCGCCATGGGCGCAACCGGTAATGCAGCGCCCGCACAGATTGCAGCCCCGACGGGCCGGCCCTTGCCCGCCCAACAGGGGATCCTCGACGAAGCGCTGCGGATCTCCGAAGTAGATACCCTGCGGCACCGAGCCGAAGGTCGCGGACGCCCCCATGCGCGCGGCGGTCTGCTCCAGCCAGTCGTCCTGGATGCCGCGGTGGGGATTCAGCGTCACGCCCAGCATGCGCCTGGCCGTCGCATAGTGGGGCGCCAGCTCCGCGGCCCAGTCCGGGCTCAGCGAAGCCCAGGCCGGATCCGCATAAAAGCCCGGCCCCGGTTCCAGCAGCACGGCCGCATAGACGAGGCTGCCGCCCCCGACGCCGATGCCGCGCACCACACCCAGGTGGCGGAAGACATCCTGCGCCAGAAAGCCATGCCGCCCGAGGGCCGACGCCCAGGCCAGCGCCCGCGCATCCCGCCCGGCACGCTCCAGATCCGCCTCGCTGGCACGCCGGCCCTGCTCCAGCACGCACACCTTCAGCCCCTGTTCGGCCAGGCGCAGCGCCGAAACGCTGCCGCCGAACCCCGAGCCGACGATCAGCACGTCGAAATCGAAGGCACTCATGAGGCGCGCCGCAGCAGGAAAGGAAAGGACAGGCGCCGCAACAGTGGCAGGTCGATGACCGTCATGCACAGCAGCGTGTCGTCATCCAGTACCCGCAGCTCGTCCACCACCCAGCGCCAGGGTGGCGCGGCGGTGGCCCCGTAGTTCAGGGTCACGCCCGGACGGCCGTCGACCGGGGAAGCGGCCGCCCGACACTGCATGCGCAGCTTCTCGATGCGCCCCTGACGGGTCTGCAGCACGTTGGTGGCCGTGCCCTCATCCACGAAGCGCTTGCCCTGCCAGCCGGCCAGACCGCTCAGGGCCAGGCTGGGTCCGGCGGTGGCGCGCAACCACCAGGGGCCGATGAAGCAGGCGCGAAAGAAGCCGCGGCGCATCCGCGCCGGCGCCGGTTCAAGCCCCACGAACACCTGACGAATACGACCCAGCGAAGCCTTCATCAACACGTCAGCCGACATCTCGCTCTCCCTGCTCAACTCCTGCGCGCGTATAAGCTCATTTGCCGGTGAGGAACAGTGGCCGGCGCGCGCAAGGGGCCAGCCGTCAGGCTGGCCCTGTCGGGCGTCAGGCGCTACCCGTGAGTGGGGAAGGCGAACTGCGCCGCCTCGTGGCTGGCCCGCTGCGGCCAGCGCTGGGTGATGGCCTTGCGGCGGGTGTAGAAGCGCACCCCGTCCGGTCCGTAGGCGTGCAGATCGCCGAACAGCGAGCGCTTCCAGCCGCCGAAGCTGTGATAGGCGACCGGCACGGGCAGCGGAACGTTGACGCCAACCATGCCCACCTCGATCTCCTCGCAGAAAAGCCGCGCCGCCTCGCCATCGCGGGTGAAGACGCAGGTGCCGTTGCCGTACTCATGGGCGTTGATCAGCTCGATGGCCGCCTCCAGGCTGCCGACGCGCACGATGCACAGCACCGGCCCGAAGATCTCCTCCCGGTAGATGCGCATGTCCGGCGTGACCTGATCGAACAGGCAGCCGCCGAGGAAGAAGCCATCCGGACTGCCCGCAACACTCAGCCCGCGACCATCCACCACCAGCTTCGCCCCGGCACTCACGCCATCGGCGATGTAGCCGCTGACCTTGTCCAGATGCTGGCGGGTCACCAGCGGTCCCATGTCCAGTCCGGCAGAGGTGCCGGCACCGATCTTCAGCGCGCGGATCTGCGGCTCCAGCCTGGCCACCAACGCATCGGCGATCTGATCGCCCACGCAGACCACCACGGAGATGGCCATGCAGCGCTCGCCACAGGAACCGTAGGCGGCGCCCATCAGGGCGCTGACCGCGTTGTCCAGGTCCGCATCCGGCATCAGCACCGCATGGTTCTTGGCGCCACCCAGCGCCTGCACCCGTTTGCCGTGACGGGTGCCCTGGGTATAGATGTACTCGGCAATCGGTGTGGAGCCGACGAAGCTCACCGCCTTGATCTGCGGCGCTTCGAGAATGGCGTCCACCGCCTCCTTGTCGCCATGTACCACGTTGAGCACGCCCCTGGGCAGGCCGGCCTCGTACAGCAGTTCGGCCACGTACAGCGCCGAGCTGGGATCCCGCTCGGAAGGCTTGAGCACGAAGCAGTTGCCGCAGGCGATGGCCAGCGGATACATCCACAGGGGCACCATGGCCGGGAAGTTGAACGGCGTGATGCCGGCCACCACGCCCAGCGGGTAGTGATCGCTCCAGGCATCGATGTTCGGGCCGACGTTGCGGCTGTACTCGCCCTTGAGCAGGCTCGGCGCGCCGCAGGCGTATTCGACGTTCTCGATGCCGCGCTGCAGTTCGCCGGCGGCATCTTCCAGGGTCTTGCCGTGCTCTTCGCTGATCAGCCGGACGATGGTGTCCTTGTGCTGCTCCAGCAGGTTCTTGAAGCGGAACAGGATCTGCGCCCGCTTGGCCACCGGGGTGTTGCGCCAGGCCGGGAAGGCCGCCTGCGCCGCCTCGACGGCCTGCTGCACGGTGGCGCGGTCGGCCAGCGCCACCTGGCGTGCCACCTGGCCGGTGGAGGGGTTGAACACGTCGGCGGTGCGGCCCTGCCCGGCGACGCGCTCGCCATTGATCAGATGCGGGATGTGGCTCATGGTGGCCTCCGTTCTCAGTCGAGCTGGTTGATGGCTTCACCGACGGCGTCGAACAGCCGGTCAAGCTCGTCGGGCGTAGTAATGAAGGGTGGTCCGAACTGCAGGCAATCGCCACCGAAGCGCACGTAGAAGCCCGCCCGCCACAGGTTCATGGCCGCCTCGAACGGCCGTATCAGGGCATCGCCATCCCGGGGCGCCAGCTGGATGGCTCCGGCCAGGCCGATGTTGCGGATATCCACCACATGCCGCGCGCCACGCAGACCGTGCAGCGTCTGCTCGAAATGCGGCGCCAGCTCGGCGGCCTGCTGCACCAGATGGTCCCGCTCCAGCAGCTCCAGGGTCGCCAGCCCGGCGGCGCAGGCCACCGGGTGCGCCGAATAGGTGTAGCCGTGGGGCAGCTCGATCATGTGCTCGGGCAGCGACTGACCCATGAAGGCCCGGTAGATCTCCTCGCTGGCCACCACCGCGCCCAGCGGCACGGCGCCATTGGTGACCTGCTTGGCCAGATTGAGCAGATCCGGCGTCACGCCGAAGTACTCGGCGCCGCTGTAGGCACCGAGGCGGCCAAAGCCGGTGATCACCTCGTCGAAGATCAGCAGGATGTTGTGCTGATCGCAGATCTCGCGCAGACGCTGCAGGTAGCCCACCGGCGGCACCAGCACCCCGGCCGAACCGGACATGGGCTCGACGATCACCGCGGCGATGTTGGAGGCGTCGTGCAGCTCGATCAGCTTGAGCAGCTCGTTGGCCAGCTCGACGCCGCCGCTCGCGGCCATGCCGCGGGTGAAGGCCAGGCCCGGCTGCAGGGTATGCGGCAGGTGATCGGCGTCCATCATCAGGCCGAAGCTCTTGCGGTTGCCGCCCATGCCGCCCAGCGCCGTGCCGGCCACGTTCACGCCGTGGTAGCCGCGCGCGCGGCCGATCAGCTTGGTCTTGCTGGCCTGGCCCCTGATGCGCCAGTAAGCCCGGGCGATCTTGATCGCCGTGTCCGCGCACTCGGAACCCGAGTTGGTGAAGAACACATGGTTCAGCGTACCGGGCAGGCGTTCGGCGATGCGCTCGGCCAGCTGGAACGACAGCGGATGGCCGAACTGGAAGCCCGGCGAGTAATCCAGGGTGCCGAGCTGCCGGGACACGGCCGCCTGGATCTCCGGCCGGCAGTGGCCGGCGCCGCAGGTCCACAGGCCCGACAGGCTGTCGTACACCTGACGGCCCTCGCTGTCGGTCAGCCAGCAACCGGAGGCGCCGACGATGATGCGCGGGTCGCGCTGGAACTGGCGATTGGCGGTGAACGGCATCCAGTGGGCGTCCAGCTTCAGGGACGCACTCACCGGCTGGGGAATGCTGTGGGGCAGGTTCATGGCAAACCTCGCTTGACAGGTGCTTGCCGCTGACAGTGCCAGCGGCCTAGAGTCAGTTAAATCCGAATCTTTCGACATTCACTCCGCCCGGGACTAAACAATGAGCAGCCCACGCCCGCTTCCTCTCGCCCCGGTTACCGACTTCGACATCCGCCTGCTGCGCCTGTATCGCACCGTGGTGGAAAGCGGCGGCTTTTCCGCCGCGGAGAGCGTGCTGGGCATCGGACGCTCGGCCATCAGCCAGCACATGGCCGACCTGGAACAGCGCCTCGGGCTGCGCCTGTGCCAGCGCGGCCGGGCCGGCTTCGCACTGACCGAGGAAGGGCGCGAGGTGTATCAGGCCACCCTGCGGCTGCTGGGCGCGCTGGAAGGTTTTCGTGACGAGGTCAACGCCCTGCACAACCAGTTGCGCGGCGAGCTGCACATCGGGCTGCCGGACAACCTGGTGACCCTGCCGCACATGCGCATCACCCACGCCCTGGCGGCTCTCAAGGAGCGCGGCCCGAACGTGCAGATCCATATCCGCATGATTCCCCCGGCCGAGGTGGAACAGGGCGTGCTGGATGGCCGCCTGCAGGTGGGCGTGGTACCCCAGGCCGGCGCGCTGAGCGGGCTGGATTACCAGCCGCTGTACGAGGAGCGCGCGCTACTCTACTGCGCCGTCGGACACCCGCTGTTCGCCCTGGACGACGATGCCATCGACGACGCCCTGCTGGCCCGCCAGGACGCCATCGCCCCGACCTTCCGCCTGCCGCCCGAGGTGCAGCGGCACTACCGGGCACTGCGCTGCACGGCCAGCGCCTCGGACCGCGAGGGCATGGCCTTCCTGATCCTTACCGGGCGCTATATCGGCTACCTGCCCGACCATTACGCCCGCCACTGGGTGGAAGCTGGCACACTGCGAGCCATCCGCCCGGATGAGCACAGCCACGATCTGCAACTGGTGGTGGTGACCCGCAAGGGTCGTCGCCCACAGCTGATCCTCGACGATTTCCTCGCGGCCCTGGCCGCCACCCAATCCGACGTACCCGCATGACCTGGACCCTTACCGCCTCCTGCAGCTACCAGGAGGAGATCCGCAAGAGCCGCTTCCTGGCCCTGGCCGCCCCGGTGGCCGACGCAGCCGAAGCCCAGCGGTTCATCGCCGCGCACAGCGCACCCGATGCTACCCACAACTGCTGGGCCTGGAAGATCGGCCAGCAGTACCGCTTCAACGACGACGGCGAACCCGGCGGCACGGCCGGACGACCGATCCTCGCCGCCATCGAGGGACAGGATTTCGATCAGGTAGTGGTGCTGGTGATTCGCTGGTATGGCGGCATCCTGCTCGGCACCGGTGGACTGGTGCGCGCCTACGGTGGCTGCGCGGCCAAGTGCCTGCAGGCCGGCGAGCGCCAGCAGGTCATTGCGCGACAGGCGTTCCGTTGCCACTGCTCCTTCGCCGAGCATGCCCTGGTGCGCCAGCGGCTGGCAGAAGCCCAGGCATTGATTGATGAGGAGCGCTATCTGGCCGACGGCGTGGAGCTGCTGTTCCAGGTCAGCGCCGAACGCCGCGAGCAACTGCAGCGCCAGCTGGCCGATCTCAGCCGCGGCCGCATTCTCCTGCAGGACAGCTGAAGCAAGGCGGCGCCGCCGGGTGCGACGCCGCCCGTCTGCTCAGTGATGATGGTGCATGTTCTGCCCGGCCGGTGCCGTGCGCAGCACCGGCACCTGCACGGTGACCTCGCCGGCCTGCTCGAAGAGCAGTGTCAGGGGGAACTGCTCACCTTCGGCCAGTTGCCGGGGCAGCTCGAAGAACATCACGTGATAGCCGCCGGGCCTGAAGCTCACCCGCTCGTCCGCGGCCACCGGCACGCCGCCGGCAACCTCGCGCATCTTCATCACTCCATCCACATGGGCGTGCTCGTGGACTTCCGCCTTGCCGGCAATCGGCGTGCGCGCACCGACCAGGCGATCCGCCTGCGCGCCGGTGTTATGCAGTTCGAAATAGGCAGCGGCGGCCGGCGCGGTCGGCGGCATGGCTCGCGACCAGGGATTTTCCACGTGCAGGGACTGGGCACTGACCCAGACGGAGAAAGTGCAGAGTGCTGCGCCCAGCAGCACACGATAGGTAACGGTCATGTCTTGATCCTTGTTCGGTTGATGGCTTGGTCATGCACAACCGCAAGGATCAGGGCGCCCGTGGCCAGGAGGGTCGTTCGCGCCGCCGCTGGCAGCGCAGCCTGGGCCGGCCTGGACGGGCCGGCAATCTGTCGTTGCGCAGCCACGGCTCCGCCGACCAACCGGCGCCGAGCGAGGCGGGCGTCTGGCACAGGGGGCAGCGCCACTCGTCATCGGCCCGGGCCTGGTCGATCGCGAAGGGCGCGAAGCCCGCAGGCTCGACCGAGCAATAGCCGCCGCGCAGGCCGCTCAGCGCCAGGCCACTGGCCTGACCATGGTGCAACCCGCAGAGCTGCACGCCCAGGACCACCAGCAGGCTGAGCGCCCAGAGCAGTGCTGGCGAATGGCGATCGGTAGCGATCATGCCGCGATAACCACTTGTTTAGTAGGGATTATGCAGACATCTGTAGACATCCACAGGCGATTCAATAAAACTGATATCAAAAGGACATTGAATAAGAATAAAAGGAGTCATTCATGCCTAGCGAGTTCTCTTACCAAGCCGATCGCCTGATGCTCAAAGTAGTATGGGTAATGGCGATTTTCGCCCTCGCCCTGGCCTTCTGGAAGGGAACACTGGCCCTTGCCCTGATCGTGGCCGGCGGCACGGCCGTTACCCTGAGCTTACTCCAGAGGCTGATCGGCGGCACCCGCGGCTTTCGCTGCCTGATCGGCATCGGCTTCATGCTGCTGGCCGCGGTGCACATCCAGCAGAGCCACGGCACCATCGAAATGCACTTCGGCGTCTTCGTGCTGCTGGCGGTCCTGCTGTACTACCGCGACTGGGTGCCGATCCTGGTCGCCGCCGCCGTCATCGCGGTTCACCACGTGGTCTTCTTCCTGCTCCAGCAAAGCGGCACCAGCATCTTCCTGGTCGGCGCGGACGCCGGCTGGCCGATCGTTCTGATCCACGCCGGCTACGTGGTGGTGGAGACCCTGATCCTGATCATCCTGGCCCGCCACGCGGCAGACGAAGCCGTGGTCGGCGAGCAGCTCCAGCAGGCCTCGACCCACCTGCTGCAGGACGGCCAGCCCATCGATCTCACCTACCGCAGCCAGGCGCTGGCGCAGCCGATCCGCCGCTTCAACCGCTTCCTGGACGAACTGAATCGCATGGTCAGCCGCGTGGTCGGCGCCGGCGAGGAACTGCACGGCACCAGCACCCGGCTGGCGCGCAGCACCAGCCAGCTGCACCTGGGCACCGCCGACCTGCAGAATGGCGCCAACCAGCTGCGCGAGACGGTCGAGCAGTTGAGCCATGCGGTGCTGCAGGTGTCGGAAAACACCGAACGCGCCGCAGCCAGCGCCCAGGCCGCCAACATGGATGCGGCCGCCGGAATCCAGGCGATCAGCACTGCCCAGGCCGACATCCGGGAACTGGCAACCGAGCTGGAGGGGTGCGCGGTAATCGTGCAGGGACTGGCCACCGACTCTCAGCAGGTCAGTCGCGTGGTCGAGGTGATCAACCAGGTCGCCGAGCAGACCAACCTGCTGGCCCTCAACGCCGCCATCGAGGCCGCCCGCGCCGGCGAGCACGGTCGCGGCTTTGCAGTGGTGGCCGACGAGGTACGCCAGCTGGCACGCCGTACCCAGCAGGCCACCGAGGAAATCCGCGCCATCATCGAGCACCTGCAGCAGAGCTCGGCCGAGGCGGCCAATGCCATGCAACAGAGCCGCAAGGGGGTCGAGGGCTGCGTCGAGCGCACCGAGCAGACCGCCCGGCTGCTGGCGGGCATCCACCGCTCCGTGGAGGCCATCAGCGTGATCGGCGTTTCCACCCGGGAACAGCTGGCCAATGCCGGTGAAATGACCCGCCTGGTCGAGGAGATCGGCTCGGTGGCCGACCATACCCGCAACGAGGCCGATCGGGTGGCGGAGGACAGCCAGCGCCTGGAACGCCTGGCCGAACAGCTGCGCACGCTCTGCCAGCAGTTCCGGGTGGGGGCGCAGCCGGAGCACCTGGCGATCCCCGCAGCCCCGTGAGTTCGGTCAGCGGGCCTCCACCTGCCCGCTGTACCAGGCGGCCAGCGCCGCCAGGGAGGCGCAGCCGGCAATGACCAGCGCCATCGGCAACGCGCTGCCATCGTGCAGCACGCCGACAAGGCTGCTGGCCACCGCGGCGATGATGAATTGCAAGCTGCCCATCAGCGCCGACGCACTGCCCGCCTGGGCCCCCTGGCGGGCCATGGCGCAGGCGCCGGCATTGGGCAGGATGCAGCCCAGGCAGCCCATGGCGATGAACAGGGGCACCATCAGCAGCCACAGGGGCGCTGACCAGGCGGCTGCGGCCAGCAACGCCAGCGTGCAGAGCAGGAACAGGGCGCTCAGCCGCCGCAGCCAGAAGCCCGGCCCGCGAAAGCGCATCAGCCAGGCATTGACCTGGGCGGCCAGGATGAAGCCCATGGCATTGGTGCCAAACAGCCAGCCATAGTGCTCGGCGGGCACCCCGTACAGCTGGATGAACACGAACGGCGAGCCGGCCACATAGGCGAACATGGCGGCCATGGACAGGCCGCCGGCCAGGGCGAAGGCCAGGAACTCCCGGTCGCCGAACAGCCGCAGGTAGCGCCCCAGGCTGCCGCGCAGGGCCAGCCGTTCGCCCGTTTCCGGCAGGGTTTCCGGCAGCCAGCAGTACAACCCGAGGCCTACCAGGGCACTGAACAGCGTCAGGCAGTAGAAGATCGACTGCCAGCCGAACAGCTGCAGCAGCAGGCCGCCGGCCAGCGGGGCGAGGATGGGCGCCACGCCCATGACCAGCATCAGTTGCGAGAACACCTTGGCGGCGTCCCGGGGCTCACACAGGTCGCGCACCACCGCCCGCGACACCACCATGCCGCCACAGCCGCCCAGAGCCTGGGCCAGGCGCGCAACGAGCAGCGCGTCCAGGTTCCAGGCCAGGGCGCAGGCCAGGGAGCTGAGCACGAACAGACCGACGCCGAACAGCAACGGCCCGCGCCTGCCATAGCGATCGGCCAGCGGACCGTAGAGCAGCTGCCCGCAGGCCAGACCGATGAAGTAGATCGCCAGCGACTGCTGCACGTGCTCCACATCGGTGCCGAACGCCTCGGCCAGGGTGGGAAAGCTCGGCAGATAGAAGTCGATGGCCAGCGGGCCGAAGGCCGACAGGGCTCCGAGGATCAGCAACAGACGCAAAGGCACGGAAAGCTCCCCGAAAGAGAAGGAAAAGGCGGCGACTCTCTTACATACATTGACGATTGTAAATGCCGAATCGACAATGCTCTCCATGTTTCTTTATCCGAGGCTTGCAGCACCTCCCCCATGCGCCGAACCAAAGAAGATGCCGAGAAAACCCGTGCCGCCATCCTGGACGCCGCCGAGCGCCTGTTCCTCGAGCGCGGCGTTGCCCACACCAGCCTGGAGCACATCGCCCGCGCCGCCGGGGTCACCCGTGGCGCCGTCTATTGGCACTTCCAGAACAAGGCCGACCTGTTCAACGCCATGCTCAACCAGGTGCGCCTGCCGCCCGAGCAGATCGCCGAGAAGCTCAGCAGCGATCCGCAGCTGTCGGTGAACTCGCTGCGCGACATGTGCATCCTGGCCTTGCAGAACCTGATGCAGAACGAACAGAAGCGGCAGATTCTCACCATTCTCATGCAGCGCTGCGAAGTCACCGACGAGCTGCGCCCGGCCATGGATCGTCACAACCAGTTCATCCAGCAGGTGGTCGACGTGTTCGAGCGCCTGCTGGCCGAGGCAGAACGCCATGGCCAGCTGCACCCGGGCATCTCCGCGCGCCAGGCCGCGCGCGCCGTCCATGCCCTGCTGCTGGGGCTGATCAACGACCTGCTGCGCGATCCGCAGTGCCTCGACCCGCAAACGGATGGCGCGGCGATCTTCGACGCCCTGTTCCGCGGACTGATCCGGGAACGCGCTTGACCTTGCCATAAGGTCAAGGTCGAACATAGGGTGACTTCGCAAGGAGGAACCCCATGCCCGCCACCCTCGATATTCCCGTCAGCGGCATGACCTGCGCCAGCTGCGCCGGCCGAGTCGAACGCGCGTTGAACAAGCTCAGCGGCGTGCGTCATGCCGAGGTCAACCTGGCCAGCGAACACGCCCGCGTGGAAAGCGATGGTATCGCCCTGGAGGAACTGATCGCGGCCATCGAGAAGGCCGGCTACCAGGTGCCCTGCCGCACCCTGGAACTGGCCATCGCCGGCATGACCTGCGCCAGTTGCGCCGGGCGCGTGGAGCGCGCCCTGGGCAAGGTGCCCGGCGTGCGCTCGGTCAGCGTCAATCTGGCCGGCGAACGAGCCCATGTGCAACTGATCGGCGAGGTCGGCGACGCCGAGCTGATCGCCGCCGTCGAGAAGGCCGGCTACCGGGCCACCCCGACGGGCCCGGACAGCGTCGCCGGCGGGGATGCCGAGCAGCGCCTGCGCCGCGAGCGGCTGATGGTGATCCTCGCCCTGCTGCTCGCCGCGCCACTGGTGATTCCCATGTTCGGCGATCTGTTCGGCCGGCACTGGATGCTGCCCGCCTGGGCGCAGTTCCTGCTGGCCACCCCGGTGCAGTTCCTCCTCGGCGCGCGCTTCTACCGGGCCGCCTGGAAGGCGGTGCGCGCCGGGGCGGGCAACATGGACCTGCTGGTGGCCCTGGGCACCAGCGCCGGCTACGGCCTGAGCCTCTACCACTGGTGGGCCACCCCGGCCGGCCAGACACCGCACCTGTATTTCGAGGCCTCAGCGGTGGTCAT
>DATGNS010000006.1:0-6974 GCA_035306625.1 Pseudomonas sp. | reverse complement strand
TCAGCGCGATGTAGTTGTCCTGCATGCGGTGGTAGTCCTGCATGCCGGCGCGGAAGTCGCTGATGAAGCGCTGCAGGGCCGGGGTGCTGGCCAGCGTCTCCATCTGGCGCAGGTAGCGCTCCACCGCGCGGTTGTTGGTCTCCACCTTCTCCAGGATCACCTGATGCTCGGCGGGATTGACCGTCAGGCCGAAGTCCAGGGCGAAGCGGCGGTAGGTGACGGTGCTGTAGCGCAGGTGGGAGATGGTGTCGAGCAGGCTGACGTTGCGCTCGACCAGGCTTTCCAGCTGCGTGCCGGTGCGGCCGATGCCCAGCTGCAGGTACAGGCTGAAGGCGAACAGCGCGGCGAGTATGGAGCCAAAGGACAGGGCAAGGGTGCGGCGTATGGAGAGACGGGACAACATGACAGGCCTCACGCGAAATCAGGGGGCGCCATTGCGGCGTCGACTGCGGCAATCTGCCATCTATGATGGCGAAAAGATATTTTAGTGACTCAAGGGTTCCAATAGAACCGCTCAATCGACATGCGGCGTCGGTTCGCCGGTAAACTGACCTGCCCCGTTCCGGAAGCTTCCATGATTTCCACGCCACTCGATGCCCGAACCGCGCGAATCCTGCCCTGGCTGGTGGCGGTGGCGTTCTTCATGCAGACCCTGGACGGCACCATCCTCAACACCGCCCTGCCGGCCATGGCCGCCGACCTGGCCGAGGACCCCCTGCGCATGCAGGGCGTGGTGATCGCCTACATGCTCACCGTGGCGCTGCTGATCCCCGCCTCCGGCTGGATCGCCGACCGCTTCGGCACCCGGCGCACCTTCTTCAGCGCCATCCTGCTGTTCTCCCTCGGCTCGCTGCTGTGCGCCCTGTCGGTAAGCCTCACGCAACTGATCGGCGCGCGCATCGTGCAGGCCCTGGGCGGCGCGCTGATGATGCCGGTGGGCCGCCTGGTGGTGCTGCGCGCCTATCCGCGCAGCGAGCTGGTGCGGGTCATGAGCCTGGTGACCATTCCCGGCCTGATCGGCCCGCTGCTGGGGCCGACCCTGGGCGGCTGGCTGGTGGAATACGCCAGCTGGCACTGGATCTTCCTCATCAACCTGCCGGTGGGCGCCCTGGGCGCCTGGTTCGCCCTGCGCTTCATGCCCGACCTGCGCGGCGCGCAGCGCAGCGGCTTCGATACCCTGGGCTTCGTGCTGTTCGGCGCCGCCATGCTGCAGATCACCATCGCCCTGGAAGGGCTGGGCGACCTGCACATGCCCCATGCCCGGGTGATGCTGCTGCTGTTCGGCGGCGCGGCCTGCCTGGCCGCCTACTGGCTGCGCGCCGGGCGCATCGAGCGGCCGCTGTTCTCACCGACCCTGTTCCACACCCGCAGCTTCGCGGTGGGCATTCTCGGCAACCTGTTCGGCCGCCTGGGCAGCGGCGCGCTGCCGTTCCTGGTGCCGCTGCTGCTGCAGGTGGCGCTGGGCTATTCGCCGGCCGAGGCGGGCATGAGCATGATCCCGCTGGCGCTGGCGGCCATGGCGATCAAGCCGCTCGCCAAGGGGCTGATCGACCGCTTCGGCTACCGCCGCCTGCTGGTGACCAACACCCTGCTGCTCGGGCTGCTGATCGCCAGTCTCGGCACCACCGATGCGGACAGCCCGCTGGTGCTGCTGCTGGCACAGCTGGCGCTGATCGGCGCCTGCAACTCGCTGCAGTTCAGCGCCATGAACACCATCGCCCTGATCGACCTGCGCGACGAGCAGGCCAGCAGCGGCAACAGCCTGCTGGCCGTGGTGGTGCAACTGGCCATGGGCCTGGGCGTGGCCTCGGCGGCGGCCCTGCTGGGCGGTTTCAGCAGTCCGGAACGCGAAGTGCTCGCCGCCTTCCAGTGGACCTTCCTGTGCCTGGGCGGGCTGTCCACGCTCGCCGCGGCCATCTTCCTGCAACTGGGCAGGCACGACGGCAGCGGTGGGCCACTGCCGCCGCGCGCGCATACGCCGGATTGAGGGAAGCGTCGCAGAAGCGGCTGCTTCGAAGTGGTCGCAGGGAGGGCGCGGCTGAAGCCGCTCCTGTCGGGGGCGCGTCGATCAGTACGCGCGGAATTCCTTGTGGCAGCTCTCGCAGGCGTCTTCCACGCGCTGCATCGGTGCCATCAGGTCCCTGGGTTCCAGCGGGCGCCGGGTGGTGGCGGCCACCAGAGCGGCGGTGGCTTCCTCCTGGGCGCGGGCCAGTTCGTTGAAGCGCTCCTGGCGCTGCCAGACATCGTCGCGGGCGGAGGTGCGCTCGCTGTCCTTGACCTGCGGGAAGTGCTGCCAGGGCTGGCGACTGATGACGTCCAGGTGCTGGGCACCGGCGACGAACTTCTCCTCGTCGAAGATCAGTCGGCCGCGCAGCATGCCGCCCAGATCCTCGCTGGTCTTCATCATGTCCTTGAAGATGGCCTTGCGCTGGCCAAGGGGGGAATTCGGATCGATACGCTCACAACCGGCCAGCAGCAGGGTGGCAACCACCAGCAGGCCTACAACCTTGTTCGACGTCATGAAGCAAAACCTTGGTGCGGAAAGGAACCAGCCGGTGATTATCCCCGTCCCGCCCGCCAAGGAAAGCCCCGGATGATGTCAGGTCTTTTCCGGGCTATTCCCAGCGACCGCCGGTCTTCTCGCAGTCGAGCTTCGCTTGTTCCCGGTCGGTGACCTGGTAGTAGAGGGTCACGATGCGCGCCCCGTCGGGCAGGGTGGCCGGCAGCGCGTCCCCCGGATTGCGTTCGCCGAAGGCCTGCTCGTTGGCCAGGGTCTCCGGCGTCATCGGGGCGGTGCAGCGGGCCATGGCGCCCTGCGGACAGCTCTGGTGCTGCTGGCGCCCGGTCAGGCCCACGTCGGTCTTGTCGCGGCAGGCCCACTGCATGGCCTCCACGTCGTCCATGCCCTCGAAGTAGAAGCACTTGGCGGGGGTCACCGGGTCGGGCAGGGTGCCCGAGGTCTCCTCGCTCACATAGCAGGCGGCACCGAACGCCGTGGCGCAGTGCAGGGAAGCGAGCAGCAGGGCGGGGCGGATCATGGCGGTGTCCTCCGGCGGTGGTTGAAGGTTCGAGCCCACCGCCGGCCCGTCGGTTCGACGCGGCGGCCGGCCGGGCTTGGGTCGGCGCCTGGCTGCCGCTATAATCGCCGACAATTTTTCGCGACCGGCTCCGCTCCGGTCGTGTCCCGCCACCCGTCCGAGGGGCGCTGCAGCGGGCTGTTCCCCACCGGGAACCGCCCGTCAGGCTCGAACGGGGCGTTTTCCCGAAACGCATCAACGGCGCCCATTCGCACACTACGAATGGAGACTCTGCATGAGCGCTGTCATGACGCCCGCCGGTTTTACCGACTACAAGGTTGCCGACATTTCCCTGGCCGACTGGGGCCGCAAGGAACTGACCATCGCCGAATCGGAAATGCCGGCGCTGATGGGCCTGCGCCGCAAGTACGCCGCTGCCCAGCCGCTCAAGGGCGCCAGGATTCTCGGCTGCATCCACATGACCATCCAGACCGGCGTGCTCATCGAGACCCTGGTGGCCCTGGGCGCCGAAGTGCGCTGGTCGAGCTGCAACATCTTCTCCACCCAGGACCAGGCCGCCGCCGCCATCGCCGCCGCCGGCATCCCGGTGTTCGCCTGGAAGGGCGAGACCGAGGAGGAGTACGAATGGTGCATCGAGCAGACCATCCTCAAGGACGGCAAGCCGTGGGACGCCAACATGGTGCTGGACGACGGCGGTGACCTGACCGCGATCCTGCACCAGAAGTATCCGCAGATGCTGGAGAAGATCCACGGCATCACCGAGGAGACCACCACCGGCGTGCACCGTCTGGTGGAGATGCTCAGGAACGGCACCCTGAAAGTCCCGGCCATCAACGTCAACGACTCGGTGACCAAGAGCAAGAACGACAACAAGTACGGCTGCCGCCACAGCCTGAACGACGCCATCAAGCGTGCCACCGACCACCTGCTGTCCGGCAAGCAGGCGCTGGTGATCGGCTA
Organism: Pseudomonas sp.; assembly: GCA_035306625.1. Taxonomy (GTDB): domain Bacteria; phylum Pseudomonadota; class Gammaproteobacteria; order Pseudomonadales; family Pseudomonadaceae; genus Serpens. The sequence goes on along the minus strand of DATGNS010000006.1, from coordinate 2,976 downwards.
CGGCGACGTGGGCAAGGGCTCGGCCCAGTCCCTGCGCCAGGAAGGCATGATCGTCAAGGTCTCGGAAGTCGACCCGATCTGCGCCATGCAGGCCTGCATGGACGGCTTCGAAGTGGTGTCCCCGTACATCAACGGCATCAACGACGGCACCGACGCCTGCATCGACAAGGCGCTGCTGGGCAGGATCGACCTGATCGTCACCACCACCGGCAACACCAACGTGTGCGACGCCGGCATGCTCAAGGCGCTGAAGAAGCGCGCCGTGGTGTGCAACATCGGCCACTTCGACAACGAGATCGACACCGCCTTCATGCGCGCCAACTGGGGCTGGGAAGAGGTCAAGCCGCAGGTGCACAAGGTCCACCGCACCGGCAAGACCGTCGACCCGACCAATGACGACTACCTGATCCTGCTCTCCGAGGGCCGCCTGGTGAACCTGGGCAACGCCACCGGCCACCCGAGCCGCATCATGGACGGTTCCTTCGCCAACCAGGTGCTGGCGCAGATCCACCTGTACCAGCGCCGATTCGCCGACCTGCCGGCCGCAGAGAAGGCCAAGCACATCAGCGTCGAAGTGCTGCCCAAGAAGCTGGACGAGGAAGTGGCGCTGGAAATGGTCAAGGGCTTCGGTGGCGTGATCACCCGGCTGACCCCGCAGCAGGCCGAGTATATCGGCGTGAGCGTGGAAGGTCCGTTCAAGCCGGATACCTACCGTTACTGATTGCTTTCGCAGGCAGGCCAGGCCGCTCGGCGGCCGGCCCGCTCCTGCGCTTCAAAGGACTCATTCCATGTCCCAGGAACGCCGCTACAGCTTCGAGTTCTTCCCGCCGAAGACCGAAGCCGGGCATGAAAAACTGCTCGTCACCGCCCGTCGTCTGGCCGAGTGCCAGCCGGACTTCTTCTCCTGCACCTACGGCGCCGGCGGCTCGACCCGCGACGGCACCCTGAACACCGTGCTGACCCTGGACCGCCAGGTGGGCGTGCCCACCGCGCCGCACCTGTCCTGCGTCGGCGACCGCAAGGCCGACCTGCGTGCCCTGCTCGAAACCTACAAGGAAGCCGGCATCCGCCGCATCGTCGCCCTGCGCGGCGACCTGCCGTCCGGCATGGGGCTGGCCAGCGGAGACTTCCGCTATGCCAACGAGCTGGTGGAGTTCATCCGCGCCGAAACCGGCGACCACTTCCATATCGAGGTGGCCGCCTACCCGGAAATGCACCCGCAGGCGCGCAGCTTCGAGGACGACCTGCAGAACTTCGTGCGCAAGGCCAGGGCCGGCGCCGACAGCGCCATCACCCAGTACTTCTTCAACGCCGACAGCTACTTCCACTTCGTCGAGCGTGTGCGCAAGCTGGGCGTGGACCTGCCGATCGTGCCGGGCATCATGCCGATCATCAACTACACCAGCCTGGCGCGCTTCTCGGACGCCTGCGGCGCGGAAATTCCGCGCTGGATCCGCAAGCAGCTGGAGGCCTACGGCGACGACGTGGCCAGCATCCAGGCCTTCGGCGAGCAGGTGGTGACCGAGATGTGCGAGAAGCTCCTGGCCGGCGGCGCGCCCGGTCTGCACTTCTACGCCCTCAACCAGGCCGACCCCTGCCTGGCCATCTGGAACAACCTCGGCTTGCCGCGCTGAGGTGTCCGCCGCGACGCGTCGTGGGTCGCGGCGGTTCCTACACTGTCCCTACCCGCAGTTGCGCGAGGGCCGGTCATGATGATGGATGACCTGTTCAGCGAACCCCTCCAGTGCGGACGCCTCCGGCTCGGCCCCGCCACCTGGCTGCTGCGCGGTTTTGCCGAACCCTGGCTGGATGCCCTGCTGACCGAGCTGTCGCGCATCGAGACGGCGGCGCCCTTCCGGCACATGTTCACGCCCGGTGGCCTGCGCATGTCCGTGGCGCAGACCAGCTGTGGCCCGCTCGGCTGGATCAGCGACCGTCACGGCTACCGGTACAGCCCGCTCGATCCGGACAGCGGTCAGCCCTGGCCACCCCTGCCCGAGCCCTTCCGCGAGCTGGCCGAACAGGCCGCCGTCGCGGCCGGCTTCCCGGCCTTCCATCCCGATTCCTGCCTGATCAACCGCTACCTGCCCGGGACGCGCCTGTCCCTGCACCAGGATCGCGACGAGCGCGACTTCACCCAGCCCATCGTCTCGGTGTCCCTGGGCCTGCCGGCGACCTTCCAGTTCGGCGGCACGCGCCGCGCCGACAAACCGGAACGCGTCCCGCTGCTGCACGGCGACGTGCTGGTCTGGGGCGGCGCGGACCGCCTGCGCTACCACGGCGTGCTGGCGCTCAAGGAAGGCCGCCATCCGCGGCTGGGCGCGCAGCGCATCAACCTGACCTTCCGCCGCGCCGGCTGACACGAACCGGACATCCCTGCCGGTCCGTGGCCATCCCGCCCACTCCCCGAAAGCTACACTGGATAGGCAGCCGGGCCGCTGGCCGGCAAGCGCCGGGGTTCGGGCAGGCAGGGTTCGGAGGGCAGAGCATGAGCAGCACCTTTGGCGTGAAACTCGACGACACCACCCGCACACGGCTCGAAGCCGCCGCCCAGCGTACCGATCGCACGCCCCACTGGCTGGTCCGCCAGGCCATCCATCGCTACCTGGAACAGATCGAGCGGGGCGAATATCCGGAAACCGACGAGGAAGGGCCCGCCGAGGACGTCGAAGAGGAAGCGCCCGAGGAGGCCGCCCGGCCACAGCCGTTCCTGGCCTTCGCCGAGAGCGTGCACCCGCAGTCCGTGCTGCGCGAGGCCATCACCGCTGCCTACCGGCGCCCTGAGCCGGAAATGGTTGCCATGTTGCTGGAACCGGCGCGCCTGCCTACCGACCTGAGCACCAAGGCCAGCAGTCTGGCCTACCGGCTGGCGGAAAACCTGCGCAACCAGAAGGCCGGCATGGGCCGCGCCGGGCTGGTGCAGGGACTGCTGCAGGAATTCTCCTTGTCCTCCCAGGAAGGCGTGGCGCTGATGTG
>DATGNS010000005.1:0-4257 GCA_035306625.1 Pseudomonas sp. | reverse complement strand
GCCCGGCAGGGCAAGGCGATCATCGTGATCAACCCCGCCGAGCCGCCGATCATCATGCGCGACACCATCCACTGCCTGACCGCCGAGGAGCCCGACCGGGACGCCATCACCCGCTCGGTGCAGGAGATGATCGCCGAGGTGCAGCGCTATGTTCCCGGCTATCAGCTCAAGAACGGCCCGGTGTTTGACGGCCGCAAGGTCTCGATCTTTCTCGAGGTGGAGGGCCTGGGCGACTTCCTGCCGCGCTACGCCGGCAACCTCGACATCATGACCGCCTCGGCCACCCGCACCGCGGAAAGCTTCGCCCAGGAGATGCTGGCCGGCACCCTTTCCCTGCACACCGCTGATGCCTGAGGAGACCCCATGAACCTGCAAGGCAAGAACGTCATCCTGCATGACATGTCGCTGCGCGACGGCATGCATGCAAAGCAGCATCAGATCACCCTGGATCAGATGGTGGATATCGCCACCGGCCTCGACCAGGCCGGCATCCCGCTGATCGAGGTGACCCACGGCGACGGCCTGGGCGGCGCCTCGCTCAACTACGGCTTCCCCGCCCACAGCGACGAGGAGTACCTGCGCGCCGTGGTACCGCGCATGACCCAGGCGCGGATCTCGGCGCTGCTGCTGCCGGGCATCGGCACCACCGACCACCTGCGCATGGCTCAGGACTGCGGCGTCACGACCCTGCGTATCGCCACTCACTGCACCGAGGCCGACGTCTCGGAGCAGCACATCGGCCTGGCCCGCAAGCAGGGCCTGGACACGGTCGGCTTTCTGATGATGGCGCACATGATCACGCCGGAGCAGTTGCTGGAACAGGCCAGGCTGATGGAGGCCTATGGCGCCAACTGCATCTACTGCACCGACTCGGCGGGTTACATGCTGCCCGACGACGTCACCGCCCGGATCGGCCTGCTGCGCGCCGAGCTGAACGCGGAGACCGAGGTCGGCTTTCACGGCCACCACAACCTGGGGATGGGCATCGCCAACTCCCTGGCCGCCATCGAGGCGGGCGCCTCGCGCATCGACGGCTCGGCGGCGGGCCTCGGCGCCGGCGCGGGCAACACGCCTCTGGAGGTCTTCGTGGCGGTACTGGAGCGCATGGGGGTCAGCCATGGCGTGGATCTCTTCGCGCTGATGGATGTCGCCGAAGACCGGGTCGTGCCGCTGATGGACCAGCCGATCCGCGTCGACCGCGATGCGCTGACCCTGGGCTATGCCGGCGTCTACTCCTCCTTCCTGCTCTTCGCCCAGCGCGCCGAGAAGAAGTACGGTGTGCCGGCCCGCGACATTCTGGTGGAGCTCGGCCGCCGCGGCACCGTGGGCGGCCAGGAGGACATGATCGAGGATACGGCCCTCTCTATGGCCCGCGAACGCCAGCGGCAGGTCAGCTAGTATGGCGATTCCGGTGGCCTGGCGGCGTCACGGCCTGCTGCTGCTCCTGACCCTGCTCTATATCGATACCTTCATCGGCCGCCAGATCCTGGCGGTCATGATCGAGCCCATCAAGGCAGAGTTCGGGGTCGGCGATACCGCCATGGGACTGGTCACCGGCCTGGCCTTTGCCCTGATCTATGCCAGCGTGGGGCTCTGGGCCGGGCGCCTCGCCGACCGCATGCCGCGCACGCGGCTGCTGGCGATCTGCGCGCTCTGCTGGGGTGTCGCCACCCTGCTGGGGGGCCTGGCCACCGGCTTTGTGGTCCTGGTGCTGGCCCGCATGCTGGTGGCGATCTTCGAGGCGCCGGTGACCGCCACCTCCCTGTCGCTAATCGCGGATCTCTATCCGCCCGAGCGGCGGGCACTGGCGATCAGCTGCTTCACCTCGGCGCCCACCCTGGCGGCCATCGTCGCCATGAGTCTCGGCGCCTGGCTGGTCGGACTGCACGGCTGGCGTACCGCCTTCGTGCTGGTGGGCCTGCCCGCCATGGGGCTGGCCCTGATCTTCGCCACCCTGGTGCGCGAGCCCGAGCGTGGCGCCCATGACGTTGCCTCGCGGCTGAGCCTGCCCCTGCAGGGGCTCAGGGCGAGCCTTGCCGATCTCTGGTCGCGCCCCGCCTACCGCCTGCTGATCATCACCAGCGCCGTCACCACCCTAGGCGCCAACGCCTACGGCATGTGGAACGCCACCTTCCTGGTGCGCAGCCACGGTCTCAGCCTGCGCGAAGCGGGGATGCTGGCCGGCTTCATCGGCGGCGGCTCCGCCGCCATCGGCATGCTCTTCAGCGGCTGGCTGGCGGACCGCTTCAGCCACCACGGCCCAGCCTGGCAGCTTCGTCTGCCTCAGCTGGGCCACTTGATCGGCATGCTGTGCATGCTTTTGTATCTGCTCTGGCCGCCTCAGACGCTGATTCAGCTCGGTCCGCTGCCGGTGCCCACCGCCATGCTGTGGTGCGCCCTGAACGGCTTCTTTGCCGTCTGGTGGGTGGGCCCCATCCTGAGCTACCTGACCCAGCTCGTGGACAGTTCGATCCGCAGTACCGCCCTGGCCTTCCAGACCATCGCGGTCACCCTGTTCGGCGTCGGCGTTGGCCCCCTGGCGGTCGGCACCCTCAGCGACCTCCTCGCTCCCCACGCCGGCAGCGAGTCGCTGCGCTACGCCCTGCTGCTCTGCTGCGTGATGCCGCTCGTCGCGCTGCTGCTCACCGAGCGGGTGATCCGGATCGTGCAGCCCGCCCCCAACAGGGCCCAGCGAACGGCCTAGTCCCGCTGGACGAGGACGCGCTTCATCACGTGCGACACACTTTTCCCATTACCCCTGAGTCATGGTCTATCACCCCCTGCTTCATGGAGAGCCCCTATGCCCACTACCGTTGTCACCGGCTGCGCCTCGGGAATCGGTCGCGCCATCCGCCAGGCCCTTGAAGATCAGGGCCACCGGGTCATCGGCATCGACCTGGAGGGCTGCGAGATTCAGGCCGACCTTTCCAAGCCCGACGAGCGCCAGCGCGTCATCGACGAGCTGCACGACCGCTGCAAGGATGGCCTGGACGGCCTGGTCTGCTGTGCCGGCGTCGGCGTGACCGCCCCGGACCCGGGCCTGATCGTCAGCGTGAACCACTTCGCCGTGACCGCGCTGCTCGACGGGTTCCATGACCTGCTGGCCAAAGGCAAGAACCCCGCCGCCCTGGTGATCGGCTCCGTCGCCGCCACCCACGTGCTGGGCAGGCCCCTGCCGCTGCTGGACACCATGCTCAACGGCGACGAAGAGGCTGCCCTGGTCCAGGCCCGGGAGCTCGACCAGCCGTCGGCCGTCTACGCCGCCTCCAAGTGTGCCGTCACCCGGCTGGCACGGCGCTTGTCACCGGCCTGGGGCAAGGCGGGTATTCGGCTCAACGTGGTGGCCCCCGGCGCCGTCGAGACCCCCCTGCATCAGGCCTCCAAGGAGGACCCCCGCTTCGGCAAGGCGGTCCGCGAGTTCGTCGCCCCCATGGGACGCGCCGGCACTCCCGAGGAGATCGCCTCGCTGGTCGCCTTTCTCCAGTCACCCATGGCCAGCTTCGTCCATGGTGCGGTGATCCACGCCGACGGCGGCATGGATGCCATGACCCGTCCGGATGCCTTTTGACCGATGTAAAAGGATGCGGCGATGCACCTGGACACCCGTAGCGATGCCTCCTGCACGAAAGCGCGCCTGCTGCGCTCTGCCCAAGAGGTGTTTCTGGAAGAGGGCATCGCCCGCTCGACTCTCGAGAGCATTTCGCGCCGTGCCGGACTCACTCGCGGGGCCTTCTATTTCCATTTCAGAAACAAGGAAGCGCTGATTCGCGAGCTGCTCGAGACAACGCGTCTGCCCTTCCAGCGCTACCTGGCAACCTACGAGCGCTTCAAGCTCGATGCCATGCCGCTGGAAGCCATCCGGCTGGCGTGCCGGGCCGGCCTAGAGGAGCTCGATATCGACAGCAATCGCCGTGCGCATCGCATCTTTATCCTGAATGGCAGCCACTGCGAGGGGGTGGATATCCATGCCTTTCATCTCCACTCCTCGGGACAGCTGCGCCAAGCCCTGCTCGACGGTTTCCAGCGGGCAGCCAAACGGCAGCAGCTGTCCCCCGCCGTCTCGCCCGGGAGCGCCGCCGGCATCATGCAGAACCTGTTAACGGGGCTCTACCGGCACTGGCTCATGACCAGGCCCACCAGTCCCATCAAAGAGGAAGGAATGCATATGGTCGAGACCATGCTGTTTCTCATGCGCACACCAGATGCCTATCCCTGCCCGACAGTCCCGTCTCCCAGCCTGAAGGAGGAGCAGTCATG
>DATGNS010000004.1:0-3429 GCA_035306625.1 Pseudomonas sp. | reverse complement strand
TTCTCGATGGCGGCCTTGACCAGTTCCAGGTGTTCGGCCTCCTCCTCGCGGAAGTGCCGCAGGGTCTGGAGCATGGACTTGTCCAGGGTGTCGATGGCCTGGGCCTTGGCCAGCAGGGCGTCGTAGAGGCGCACGCCGCCGCGTTCGAAAGCCAGGCGTTCGCCCAGCTTGTCGATCAGCACCTCGGGGCTGACGCCGACCAGCTTGTTCACGGCGGTCTTCAGCATGCCCTTGGCCGAGCCGGGCACCGGCACGGTGCCTATGGGCTCGGCCCGGGCGGCTTCCTCGGTGCGCACCAGGGCGAGCTTCTCGGGGCCGCCCGGCACGTCCGGGCGCACTTCCTGGGTGGCCTTCACCTGGGCCTCGCTGTCCTTGGGCGACATCTGGGCCCCGGTCTGGTTGTGTCCCATCTTCACTGCGGTCTGCATGGCTATGTCCTCAAAGGCTTTCGTTCTCTGGTCGGTTCCGCTCAGGAGGCTTTCTTCAGGGTGAGCTCGGTGCCCGGCGCCCACTGGTAGCCGGCGGAGACGGTCTCGGAGGCCACGCCTTCGGCGTGCAGCTGCTTGCGGTAGTCCTTGCTGGCCTTGCCTTCGTTCTTGCGGTCGACGAACTCGTGGCCCCTGGCGCGCAGGTTGATCTCCTCCTCCAGGGTCTTGCGCACGAAGTCGCGCTGGCTCTTGAACTGGATGAGCCGGGGCACGGTGCCGGTGATGATTTCCGCCGGGTCGCGGCCCTCGTGCTTCTTGAACAGCTCGCCGACCAGTTGCAGGTGGCCCAGCTCGTAGTCCACGAAGCGTTCCCAGATGGCCTTGATGCGCGGGTTTTCCTCCTGCTCCATGCAGCTGTGGTAGGCGTAGACCTCGGTGGCCTCGTGGATCAGCCATTTCTCCAGGAAGCTCTCTTCCGGGTCCTGCAGCGAGCCGTACTGGGTGACGTGCTGTTCCTCCACCGAGGCGATCTCGGCGTACAGCTGACGGGCCAGGGGATCGGCGAAGGTCGGCCCGATGGTCATGTAGTAGTCGTGGGTCTGGTATTCGGCGGCGGTGATCATCGCCGCGTGGATCTTGGTGATCAGCTCGGCCTGGTCGCGCTGGTAGTTGTCGCGCAGGTCGTCCTCCGGGGCGCGGTGGTGCTCGGTGGTCGGCCGGCTGGGGATGATGTCGGTATAGCCCTGCAGGATGTTGTTGGCGTCCTTGCCCTCCAGGCGGTCGAGCATGGCCGAGTAGCGGTACAGGTGGTCGAAGTCCTCCAGCAGGCCGAAGCGATAGGTCTGCGCCTGGTAGGGGTCGGGTTCGGTCTGGGCCACGGCGGCGGTCACCTCGATGGCCACCTGCTCGTAGGCGATGGTGGTTTCCAGCGGCGAGTGGTCGGCCGAGAGCAGCCAGTTGACCATGGTGGCCTGGTGCTGTTCGGCGCGCCGCACCTGGGCCAGGGCCTCGCGCAGCGGGCCGTGGAAGCGCGCGCCGATGTTCTTCAGGCGCAGCGCGTCCATCTCGATGCCGTTCATGAGGATGATGCGCACCCGGGTGAAGGCGTCGTCGTCGAGCTTGCTGATGGGCTTGGTGGCCATTTCCCGCCAGGTGAACTTCTGCTTGGCAAGGGGCGTCCCTTTGGCATCGAACAGGCTGGTCAGCGTGTCCATTCCTACCTCCGGTTGGTCAGTGAAAGGGCCATGAGGGCACCTCTTGCTGAGTGAACCGGCACCGCGGAGTTGCAGACATTCGATGGGTGGCATGCCCGGCGCTCCATTGGTCCTGTTTCCTGAACACGCCGCCGCAGCCCGCGCTCCCAAGGGTTCAACTGCTTCGGGAGGTGTGAACCATGGCCAACGCACGAGAAAACCTGCTCGACTGGCTGCGCGATGCCCATGCGATGGAGCAGCAGGCCGAGACGATGCTCACCTCGCAGGTGGAGCGCCTGGAGAACTACCCGGACCTGCGAGCCCGCATCCAGCAGCACCTGCAGGAAACCCAGCAGCAGCGCGCCCAGCTGGAAGGCTGTCTGCAACGCCTGGGCAGCAGCCCGTCCACCCTCAAGGACATGTCCGCCAAGGTCATGGCCTTCGGCCAGGGTGTGGCCGGCATGGCGATGAGCGACGAGGTGGTGAAGGGTGCGATGAGCGGCTACGTGTTCGAGAACATGGAGATCGCCTCCTACACGGTCTTGATCGAGGCCGCGCGGGTCGCCCAGGACGCCGAGACCCAGCGGGTCTGCGAAGCCATCCTGCAGGAGGAAGTGGCCATGTCGGACTGGCTGCGCGATCACCTGCCGGAACTGACCCGCGCCTTCCTGGTGCGCTCCGAGGCGCCCGGCGTGGAAGCCAAGCGCTAGGAGAACACGCGCCGGTGCGGAGCCGGCGCGTCATGCTTCAGAACAGTTCGATGACCGGGCCACCGCCGCTACGGACCAGGGCCAGGCGAACGGGTTACGAAATCTGACAAAAGATCCCGCTGCGGAAATGTCCAGATCTTTCAGCCGCATGCGCGCGGACGTCTGAATCGGCACCTGCAACGAGAGTGCGAGACAGGACGGGAACGGGTAGGCTGTTGCAGCTACGCAAAAGATTCATGCGAGACCCACCACGTCATCCCTGAACGAATGCGTAGCGGCCACCTCTCGCCGGCCCCCGCAAGCGGCTGCCGAGAGCGATGGCAAATGGGAATCAGCGGTCGCTTTGCACCCGTCTGGCACCCAATCAGCTCTGCCCAAGGAATGCATGACGAAACGCAAAGCCGCTGTGCAGGTCTAGGAAGAAAAGAAATTCGAGGAAAGCAACACATGTACCGCGGTGAACGTTTCAACGCCTGGAGCCATCTCGTCGGCGCCCTGCTGGCCCTTACCGGCGCGATCTGGCTGATCGTGCTGAGCAGCCTGGACGGCGACCCCTGGAAGATAGTCGGCGTCAGCATCTACGGCGTGACGCTGCTGCTGCTCTATACCGTTTCCACCATCTACCACAGCGTGCGCGGGCGGGCGAAGCGCATCCTGCGCAAGCTGGACCACCTGTCCATCTACCTGCTGATCGCCGGCAGCTACACGCCGTTCTGCCTGGTGACGCTCAATGGCGCCTGGGGCTGGACGCTGTTCGGCATCGTCTGGGGCCTGGCGATCATCGGCATGCTGCAGGAGATCAAGCCGCGCTCCGAGGCGCGGGTGCTGTCGCTGGTGATCTACGCGGTGATGGGCTGGATCGTGCTGATCGCCGTCGGCCCGCTGCTGCGCAACCTGGGCGGCGAGGGCTTCGCCTGGCTGCTGGCCGGCGGCATCGTCTACACCGCCGGCATTGTGTTCTTCATGTACGACACGCGCTACCGCCACTGGCACGGCATCTGGCACCTGTTCGTGGTGGGTGGCAGCTCGCTGCACTTCGTGGCCATCGGCGGGTATGTGATCTAAGGCAGAAGTCCCGCACGAACCCCGTAGGGTGGA
>DATGNS010000003.1:0-40818 GCA_035306625.1 Pseudomonas sp. | reverse complement strand
AGGCGTTGAGCTAACCAGTACTAATTGCCCGTGAGGCTTGACCATATAACACCCAAACAATCTGCAAGACAGATTGGGTGATGGTGAAGTCGACCAGATCCGAAAATTTGCAACGAACCGCAAAGCCGACAGACATCACATACCCGTTTCGGGGTAGCGCCTAAACCGCGATGCCCCAACCGAATTGCTTGACGACCATAGAGAGTTGGAACCACCTGATCCCATCCCGAACTCAGCAGTGAAACGACTCCTCGCCGATGGTAGTGTGGGGCTTCCCCATGTGAGAGTAGGGCATCGTCAAGCACCCAAAACCAGAACCCCAATCCGCTAAAGCGGGTTGGGGTTCTGTCTTTTCTGCCCCGAAAAAGGCTCAGCGGCGGCGCCGCAGGCCTGGCAGCCGCAGCTTCAACGGAGCGCGCTCAGGGACGGTTTTCCAGGCAGCCAGCAGCTGGCTGGCCGTGCAGCGCTGATCCGGCTGACTGGCAATGGCTCTGTTCAGCAATTGCCAGAGCTCCCCGGGCAAGGGGTGACGACGCCTGGTTTGGTCGGTGCCTGCGCCACTGAGCTCCAGCAGCACCCGGCCGAGGGAATAGACATCCGATGCGCAGCTGACGGGTTCGCCGTCGAGAATCTCCGGGGCGGCGTAGCGGGGCGTCCAGGCCTGGAAGCGCTCCGGGTCCAGTCTGGGCAGAGCGTCCCCCAGGCTGCGTCCCAAGCCGAAGTCGAACAGGCGTAGCCCCTGGTTGCCCACGAGAATGTTGCTGGGCTTGATGTCCCCGTGCACGGTGCCCTGCAGATGACAGTAGGCGACGGCCGCCACGAGATCGCAGCCGATGGCTCGCACCTCGCGCCAGGGAATCTCGCCGCTCTGGCGCAACAGCAGCTGGTCCAGGGTCAGGCCGTTGAGCAGCTCCATGACGATGAAAGGATGCTCGCTGCCCGGGTCGATATCGAAGTGCAGGGCCCGAATCACGCCGGGATGGCGCAGGCGCAGCGTGCGCACGAACTCGCTGTGCAGCAGCGTGGGCGCGTCCGGGTATTCCGCGCATTCATTGCTCAGGGTCTTGATGGCGACCCAGGGAGATGGATCGCCCAACTGCTCGCGTAGCAGGTCGCGGGCGCGGAACACCGCGCCCATGCCGCCGACGCCCAGCAGGCGCTCTATCCGGTAGCGCTTGCACAGCAGATCCGGCACCGGCGCCAGGCAGATCTTGCGCCGCTGCTGTTGCGGCTGTGTCGCCGGGGCGAAGGCGAAGTAGGTCTGGTCCGCGTCGGTCAGCTGGCTCATGGGCCACCTCCCGCGTCTGCCTGACGGATCACCAGGGCGCTCAGGTTGTCGCGTGCCGGTCCCTGCATGACGAAATCCACCAGGAGGTCCACCGCACGTGCGGGTGTTGCGGCCTCCAGCGCCACGCCCAGCACGGCGGGCGGCGAGGCCTGGTGGATGCCGTCGCTGCACAACAGGAAGCGGTCATCACGCAGGACCTCGAACTCCACGACATCCAGTTCCAGCTCGGCGGCTGCTCCTACCGCCCGGGTCAGGGCATGGGAGGCGGGATGCAGGGCGGCCTGGCCGGAACTGAGCTGGCGGGTGTCGACCAGCTGCTGGGCCAGGGAATGGTCCCGGGTCAGCTGGAACAGCTGACGGTCACGCCACAGGTAGCAGCGGCTGTCGCCGGCCCATAGGCAGGCGGCCCGATTGCCCTGGATGAGCAGGACCACGACGGTGCTGCCCATGACCGGATCCGGCTGATCGGCGGCCAGGGTCAGGTCCTGCCCCAGGCGCCGGTTCAGCTCCTTCAGCAGGTTGCGCACCTGGGCGATGCGCTCGGGCAGACTGCCCTTCAGGCGCAGCGCCGCCAGGCCCTCGATCACACAGCGGCTGGCCAGGGCACCGTTGGCGTGGCCGCCCATGCCGTCGGCGATGGCCCACAGGCCCTGGCTGGCTGCGGACAGCAGCGCATCCTCGTTGTGCCGCCTGACCTTGCCGGTCTCGCTGCGCGCGGCGCTCTGCCAGATGGCCATCACAGCACCGCCGGCAGCCGGAAGCCACGCAGCAGCGACGGATCGAACGGGTTGGGCGAGCGCTGGCTGTGCAGCAGGTACTGGGCGCGACGATCGTCCAGGTGCGCCTTGATCAGCAGCACGTCCCGGCCACTGTGATGCTCCACCTGCAGCTGATCGAGCAGCCGGAACAGCGACCAGGGCCCGCTGTTGCGCTCCAGGGCGATGCGCCGCCCGCCGATCTCCTCGAGGGTCACGCTGGCCCGACCGTCCAGGGTCTGATCCGGCCAGCGGAACGCGGTCTGCGCGATGGGGCCGTGGCGGTACTCATGCTGCTGGTTGCCGAGGCGGAATTCGGCACGCCGCATGTTGGAGTCCAGCAGGTAGGACTCCAGCTTGAACTGCAGGCCGGGCTCTTCCGGGTTTTCCGCGAAGAAGCTGCGGCGGATGTCCTCGGCGCGGCCCATCTGCGCCAGCAAGTGGGGCGATAGTGGCAGGCCGCGCCCGTCCACCAGGCGTACCTTCAGCTGGTTGCCGCTGCCGGTCACGAAGGGCTTGAGGTAGTTGTCGAAGAAGCGCTCCGCCACCCCCCTGCTCTTGAAGAATTCCCGGAAGTCGGCAAGCGACACCTCGCTCTGGCTGTGCGCCTCGAACGGATAGCGCTGGCGCAGCGCGTCCTGGTAGAAGGCATACAGCTCGCTCTGATAGCGCTGGTTCAGGTGCTGGCGGGCATCGGCAAGTACCAGCATCCAGCTGTCATCGGCCAGCACCTCCAGCCAGCCCCGGATCGGCTTGGGCAGGCGCGCGGCGCTGGTGCGCAGCTGGCTCAGGGCATCGCTGCGCCCGCTCATGCGCTGCCGGGCCAGCTCATAGGCCGTCTGCTCCGGCTGGCTGGTCTGCGCCAGGCCGTTGAGCAGGCTGTGCAGCTCGTCCAGGTCGGCGAAGACCGCGTTCAGCTCCGGGCCGGGATTGCCGCCCTCGTCCAGCAGCCGATGCAGCGGGGCGAAGTGGCGATCCAGGGCCCGGCGCGCCCCGTCCGCCAAGGCATCGGGCGCGCGTGCCAGCGCGGCCGCGCCGGGGACGGTGGACAAGGCATCGTCGGCCACATCGCCAAGCGGCGAGGAGGGCGCGAGGCGGGTGTGCTCGCGGATCTGCAGCAGCAACTGCAGCAGGGGCGAACCGGGTGAGCTCAGGCCGGCCGTCATGCGTGCGCCCTGGGCCGCGTTGCCCAGGGTCTCCGGCGCCAGCTGCTCCAGTGCTTGGGACCAGGCGAAGGCGTAGTCGCGGAAGTACAGCTGCTCCACCTCGGCCACCAGGCGGCCCAGGTCATGGGCGCTCAGGCCCGCGCCTTCACCCAGCACCCAGTTGTCGCGCAGGATCTCCTCGATCCGGCGCGGTCCCTGGGTCAGCAGGTACTGTTGGTAGCCGCGGCGGGTATAGAAGCCGGGGATGACCTGATCGCTGCCGTTGAGCAGGGTGGCCTGGGGCCCCAGGTGCTGATGGAAGCGATACTCGGGCAACTGCCCGGCCTGCTCGCGCAGCACGCGGTACACCACCTCGGCCAGGGATTCGGCGCGCAGGATCTGGCGCACCTGGGCGACCAGCTGCGTGTCGATGGGCTGGGCCGGGAAGGGGGTGGCCAGCAGGCGACGGAAATGTCCGTTCAGCGCCTCCTGAACCTGGGTGTCGCCGGGGAACTGGCGCGCCCAGTCCGCGGCCAGCCAGTCGGCCAGGAAGTCCGCCTCGCGGCGCTCGGGCAGGTTGAGCATCAGATAGGCGCGCAGGCTCGCCTGCAGGCTGTTGCGATCATCGGCCCGCTCGCGCAGCTGAGCCTCCAGTTGGCCACGGACCCGGGGCAGCAGGAGGTCGTACAGGTCCTGCCGGTACGCGGCACCCACCACCGGCTCCACCGCACCGCGCTGGTAGAGCCCTGCCCGGCTGGCGAGGGGCACCTCGTCAGGCTCGGGGAAGACCCGCGTCGCCGCGTGACTGGCATCCAGAACCTCCAGCAGCGGCTGCACGTCCGCCCGGTGCCGCAACTGCTCGCGGGCCTGGGGCAGTTGCTCGGCAATCCGACGCAACTGGTCGAGGCGGGCCTGGTTGTCGGAAAAGGCGTTGAGCCATACCCCCAGCATGAGCAACACGCTGCCCAGTGCGCCGGCGTACAGGCCGCGCCGTCTCCAGGCCAACTGGCGGGCGGTGCCGGCATCCAGGCTGGCCAGCCGGGCTTCCGGGAAGATCACCTTGGCGAACAGGTCGTGAATGAAGCGCGGCTTGCCGATATGCAGGCTGGGCAGCAGCTTGCCCGCCAGACCCAGCTGCTGGCCGATGCCCAGAGTCAGCGGATCGAACTGGCTGTCCAGCTGCGGCGCGCTGGTCAGATAGAGTCCGCGCAACTGACTGGCGCGCTGGTAGCGGTTGCCGGCGAAGGCCAGCTCGATGAACAGGCACAGCGGCTCGCCCAGCCGGCCCAGCTGATGGGGGAAATCCAGGATGCGGCCGCGTCGGGTGGTGTCCCGTTCCAGATGCATGCGCTGGATGACCTGGCTGGTCAGGCGGCGCAGCAGTTGCTCGAATTCCTCGCGCAAGGTCGCCGCGTCGGTCGCACAGCGATCGGAGCGGAAGCTGATGCCCAGCACCTGGTCGGCTTCCTCCCGGGACAGCGGATCGAAGGACTCGGCGAACCCCGGCAGGGCATCGGTCTTGCTGAGGATCAGGTACACCGGCACATCGACCCCCAGGTGCTGACGGACCTCCTGCAGGCGCTGGCGGGTCTGGCGGGCCAGCTGTTCGAGGGCCAGCTCGTCACCGCCGCGCAGGGTCTCCACCGGCAGGTTGACCAGCACGCCGTTGAGCGGTCGGCTGCGTCGGCGCCGCAGCAGGCGCAGCAGGGTCTGCCAGCCCAGGCTGTCCACGGAGGGATCGGGCTGGGTCAGGTAGCGCCCGGGAGTGTCGATCAGCACGGCCTGCTCGGCGAAGTGCCATTCCGCGTAGCGGGTGCCGCCCATGTCGCGAGTCAGGCGCTGCTCGGTGTTGAGCGGGAACTCCAGCCCGGAGAAGTCCAGCAGGCTGGTCTTGCCGCTGCCCTGGGGGCCGATCAGCAGGTACCAGGGCAGTTCGTCACGCCAGCGCCCGCCCGGTCCCCGCAGGGTGCGCAGGGCCTCGCGGTAACGGTGGCGCAGTTCGGCCTGCTCCTCGCCGACCAGGCTCTGTCGGCGCAGCTGCTCCTGGGCCTCCTCGGCGCTGCGTTCGCGGCGCTGGCGCACCCCGTCCCGCCAGCGGGCCAGCGCCAGGGCCGCACCCCAGGCCAGCAGCGCCAGGACGATGCTGACCAGGCGGCTGGCCGGCGATGCCCAGAAACGGTGCTCGGCCACGGCCAGGTAAGGGCCGACGACCCAGATCACCAGGCACAGGAGCAGCGTCAGCAGCAGGCTCCAGACCCAGGTGCGCGCCAGGAAACGGCCGGCGCGAGCCGCGTATTGCTTGATGTCCATGTCACTTGGTCCCTGACTGCGTGGTAATCACCGGACTGCCCGCCTGCAGATAGGGCTGCAGCAGCGCGTCGCGCTGCGTCCCCAGCAGCCAGGCGAGGCTCGCATACAGCACGCCCAGCAGCGCGGCGCTGGCCAGGGCCAGCTTCCAGGCCGGCAGACTGGGCAGCAGGCGTCGCGGCCCGCCGCCGAGCCCTTCCCAGTGGGGCGACAGCTCGCGCGGCACATCCCCGTGCAGTTGGCGGATCTGTCGGTAGAGCCCGTCGCGCACCGCCTCCAGCTCGACCATGCCGCGGGGCAGCACCCGGTAGCGGCCCTCGAAGCCCAGCGCCAGGCACAGGTAGAGCAGTTCGAGCATCGGCAGGTGCTTGACCGGGTTGCGCGACAGCCGCTCCAGCAGCTGGAACACCTTCTCGCCGCCGAAGGTTTCGTTGTGGAAGCTGCTCAGCAGGCTCATCTGCGACCATTCGCCGGCCACCCCCCAGGGGGTGGTCACCACGGCTTCGTCGAGCAGGCTGCACAGCACGTAGCGGGCAGCCATCACCTGGGCGCTTTCCACGCCCTCCTGCAGCGCGCGGTGCTCGAACTCCCGCAGCGCCGTGCTCAGACTGGCCTGCAGGGTCGGCAGATCCTCGCCGTCCGGGGTGTTGCGGATGCGCACCGCCTCCGACAGCAGCGGCGCGGCAGCCGCCACCAGCGGGTTGAGGCTGATGCTGAAGGTTTCCGCCGGCCGCACGCGGGCGGCGAACACCATGCGTGCCTCCAGCTCCTCGTAGCGGGGGGTGGCCACCGTGTCGCTCAACAGGCTGTCCGTCGCCGGGGGCTGGCCGTTGCGGCTGAGCACGATGGTCCGGTCGCTGGCTGTGTAGTCCATCTCTGTCAATCCCTGATCGCCCAGAATTTCAGTTCCAGTCCGGCAAACTCACCGGACGCATGCAGCGCGAAGCCGCCCGAGCGGCGCATCTGCTCCTGCTCGTCGGGGCTCAGCTCCAGCGCAAAGTAGGTCTTGCCGGCATGGAAGGGGATCTGCCGCGGCGCCACCGGCAGCGGGCGCAGGCGTATGCCCGGCAGGTGCAGGTTGACCAGCTGGCGGATATGCTCCACCGGGCCGATCTTCAGGTGGGCCGGCAGGCGGCTGCGCAGGCTTTCCGCGTCGCAGTCGGCGCTGGCCGCCAGGACGAAGGTGGCGGTGTCCAGCAGGCTGGCGTCGTGCAGCGGCGTGACCTGGATGCCGTACTGGCGCTGCTGCAGCGGCAGCTCGATGGCGTGCTGCTCCAGCACCATCGACAGCACCTGGCGCAGCGCATCCAGCAGATGATGGAAGCTGGCGCCCTGGTCGCCGTGCTGGTAACGGCCTTCCAGGCGCGGGCGCTTGCTGTCGGCCGAGAAGGTGGCCAGCTCGCCGAACAGGCACAGCAGTTCCCGATAGATCTGCACCGGATGCACCTGATCCATGCCCAGGTAGTGACGCAGCAGCGGCTCGTAGCGGTTGATCAGCTGCAGCATCATGAAGTCCCCCACCTCGGCGCCGCCCACCTTGCCGGTGGCGCGGATGCGTTCGGCCAGGGTGTCACCCCGGTGCGCCAGCATGGTGATGACCTCCTTGAGGCACGACAGCAGGTAGTCGCTGGCGTGGAAATGCAGGTAGCTGGGGATGAAGGCCGAGTCCAGGGTGATCACCCCGTCGGGGGTGGTGTCCAGGATGCGGCACACCTTGAGCTGCACGAAGGCGTCGGCCTCGCCCTGCTCGGCCAGTTGCAGGCGGAAGTCCGGCGCGCCGCAGGCCACCTGGCCGAGGCTGCTGTCCCCGGCGTTCGAGTCGGCGATCTCCCGCTCCTCGATGACGAAGCGCGCCAGCACATCCCGCTGCTCGGCACGGCGGCTCTCGATGTGGTTGCCGCTGGCCAGCGGCAGGGCCAGATACACCGGCGTGCCGCTGGTGTTCGGGGCGATGTCGAGCACCAGCGGCGGCTGGCCGGTGCCGATGTCGAACAGGGTGCCGTCGGGCAGCACGCCGCTGGCACGGCTGAGCACCAGCTTGCCCATGTTGAGGAACTGCCGGTCGATCTCCAGGCTGAAGAAGCCCCAGGGGTACTGGCCGAGCAGTCGGGTGCGGTCCTTCAGCTGCTGGTCGTGGTAACGGTCGCTCTGCTGGAAGTGCTGCGGCTTGAGCAGCATGCCTTCCTGCCAGATCACCTTGTGCTGGCCCATGTCAGTCGTCCTCGTCAGGGGAAATGTCCAGCCGGCGCAGGCCATGCTCGTCCAGATGCAGGCGCACCCTGTGCAGCGCGCCCTCCTCGAGGGGGATCACCTCCCGCCAGCGGGTTGCCTGCAGGTCGCGGTAGGCCGCCAGCACACCCACGTAGCGGCTGCCGGGCTGCACATGCACCTTGAGGGCATGCCAGTTGCCGGGGCGCAGTTCGAATTCCTCCTGGGTGACGAAATCCGGCGCCAGCGATTGGCGCGGGTTCTGGTAGAGGGCGAAGAAGTCGGTGCTCTGGAAGGCCGCCGGGTGACGCAGCTCGATCAGCCGCACCACGATGGGCGAGGGTCGGCCGCTCAGGTCGGGATTCAGCCCGTTGTTGGCGGTGACGAACAGGTCCAGCTTGGTCAGTGACGAGGAACAGCCGGCCAGGTGCAGCAGGGTGCCCAGCAGCACGGCCAGCGGGGCGAGGCGGAACATGACCATCATCCTTGTGTCTCGGTGTTCAGGGTGGCGATCAGGCGGACCTGCTCCTCGTAGGCCTGGGCGAAGTCGCGAACGAACAGTCGCTCGCCCCAGTCGCCGTCCTGGCGCAGGGCCTGGTGCTGATGGCGGAAGGCGCGCCAGCGGCTGCCGGCGGTGGCCAGCCAGGGCTTGCGGTGCTGATCGTGGCGGGCGGCGATGCGCTCCGGCGCAAAGTGCTCGAACATGGCCTGTACCGCCGAGCGGCTGGCTGCCAGCAGGGCCACCTGATGGGCCTGCAGGTCGCGGTAGGCGCGGGCTATCGCCTGTTCGCCGCTCAGCTGACCCGGGCGCGGCGCGCGCAGCAGCGCCTGCAGGGCCTCCTCGCAGTTGACCGCATGCTTGAGGGGGTTGCTGCCGGCGCTCTGCACCGAGGTCTGCGGCAGGCGCAGTTCGGCCTTCAGTTCGCTGCGGGTGCGCAGGCTCTGCTGCAGCTGGCCGACGCACTGGCGCAGCAGGCGCGCCGCCTGCAGCGCCACGGCTTCCCGGGCCGGTTCGTCCAGGCTGTCCAGCTCCATGCCCAGGGCTTCGCCCAGCTGGGTCCAGAAGGCATCGCGCTGCGGCCGGGCGGGCGCCGGCCGGTCCGCCGCCTGGGCGGCTGGCGCGGGCACCAGGCGGGGCACCAGCAGGTTCTCGGCCTCCACCGCGGCGTAGTCGCGCTGGGGCGGCGCTGTGGCCGGGGACTCCCGGGTCGCGTCGTCGTCCAGGCCGGCCAGCGGGTCGAGCTCCAGGAAGGCGTCGTCCGGGATGATGCTGGCAGGCGTCATGTCGCCGAGCGGTTCCCCGGCGGCGGGCACCAGGCGGGCGCGAATCTCGGTGTCGCCCAGGCAGAAGATGTCGCCGTGCTCGATCTTCTGCGGAACGTCCTTGATCAGGCTGGCGCCGCTCTCCTTGAGGCGAATGCCGTTGCTGCTGGTGTCGGTGAGATAGAAGGCGCCGTCCCGGTGGGTCACCCGGGCATGGCGGCCGGAGATGACCCGCTTGCTGTCCGGAATCACCCAGTCGCAGTCCGCCGCCCGGCCGATCACCCCGCCGCGCGCGGTAAAGCGGGCACCGGGCAGCGCTGCGCCCGTCCCGATCACTTCGAAAACCAGTTCCATTGGCTTGCTGCTCCTCGGATTACTTGCGTTGCACTGCCTGGGGTTCGCCCAGGGGGCGGTAGCTGCCGTCGCTCCAGCGGGGGTTGGCGCAGCCGGTCAGCGTCAGCGCGACCAGCAGGCAGCTGATGGAAAGCGTGCGTAGGGGCATGAGGTCTCTCCTTGCATGTGAAAGGCGGCGGGCCGGCAACGGGCTTCGCCATCCCTGGGCAGGCGGTCGGGCTCGCCAGGCTCGCTTCATCCGATGCGCTCCCGTCACCGCTGCGCCGGGCTGATGCCCAGGCGCTCCATGCGATACAGCAGCGTGCGGCGCGGCAGGCCCAGCTCCCGGGCCGCCTGGCTCTGGTTGCCGCCGGTGCGGCGCAGGCAGTCGAGCACCAGGGTGCGCTCCACCTGCTCGAGACGCTCGCGCAGGGTCTGGGCGAGCGGTTCGCGTCGGGGATCCAGGTTGAGGTGCTCGGGCAGCAGCTCGTTGCCGTCGCACAGCAGCACGGCCCGCTCGATCATCGCCTTGAGCTCGCGCACGTTGCCGGGGAACGCATGCCCGCCGAGATGCGCCAGGGCGTCGTCGCTCCAGCGGCAGGGGGGGCGCTGCAGGAAGGCACAGGCCTGGTCGGTGAAGTGGCGGGCCAGCAGCAACAGGTCCCCGCCGCGTTCGCGCAGCGGCGGCAGGCGGATCGGGAAGCTGGCCAGCCGGTAGAACAGGTCCTCGCGGAAACGGCCGGCGGCCACCTCCTCGGGCAGGTCGCGATGGCTGGCGGCGATGATGCGCACGTCCACCCGCTGCGCCCGGGTGCTGCCCAGCGGGCGCACCTCGCCCTCCTGCAGCGCGCGCAGCAGCTTGGCCTGCAGGCTCAGCGGCATGTCGCCGATCTCGTCGAGGAACAGGGTGCCGCCGTCGGCGGCGGCCAGCAGTCCCGGATGATCCCGGTCGGCGCCGCTGAAGGCGCCCTTGCGGTAGCCGAACAGCTCGCTTTCCAGCAGGTTTTCCGGCAGGGCCGCGCAGTTCTGCACCACGAAGGGCCTGCTGCGCCTGGAACCATGTTCGTGGATGGCCCGGGCCACCAGTTCCTTGCCGGTGCCGGTTTCCCCCTGGATCAGCACGGCGATGGGCACATGCAGAACCTTGCCGATCAGCCGGTAGACCTGGCGCATCTCCTCGCTGGCGCCGATCAGGCCGTAGCGGTTGCCGCCGGCCAGCGGGCGGGCGGGGCAGGCGTCCGGCTCCGCGGGCTGCGCCGGCCGGGCCCGCTGCAGCAGGCGCAGCTGGCTGATGACGAAATTGCCCAGCGCGGCCAGCGGCGCGGCCCGGTGTGCCAGATCCCGTGGTTGGCGGCTGGCGCTGACCAGCAGGCCGGCGACCTGCTCCCGCTCATCCAGCAGTGGCTGGATGAGCAGGCTGCGCCAGGGCTGTGGGCTGGCCGGCAGAAAGCTCGTGGGATGCAGGTCGGCATCCGGGTCGACGAGGGCCAGTGTGCGGTTCTGGCACAGGCAGTACTGCAGCAGCTGGGCGTCGCGGTAGTCGCTGGGCAGGCTGCGGTCCGGGCCCGAGGACGAGGCGCCGTCCAGGTGTTCGGCGCACAGGGTCAGCCGGGCATGTCCCTCATCGAGCAGGTACAGCTGGCTGAGCTCGCAGGCGGCCAGCTCCGCGGCGCTGCCCACCAGCGCCTGCAGCAGGCTGTCCCGGCAGTGGCTGCGGGCCAGGCGGGTCAGGGCATTGAGCACGAGGGAAGCGTCCTGCGGAACCGCCTGCTCCCAGGCTTCAAAGGCACTCACAGCACAGGGCTCCTTCATCGTTGAGGTCGACGTGCAGCTGCCGCAGGGCGGGGCCGTCGGCCAGGGCGTCCAGCAGACGGTCGACCACCAGCGGCTGCAGGTAACGATCGAGCAGCTGGTCGATCAGCCGGGCGCCGCGCTCGCCCTGGCTGCAGCGCGTGGCCAGATGACCCACCAGGGCCGGGCCGTGGCTGAAGCTCACACCGCGTGCCGCGAGGCGAGCGCCGAAGCGGGCCAGGCGCAGCTCGATCAGCTCGCGCAGCAGCTCGTCGCTGAGCGGGTAGTAGGGCACCACCTGCATCCGTGCCAGCAGCGCCGGCTTGAAGTGGCGAGTCAGGGCCGGGCGGATGGCCTGTTCGAGGGCGTCGGCATCCGGACGTTGGCCGTCGGCGCACAGCTCGGCAATGTGCTCGCTGGCCAGGTTGGAGGTCAGCAGGAACACGCAGTTGCGGAAGCTGATCGCGCGGCCTTCGCCGTCGTTGGCCACGCCCTTGTCGAAGATCTGGTAGAAGAGGTTCAGCACGTCCGGATGGGCTTTCTCCACCTCGTCGAGCAGCACCACCGAATAGGGCTTCTGGCGCACCGCCTCGGTCAGTCGCCCGCCCTCGCCGTAGCCCACGTAGCCGGGCGGCGCGCCGATCAGTTGCGAGACGGTGTGGCGCTCCTGGAACTCGGACATGTTGATGGTGGTGAGGAAGCGCTCGCCACCGTACAGCAGGTCGGCCAGCGCCAGGGCGGTTTCCGTCTTGCCGACGCCGGTGGGGCCGACCAGCAGGAACACCCCGGTGGGCGCGTCTGGCAGGCTCAGCCCGGCGGCGCTGGCGCGCATGACGCGATCCAGCGCCTGCACCGCCTGCTCCTGGCCACGGATGCGCTGGCGCAGGTCGTCGGCGAAGCGGGCGACGCGGGTGCTGTGTTCCCGGGCCAGCTGGCTCACCGGGATGCCGGTCCAGTGGCTGATCACCTCGGCCACCAGGCGCGGGCTGACCTCGTGGCTGACCAGCGGCTGCCCTGCCTGGAGCCGGTCCAGTTCGGCCTGGGTGGCGGCCAGGGCCGCGCGGGTCTCCGCCTCCTCGGCCGCGGCGAGTTGCCGGCGCAGTTCCAGCAGCCGGCCGGCCAGCGCCCGTTGCCGCTCCCAGGCGTCGCACAGCCGGCTTTCGTCCTCGGCCAGGCTCTGCAGCCTGTCCTGCAGCTGTTTTAGGGCATCGCCATCCGTCGCCAGGCCAGCTGCCCGGTCGCGCTGCCGGGCCTCCAGCTGGCGCTGCGCCGCCGCCTGCTCGGCGCGCAGTCGCTCCAGAGCCTCGGGCGGGGTGGACAGGCTGATGCGCACCCGGGCGCAGGCGGTATCCAGTACGTCCACCGCCTTGTCCGGCAGCTGGCGCCCGGCCAGGTAGCGGGCCGACAGCTCCGCCGCGGCCTGTACCGCGTCGTCGCGCAGGTAGACGCCGTGGCTGGCGGCATACACCGGTGCCAGGCCGCGCAGGATGGTGACCGCCTCGGCCACCGTGGGCTCGTGCACATGCACCGGCTGAAAGCGGCGTGCCAGGGCCGGGTCCTTTTCGAAATACTGCTTGTACTCGCGCCAGGTGGTTGCCGCGAGGGTGCGCAGCTCGCCCCGCGCCAGGGCCGGCTTGAGCAGGTTGGCGGCATCGCTGCCACCGGCCTGGGCGCCGGCGCCGATCAGGGTGTGGGCCTCGTCGATGAACAGGATGATGGGCGTGGGGGCGCCGGATACCTCGTCGATGACCGCCTGCAGGCGGCGCTCGAACTCGCCCTTGATGCTGGCGCCGGCCTGCAGCAGACCCAGGTCCAGGGTGAGCAGCTCCACGCCCTGCAGCGCCGGCGGCACCTCGCCCTGGGCGATGCGCAGCGCCAGGCCTTCGGCCAGCGCGGTCTTGCCCACCCCGGCCTCGCCGACCAGGATCGGGTTGTTCTTCCGCCGCCGCGCCAGGATGTCGATCATCTGCCGCAGGGCGTCGTCGCGGCACAGCACCGGGTCGAGCCGGCCGGCGCGGGCCTGGGCGGTGAGGTTGTGGGTAAAGCGATGCAGCGCGCTGTCGGTCGCCTGCCGCGGGCTGTCCTGGTCCGCCCTGGCGAAGTCGCGCAGCCGCTCGACATCCAGACGCGCCAGCAGGGGCTGGTAGCGGGTGCCGGCATGGCGCAGCGGGTTGTGCAGCAGGGCGAGCAGCAGCGCCGCCTGGTCGATGTGGCGCTGGCCCAGCTCCAGGGTGGCGAGCATCAGCGCGTCCTGCAGCCATTGCACCAGGCCGGCGCTGAACACCGGGTTGCGCGTTTCCTGCCGCTCGCCGTGGGGCTGCAGGGTGGCGGCCAGCTCGCCGGCTGCCACGCCGGCATCCTGCAGGGCGCGCTGCAGCAGGCTGTCGTCGCGCTCCAGCAGGGCCAGCAGCAGGTCCTCCACCAGCACCTGGGCGCCGGCGCGCGCCACGCAGCGTGTGGCGGCCTGTTCCAGATCGCGGCGGCACGTGGCGTCCAGGGTGCGAATGAGTTGTTGCAGGTCGACGGTCATCATCTCTTTCATCCTTGAAACGGGTGGCTGCCGAGGGTGACCACGGCGTCGTTCCGGGTCTGGCCGAGCCAGCTGGTCCAGCCCAGGCGGCAGGGGTTGCGAGCGCCCAGGCCCAGCTGCGGACGATCCCCCATCTGCAGCTCGAGGCGGATGTCGTAATCCAGGGGGTCGCGCAGGGTGAAGCGCACCAGCGCCAGCAGGGGCCGGTAGTGGGGGCCGTTGGGCAGGAACTCGTGGAAGCGTTCCCAGGACAGCTGGCGGATGTGGATGCGGAACTTGCCGCTGCGGTCGCGCACCGAGTCGCCCAGCACCAGATCGCTGCCCAGCCGACTGTTGGCCTGGCCCAGGCGGCTCTGCTGCTCGGCGAGGATGCTCACCCGACGCTCCAGGCACTGCTCGATGTGGATCGCCGCGTGCTTGAAGTAGTAGCGCAGCACCGATTCGATCAGCGCCGCCGAATGAGCGCGCAGGCTGAGCAGCCCCAGGTAGGGCAGCAGGCGCTTCCAGTTCAGCTCGGCGCTGGCGCGCAGGGGCTCGCCGTGCAGGCCGAGCAGGGCGAACAGCCGGGCGGAGAAGGGATCGCTGGCGCCGGGCCGGAAGCGCGCGTGGTAACGGTACTTTTCCATGATTTGCGGCAGCAGGCGGTACAGCCGCGCGTTGAACAGGTCGAGGAAGTCGCGGGTCGGGTTGTCCTCGCCCAGCGCCTGCTCCGCGTAGAAGGCCGGCAGCGGCGAGCCGCTGCCGAACAGGCCCGGCAGGTTCACCTGCAGGCGCGCGCGCCACTGCCCCTGTTCCTCGAAGCACTCCAGCTGTTCGATATCGGTCCCCGGGAAGCCCAGGCTGGGGTTGGCCCGGAATTCCAGGTGCTGGTACAGGCTGTCCTCGTCCAGCTCGGGGTGCAGTTCCCGCAGCCGTTCCAGCACCAGACGCACAGCCTGGTAGAGGCTGTACTCGCGGATGCCACGGCTGAGCGCGGTCACAGCAATGGCTGCTGACCCATGCGCGGCGTCCATTGGTACACCTCTCCCTGTGTGCTCTGCACGCGCAGCTCGTGGTACGAGTTGAGGCTGGCGTACAGGGCGAAGAATTCGTTGAGCACGGAGGCGAAGAGGAACAGTTCCCCCTCGCCGAGAAAGCCTTCCGCATCCAGCGTCAGCTCGGTGCGCACCCCGCGCACCGGCAGGCCGCGCAGCAGGCGGTCGACCTGCTGATGGCGGATGTGCCGGAGGCCTTCCAGGCGGCGCTGGCTGACCCGCGCCGCGTGCTGGTCGTGATGGCGTGGCAGGTCATAGGTTTCCAGGATCACCCGCAGCGCCCGCACATCGGCCAGCGACAGGTAGTTCAGCGACAGGTTGGAGACCAGCTTCCACAGGTAGTCGCCCTGCAGCGGCGGCGCGTAGGCGGGGGTGACCGCGCCGATGTTGCGGAAGGCGAGGAACTGCGGGGTGCCCTCGCTGGGCAGGCAGATGTCGCCGGGCGCCAGTTCGCGCGGCAGATCCTGATTGGTGCAGGTCAGCTCGACGGACAGCGTCTCGTGACGGTCCAGCCGACGCGGGCTGAAGGACAGCCAGGTTTCCAGACCGTCGCCCACCGGCGACGGCTGCTGGCGCACGCTGTACCAGGGACGCGCCGCGGGGCTGTCGAAGCTGGGGTCGTGCTCGAAGGACTCGAACGGCACATAGTCCTCATAGCCCATGCCGCCGGGCTTCCAGCCGATGACTCGTTCCACGGCGAACACGCCGCACTGGTGCGGCGCGTAGTCGGCGGGACGCAGCAGGTAGCGATCCTGGCGGCCATCCAGGCGGATCGGCATGGCGTCATGGGCGAACAGGTTGACCACCGGGGTGCAGTACAGGCGCACGTTGTCCAGGGTCGGCCGGATGCGCTGCGCACCGGCCTTGTGCAGATCGAGGCGCAGCAGCAGCCCGCGGATGCGCCGGCGCGTCTCCTCGGGCAGGCGGGTCAAGCGCTCGAGGCCGCCCAGGTCGACGAACAGGAACTTGTCCGGGAAGGCGAAGAATTCCTGCAGCAGGCGGTAGCCCCGGAAGCTGTTGAGCGGGTAGGGCACCAGCGCCTCGTCCTCGGCGAAGCCCGCCGGCTGCACCGCGTCGCTGTCCAGGCGCACGGACGGCAGGGGATGGCCTTGGGCGTCCTGCAGGGGTTGCCCCTGTTCATCCAGCAACAGGACATCCAGCCCGCCCAGCTGGCGCAGCAGGCTCAGGTACAGCTGCTGGCTGACATAGGGCTCGCCGCTCAGGTGCAGGCGCAGACGCTCCAGCGGCCATTCACCCAGGTGGCCGGCGGTGAGCTCCAGGCGCAGGCTGAGCCGCGCCCCCTGGCCCTGGACGGCGTAGTCGAGGTGCGTCAGGGCCAGCGGCAGCACCTCGATGGCCGCGGTGGTGCGGAAACGGCAGGTCACGCCGTGCAGCGGTCGGGCCTCCACTGGCGTGCCGGCTGCCACCGTCTGGCTGGCCGGACGCTCCAGTGGATCGAACTGCAGCATGGTGAAGGCCGGCAGCGGGCGCAGGCAGTGGGGCCAGAGCAGCTGCAGCAGCGAATGGGTCAGCTCCGGCAGCTCGTCGTCGAGCTTCTGGCGCAGCCGTCCGCCCAGGAAGGCGAAGCCCTCCAGCAGCCGCTCCACATCCGGATCGCGACCGCTCTGCCCGAGGAACGGTGCCAGCGCCGGATTGCGCTCGGCGAAGCGCTTGCCGAGCTGGCGCAGGGCGGAGAGTTCGCTCTGGTAGTAGTGGTTGAAGGACATGGGCAACGTCAATCAGCCGATCAGTACGGTGGGTGAGCCGGCCGTCACGCTGTTGCCATGACTGCCGGTAGCGCCCTGCACGGCCGCCGGCTGTCCATTGATCAGCACGCTGGCCGAACAGCCGGCGACCAGGGTGCCGCCACAGCCGGTCGGATCACCCAGACGCGCGGCTGGCTGGCCATCGATCAGCACGTCCGGCGAGCCGGCGGCGATCGGCGTGCTGCCGTGGCCCGGCAGGGGGCAGACACTGGAATCGCCCACACGGGCGGCGGGTTTGCCTGACATGGTGTTTCTCCCTTACTCGACCGTCGTTTGCCCGCTGCCATCCAGGCAGGCGGAAAAGCGCACGTCGCGGCGGATGCCGGCCACGTCGAGATGGCCTTCGATGACGAAGGCCAGGCGCTGCGGATCCTCGTGCCCGGGCAGGGCGCTGACTCGGACCTGGCTCAGGCGCGGCTCGTAGGCGGCAATGAAGCGTTCGATGGCCAGGCGTGCGCGCTGCAGGGTGTCATGGCGCGACAGGCGCTGGTCGTTGAACTCCGGCAGGCCGTAGTCGGGCAGCGCCTGCACGCTGCCTGCGCGGGTGCTGAGCATCCGCGCCAGGTGACAGGCCACGGAATCCAGCACCGCCTGCTCCTGGTTCAAGCCACTGCGGCGTCGGATGCGGTCGCCCTCCAGCCGCTCGAACAGACTGCCGTAGCCGCTCATCAGTCCTTGTCCAGCTTGCCGACCAGCGACAGGGTGAAGTCGGCGCCCATGTACTTGAAATGCGGCCGCACATTGAGCGTGACCCGGTACCAGCCCGGCTCGCCGGCCACCTCGCTGACCACCACCTGGGCGGCACGCAGCGGACGGCGGCTGCGTACTTCCGGGTTGGGGTTCTCCTGATCGGCGATGTACTGGCGGATCCAGGTGTTCAGCTCGCGCTCCAGGTCGGAGCGCTCCTTCCAGGCGCCGATCTGCTCGCGCTGCAGCACCTTCAGGTAGTGGGCCAGGCGGTTGACGATGAACAGGTAGGGCAGCTGGGTGCCGAGTCTGTAGTTGAGTTCGGCCAGGCGGCCTTCCTCGGAATTGCCGAAGAACTTGGGCTTCTGCACCGAGTTGGCGGAGAAGAACGCCGCGTTGTCGCTGCCCTTGCGCATGGTCAGGGCAATGAAGCCCTGCTCGGCCAGCTCGTACTCGCGGCGGTCGGAGACCAGCACCTCGGTGGGGATCTTGGTCTCGATCTCGCCCATGCTCTCGAAGTGGTGCAGCGGCAGGTCGTCCACCGCGCCGCCGTTCTGCGGACCGATGATGTTCGGGCACCAGCGGTACCGGGCGAAGCTGTCTGTCAGGCGGGTGGCGAAGGCGTAGGCGGTATTGCCCCACAAGTAGTGCTCGTGGCTGCCGGCGACGTTTTCCTTGTAGACGAAGGTCTTCACCGGGTTTTCCTGCGGGTCGTAGGGGGTGCGCAGCAGGAAGCGCGGCAGGGTCAGGCCGACGTAGCGGGCGTCTTCCTGCTCGCGGAAGCCCTGCCACTTGGCGAACTGCGGGCCTTCGAAATGGTCCTGCAGATCCTTCACATCGGGCAGGCCGGTGAACTGCTCGAGGCCGAAGAAGGCCGGGCCGGCGGCGGCGATGAAGGGCGCGTGGGCCATGCTGGCGACGCTGGCCACGTACTGCAGGGTCTTGATGTCCGGGGCGCTGGGGTCGAAGTAGTAGTTGGCGATCAGCGCGCCCACCGGCTGGCCGCCGAACTGGCCGTATTCGGCGGTGTAGACGTGCTTGTACAGACCGGACTGGACCACCTCGGGACTGTCCTCGAAGTCCTCGAGCAGGTCCTGCTTGGAGGCGTTGAGGATTTCCAGGCGGATGTTCTCGCGGAAGTCGGTGCGCTCGACCAGCAGCTGCAGGCCGCGCCAGGCCGACTCCAGGGCCTGGAACTGCGGATGGTGGAGAATCTCGTCCACCTGCCGGCTGAGGGTGGCGTCGATCTCGGCGATCATGCGATCGACCAGCGCCTTCTTTACCGGCTCGTTGTGGTTCTGCGGCTTGAGCAGTTCGGCGATGAAGGCGGACACGCCGCGGCGGGCGATGTCGTAGGCCTCGTCGGCGGGGCTCAGACGGGTTTCCGCGATGATGCGGTCGAGAATGCCGGCGTCGGCGACGGCGGCGCCCTCACGGGCGGCGGCAGGAGTGGTCATCTGTGGGGCTTCCTTGTCGGGTTCAGGCATCCAGGCCGAGTTCGTTCAGTACGCGCTCGCGGGCTTCGGGGTCGGCCAGCACGCGTTCGATGGCCTTGCGGAAGGCCGGCGCGTTGCCCAGCGGGCCCTTGAGGGCGACCAGCGCCTCGCGCAGGGCCATCAGCTGCTTGAGCTCCGGCACCTGCTCGACCAGGCTGGCCGGGTTGAAGTCCTGCATCGAGTCGATGCGCAGGTGCACGGCCAGGTCGTCCTCGGCGCCTTCCTGCAGGCGGTTGGGCACGCTGAACGACAGGCTCAGTTCCTGCTTGGCCAGCACGTCGTCGAAGTTGTGCTTGTCGATGCCGATCGGCTTGCGTTCCTCGATCTTGCGCTCGTCGGCGCGCTGGGTGAAATCGCCCAGCACCAGCAGCTTGAGGGGCAGCTCCTGCTCCTCCTGGGCGTTGCCGGTGGCGGGCCTGAAGGTGATGTTGATGCGCTCCTTGGGTGCTACCGAGCCTTCCTTTGCCATGTTTCCTCCTTGCGTATTCAATTCAGGGCCGCCTGCAGGTCCAGGCGGCATATCCGGCGGTACAGTTCGTCCCGGCGTTCACGCATGCCCTGCTGCTCGTAGCAGGCATGCAGCTGACGGCTGATGGCCAGGGCCAGGCGAGGCTCCCAGGCTTCCAGATCGCGCTCCTGGGCTTCGCGGTCCAGGGCCTCCAGCAGCGCTCGGGCCAGCTCGGGGCGTCCGGCCTCGCGGCACAGGCGGGCCTGGGCCAGCTCCCACCAGGTGCGTTCGCGCAGGCCCTGGGCTCCCTGCTGGCCATTGATCAGCCACTGCAGGCCGGCCTTCAGGTCCTGCTCGCGCAGCAGCGCGCGGGCCTGCTCGAGGCCGGCGTCCCAGGGCGCGTCATCGGCTACGGCGCCGGGCTCGCTCCCGGTGCCTGCCAGCACCTGACCGGCAATCCAGGCCAGGGTGGCCGAATCGGCGAAGGGCGTGCCGTCGTGGAAGCGCAGGGTGTCCAGGCCCGGCAGGCGCCGCAGCAGTCCGGCCAGCTCATGCTCCAGCGCCTGCTGTGCGGTTTCCGCACCCAGCGCCCGCAGGCACTGCCAGGCCAGATGCTGGCCGTCCAGCCAGAAGGGTGCGCGCGCCAGGCTGGTCTCCAGCTCGACCAGCAGTTCGGCGTGGCGGCCCTGCTGCAGGAGCGCCTGGAAATGCTTCAGCCGCTCTTGCGGCAGGCCGCGCAGGCTGGTGACCCGATCAGCGTCGGCAGGCGGCAGGGCCTCGATGGGCAGCCACAGCAGGCAACGGGACAGGCGCAGGGCCCGGGCATCGGTGACCTTGCGGCTCAGCCACCAGTCGCTCAGGGTGCGCGCCTGTTCCTGCAGGCCGCGCAGCAGCCGGTGGGCGTCCCTGTCGCTCTGTGGCTTGCCACTGCCCGTCGCTTCGGCCGCGGGGGCCGGCGCAGGTGCGATCGCTGGCGCAGCGGGCGCTACCGCTTGCGGCTTGTGGCGGCGGGCCAGGGTCTCCAGTTGCCGGCACAGCGGCAGCAGGACGGGCGCCAGCTCGCCGAGTTGCTGGCTCAGAAACGCGTCCAGCCGCGTCAGTTGATCGTGCAGCCGCATCAGCAGGGCGCTATCGGCGTTCGTCGTCTGCAGCGCCTGTTCGAGGCGTGGCAGCAGCCAGCCGATGGCCGCCGCGCGGGTACGCGGCTTGGCTGGAAACAGGCCGTCCCAGCTTTGCCGGCAGAGTTCCAGCAGCAGGCCCAGCCCGGCCGTCAGGCCGGTGAGGCCATGCTGCTGGTACAGCCCCCAGGTCAGCCAGGCGGCCACCCGCAGATCCCTGGACTGCTCGCGCAACAGCGTCTCGCAGCCGCCGCGCACCCGTTCCCAGTCGATCTCCCCGGTTCCATGCAGGGCGCCGCTCTTGCCCACTTCCTGTTCCAGTTGTTCATATTCCGGTGAATAGCGAACATCTGTTCCGCATGGGGTTTCGGCAGTTATCGGCGTGCGGGCAAGATGCAGGTAAGCATCCGGTTCAATGGAAAAATGGGTCATTCCTTGACCTGTTCTTTGTGATTCAGAAGAGCAACTTCGCGACGTCCCTGTCGCCGGTAGCGGATTTGTCGAAGCGGCGGGAATCCTAGGAAGGGAAAGCCTTATGGGCAAGTTTGTCGGGGAGAACCAGGTATCGTTTTGAATGATTGATTCCCGGCGAAGTTGTTTTCGAAAAGATGCGGGTGTGAATTGCGTTGGATATATAAACAATAAAGCCCGATAGCTGTCGGGCTTTATTAGAGTAATTATTCAAGTTGTCGGCTCGCTTCAATCGAGCGGGCTCTCCCACAGGCTCAGGCCCAGCGTGTGGCTGCCTCCGGCCCCCAATTCGACGCGATCCTCCAGCACGTTGGCCGTCTCGATGCACAGCATGCCGGTCCAGGCGTCCTCGGCGAACTGCGATAAAAATCGACTTTTCTCGATCCAGGGGTTCCACACCACCGCCGAATGTGAGCCAGTGCTCAGCAGGTGGATGCGGCGCTGCCACTGGGGGTCGCGGATGCTGATCTGCGAGGGCACGCCCAGATAGATGCGGTCGGTTTCCGCGCTGAAGGTTACCGCTCCCTGCTGCAGCTGGGGTTGCCAGTCCTCGAGGGTGTCGATGTAGCGGCAGCCGTGCAGGCCTTCCACCTGGACCTGACGAATGTCGCTGACCGCGAAATAGCTGTGCAGGGCCTGGCTGATGAACAGCGGGTGGTCGCCGTGGTTGCGGGTGGTCAGCTGCAGATGCAGGCGCTGGTCGAGGCGCACCAGCAGGCGCAGCTCGGCGGCTTCGGGCCAGTCGGACAGCGGCTGTTCGCGGCTGTCGAAGACGAATTCGATGCTCACCGCGTCGCCTTCCTCGCGCACGTCCTCGAGCCGCCAGTCCCGGGTGCGCACCAGGCCGTGGGCCGGCGCGTCGCCGCCGCGATAGTGCGCGCGGACCTCCTGCGGATTGCGCGCCAGCGCGCCGAACCAGGGCCAGCACACCGGCACGCCACCGCGCAGGCCCTGGCCGCGCCGGTAGTCCACCTGCTCGCTGAGCCAGATCAGCGGTGGCGCATCGTCGCGCTGGTAGCCGAGCAGCTGTGCGCCCTGTTCGGCGATCAGCAGCTGCGCGCCCCGGTGGCGGATTCGCCAGCAGGCCAGCTCGCCGATCTGCTGGTGTTCGATCTGTGCGGCCATGAAGAGGTCCTCCTGGAGCTGCGGTCGAGAAGGATGGTTCCACAAAGCAAAACGCCCGTCGAGGACGGGCGTTCGCGTGATCAGTATGGCTTACGGGCCATACACGGTTTCCGGCAGCCAGGTGATCAGCTGTGGCCAGAAGTAGCCGATCACCAGCATCGCCAGCTGGATGGCAATGAAGGGCAGCACTCCCCGGTACATGGTCATGGTGGGCACCGAGGCGGGTGTCACGCTGCGCAGATAGAACAGTGAGAAGCCGAACGGCGGGGTGAGGAACGAGGTCTGCAGGTTGATGGCAATCATCACCCCCAGCCAGACCGGGTCCAGGCCCATGGCCAGCAGGATCGGGCCGATGATGGGCACCACCACGAAGCAGATCTCGATGTAGTCGAGGATGAAACCGAGGATGAAGATCACCAGCATCACCACGAAGAAGGCGCCCATCACCCCGCCTGGCAGGTTGTGCAGGACTTCCTCGATCACCGCTTCGCCGCCGAAGCCGCGGAACACCAGCGAGAACAGCGAGGCGCCGATGAGAATCAGGAACACCATCGCCGAAATCGAGGTGGTGCCGAAGGTCACGTCCTTCAGCTGCTGCAGGTTCAGCTTGCGCTTGCTCAGGGCCAGCAGGGTGGCGCCCACGGCGCCCACGGCGGCGGCCTCGGTGGGGGTGGCGAAGCCCATCAGGATCGAGCCCAGCACCAGACCGATCAGCGCCAGCGGTGGCAGCAGCGCACCCAGCAGCTGGCCCCAGTTCACGTTGCCAAGCTCCTCCTGAGGCATGGGGGGCAGCTTGGCGGGCCTGATGACCGCCATGATGACCAGATACAGCACATACATGCCGATCAGCACCATGCCGGGAATCAGTGCGCCCATGAACAGGTCGCCCACGGACACGGTCTTGGGCGAGAAGATGCCCATCTTCAACTGCGCCTGCTGGTAGGCGCTGGACATCACGTCGCCCAGCAGCACCAGCACGATCGACGGCGGAACGATCTGGCCCAGGGTGCCGGTAGCCGCCAGGGTGCCGGTGGAGATGGCCGGGTCGTAGCCGCGGCGCAGCATGGTCGGCAGGGCCAGCAGGCCGAGGGTGACCACGGTGGCGCCGACGATACCGGTGGAAGCGGCCAGCAGCGCGCCGACCAGGCACACGGAAATGGCCAGGCCGCCCGGCTTGGCGCCGAACAGGCGGGTCATGGAATCCAGCAGGTCATCGGCAATGCGCGACTTTTCCAGCATCACGCCCATGAACACGAACAGCGGCACGGCCAGCATGGTCTGGTTGTTCATGATGCCGTAGATGCGGTTCGGCAATGCGGACAGGTAGGTGCCGTCGAAGATGCCGATCAGTACGCCGACGCCCGCGAACAGCAGGGAAACCCCGCCCAGGACAAAGGCTACCGGGTAGCCCGACATCAGGAATACGCAGATCCCTATGAACAGCAGAAGCGCCATCACTTCAGCCATGTTGCACCTCGGTGTGTTCTTCGAAGGGAATGCGTCCGGCAAGTCGATACACGCCCAGGATCAGGGCGGAGATGGCCTGCAGCAGCAGGCTGACGACCAGCACCAGGATGATGCTTTTCTGCAGATAGACGAAGGGCAGACCACCGGCTTCGGGCGAGCCCTCGAGGGTTGCCCAGGAGGCGCCGACGTAGCTCCAGCTCAACCAGAGCAGGAAGCCGCAGGTAGGCAACAGCAGCACCAGGGTGCCGAACAGGTTCACCGCTTCCTTGGTGCGCGCCGAAAAGCGCTGGTAGAGGATGTCTACCCGGACGTGCGCGCCCTGTTGCAGGGCCCAGGCGGCGGCGCCCATGAAGACCAGGGCGTGGGCGTACATCACGGCTTCCTGCAGCCCGGTGGCGCCGATACCGAAGCCGTAGCGCAACAGGACGACAAGGGCCGTGCCGATGACCAGGAAGATCGGCAGCCAGGCGCAGATGCGTCCCAGCCAGGCGTTCACCGAGTCGATGAGGCGCGCAAGGGCCACGAGAGGGGGGATTTTTGCGGACATGACAAGTCCTTTATAGGAAAGGCAGGCGGGACGCGATTTTAGGCCTCGCGGTCTACCATGGGCAACGGAGGCTCGACTTTGGTCGCACTGACAAATCTGGATGACAGGCCTCAGCCTATGGCAATGGGCTCAAGCTGCGCCTCGGCGCCGACGCAGGAATAACAACAAGCAGGGAGTATCCCCATGAAACGTCGTGACATTCTCACCGCGGCCGGTGTCGGCCTCGCGGCCACCGCGCTGGCAGGCTGCAAACAGGAGACATCCAACGCCGGCTCCGGAGAAACCACCCAGCAGCAGCGCTTTTCCTGGAAGATGGTCACGTCCTGGCCCAAGAACTTCCCTGGCGTGGGGGTGGGTGCCGAGCGCTTCGCCCGGCTGGTCAACGAGATGAGCAATGGCCGGCTGACCATCAAGGTGTACGCCGCCGGTGAGCTGGTGCCCGCCCTGGAAGTGTTCGACGCGGTATCGCGCGGCACTGCGGAAATGGGGCATGGTGCGCCCTACTACTGGAAGGGCAAGGTGCCGGCCGCGCAGTTCTTCTGCGCGCTGCCGTTCGGCCCCAACGCCCAGGAAATGAACGCCTGGCTGCACCGCGGCGGTGGCATGGAGCTGTGGGAAGAGGTCTACAAGCCGTTCGGCATCCTGCCGCTGGCCTGTGGCGCCACCGGTGTGCAGACCGCCGGCTGGTTCAACAAGGAAATCAACAGCGTCGAGGACTTCAAGGGCCTGAAGATGCGCACCCCCGGTCTGGGCGGCGAGGTGCTCACCCGCATGGGCGGCACCGTGGTCAACCTGCCGGCCGGCGAGATCTTCACCGCCCTGCAGACCGGCACCATCGATGCCACCGAGTGGATCGGCCCGTACAACGACCTGGCCCTGGGCCTGCACAAGGCCGCCAAGTACTACTACACCCCGGGCTGGCAGGAACCCAACGTGACCTTCGAGCTGGACATCAACCTCAAGGCCTGGGAAACCCTGCCGCCCGACCTGCAGGCCATCGTGCGCGCCGCCGCCCGCGACGTGAACGGCGACATGCTCGACGACTACAACGCCAAGAACATGGAAGCGCTGGAGCAGATGCGCGAACAGGGCGTGGAGATCCGCGAGCTGCCGGAACCGGTGCTGCAGCGCCTCAAGGAAGTAGCTGCCCAGGCGGTGGAGGACGCCGCCGCCGCGGATCCGGTGGCGGCCAGGGTATGGGCGCAGCAGAAGGCCTACCTGCAGCGGCTGTACGCCTATGCGGAGCTGAACGAGAAGAAGGTCTACAACATGCGCGGCTGAGTCCGCGCGCAGCCCGAAACGCCAGCCTGACGGCTGGCGTTTCTGTTTTCGGCGATCTCACGACAGACCCAGTACATCCTCGGCCGGTCGCCAGGGCAGGCCATGGGCCCGGGCCACGCCCGGATGGGTGAGCTGCCCGCCCGCGATGTTCAGTCCGGCGCGCAGGTGCGCGTCGGCCCGCAAGGCCTGCCTGCAGCCGTGCTCGGCCAGGGCGATGACGAAGGGCAGGGTGGCGTTGTTCAGCGCCAGGGTGGCGGTGCGCGCCACGGCCCCGGGCATGTTGCTGACGCAGTAGTGCACCACCTCGTCGACCATGTAAGTGGGCGCGTCATGGGTGGTCGGATGCGAGGTTTCCGCACAGCCGCCCTGGTCGATGGCCACGTCCACCAGCACCGATCCCGGCAGCATGCCCCTGACCAGATCGGCATCGATCAGCTTCGGCGCCGCCGCGCCGGGGACCAGCACCGCACCGATCACCAGGTCGGCGTTGCGCACCCGCTCTTCCACCGCGTCGCGGCTGGCATACAGGGTCTGGATGCGATTGCCGTACTGGGCATCCAGCCGGCGCAGTGCCTCGATGCGGGTGTCCAGCACGCTGACCTGGGCGCCGAGGCCGACCGCCATGGCCAGCGCCTGGCTGCCCACCACGCCGGCGCCGAGGATGGTCACCCGACCCGCCGGTACCCCCGGCACGCCGCCGAGCAGCACGCCCCGCCCGCCCTGCGGCGTCTCCAGGCAATGGGCGCCGGCCTGGATGGCCATGCGCCCGGCCACCTCGGACATGGGCGCCAGCAGCGGCAGTCCGCCCTGGGCGTCGCTGACCGTTTCGTAGGCAATGCACAGGGCTCCGCTGTTGAGCAGATCCTCGGTCTGCTGACGGTCGGCGGCCAGGTGCAGGTAGGTGAACAGGCAGTGATCCGGGGTCAGCCAGGCACGCTCCTGGGCCAGTGGTTCCTTGACCTTGACGATCAGCTCGCAGGCGCCGTACAGGGTGTCGGCGTCGGCCACCAGCAGTGCGCCGGCGGCCTGGTAGTCCGCGTCGCGGAAACCGATGGCGCTGCCGGCCCGGCTCTGCACCAGCACCCGGTGACCGCGTCGGGTCAGTTCCGCCACCGCCGCCGGCGTCAGACCGACGCGGTTCTCCTGCGGCTTGATCTCCCTGGGCACGCCGATCTCCATGGCCGTCACTCCTGCCGCGTGCCGCCGAGCAGCTCGATCGGCAGGGGGAAGATGATGGTGGAGTTCTTGTCCACGGCGATTGCGCTGAGGGTCTGCATGTAGCGCAGTTGCAGGGCGCCCGGCTGGCGGGCCAGCACCTGGGCGGCCTGCATGAGTTTCTCCGAGGCCTGCAGCTCGCCCTCCGCATGGATCACCTTGGCGCGTCGTTCACGCTCCGCCTCGGCCTGGCGGGCGATGGCGCGCACCATGGATTCGTCCAGATCCACATGCTTGATTTCCACGTTGGAAACCTTGATCCCCCAGGCGTCGGTCTGCGCATCCAGCACCTGCTGGATGTCGTCGTTGAGGCGCTCGCGTTCGGCCAGCATGTCGTCCAGGTCGTGCTTGCCCAGCACGGCGCGCAGGGTGGTCTGCGCCAGCTGGCTGGTGGCCGAATGGTAATCCTCCACCTGGATGATGGCCTTCTGCGCGTCCAGCACCCGGTAGTAGATGACCGCGTTGACCTTCACCGAGACGTTGTCGCGGGAGATCACGTCCTGGGTCGGCACGTCGAGCACCAGGGTGCGCAGGTCCACCCGCACCATCTGCTGGAGACCGGGAATCACCAGGATCAGTCCCGGCCCCTTGACCTTCCAGAAGCGGCCCAGCTGGAACACCACGCCGCGCTCGTATTCGCGCAGGATGCGGAACGCCGACAGAATCAGCGCCACCAGCAGCATCAGCAGCACGCCGAAGCTGAAGGAATAACCCATCATGGTTTGACCTCCCGGTGTGGACTGACCCGCAGCCTCAGACCCTCGCGGGCCTCGACCTGCACCCGTTGTCCGACCTGCAGCGGTTCGCGGCTGTCCACCTGCCAGCGCTCGCCCTGCAGGCTTATCCAGCCGTGGTGGGGGTTGTGGCCCAGGGCCTCGACCTGCGTCACGCTGCCCACCAGTCCGGCGTCGCCGGCCACCTGGCGCTGCCGGCGAGCGCGCAGGGCCATGCCGAGGATCGCCAGCATCAGCGCCGCGCTGGCCGTGGCGGTGACCAGGATGACCGACAGCGGAATGCCGAACCCCGGCACCTCGGTATCGATGAGGATCAGCGCGCCGAACACGAACGCCGCGACGCCGCCGAAGCCGAGCACGCCGAAGCTGGGCAGGAAGGCCTCGGCGGCCATGCAGGCCAGGCCGAGCAGGATCAGCGCCACCCCGGCGTAGTTGACCGGCAACAGCTGCAGGGCATAGAGCGCGAGAATCAGGCAGATGCCGCCGACCACGCCGCCGATGCCGCTGCCGGGGTTGGAGAACTCGAAGATCAGCCCGTAGATGCCGATCATCATCAGGATCAGCGCCACGCTGGGGTTGGTGATCACCGCCAGGATGCGAGTGCGCCAGTCCGGCCGGTGCTCCTCGACCAGCGCCCCGGCGGTGTCCAGCGTGCGCGGGCCGGCGGCGGTGGTCAGCGTCTTGCCGTTCAGCTGGGCGAGCAGCGCCGGCAGATCGGCGGCCAGGTAATCGATGACGCCCTTCTCCAGGGCTTCCTCGGCGGCCAGGCTGACCGCCTCGCGTACCGCCTGCTCGGCCCACTCGGCGTTGCGGCCGCGCAACTGCGCGAGACCTCGGATATAGGCGGCGGCGTCGTTGACCTGCTTGCGGGTCATGGCATCTTCCGGTGTCTGGGTCGGCTCTTCGCCCTCCTGGGGCTGGGTCGGCTGCCGGGGCGGGCTGCCCGGCGCGCCGCCCACCGCCACCGGGGTGGCGGCGCCCAGGTTGGTGCCCGGCGCCATGGCCGCCACATGGCTGGCGTAGAGGATGTAGGTGCCGGCGCTGGCGGCCCGCGCCCCGCTGGGCGCCACATGACTGGCCACGGGGATCGGGCTGGCGAGAATGGCCTTGATGATGTCGCGCATGGAGGTGTCCAGACCGCCGGGCGTGTCGATGCGCAGCACCACCAGCTGCGCGCCCTCCTCGGCGGCCCTGGCCATGCCGCGCAGCAGGTAGTCGGCACTGGCCGGGCCTATCACCCCCTCGACACTCAGCACCCGCACACTGGCCGGTGCGGCGCCCGCCGGTACCACGCCTGCCAGCAGGAGCAGAAGGGCCATCCACACACCTTGCACCGCAGCCTTCACCGGCAATGCCTCCAGGTGGGTCGCTTCTGCTCAGGATAGACGAGTGACCGGCGCGACCCGCCCGGAAAGGCTGGCTGACCCGGCGCAGAGCCTCCGGCGCCGCCTGCGGACGCCGCCCTCGATGTGATGCCTTTCGCATCCGGGGAACCCCGGTCGTGCAGGCCAGTCAGAAAAAACGGCACAAAACCTTCCGCCCTGGTATACACTCCCCCGGTCCGCCCCGGCTCGCGCCCGGACCCCGACTCTCTTCACGTCGGCAGTACCGGTCGGGATCGTCACCCTCCCAAATGACGATTCATGCCAGGCGTCCCTTTCATCGGGCCTTGCCCCACATACAGACAG
Source organism: Pseudomonas sp. (assembly GCA_035306625.1). Taxonomy (GTDB): domain Bacteria; phylum Pseudomonadota; class Gammaproteobacteria; order Pseudomonadales; family Pseudomonadaceae; genus Serpens. The sequence continues at coordinate 12,121 of DATGNS010000003.1, read as the reverse complement.
GATCACCCATGTCCTTTGCTTCCCTCGGTCTCTCCGAGGCACTGGCCGGCGCCGTCGAGGCCGCTGGCTACGCCCAGCCCACTCCGGTGCAACAGCGGGCCATCCCCGCCGTGTTGCAAGGCCGCGACCTGATGGTCGCCGCCCAGACGGGCACCGGCAAAACCGGCGGCTTCGCGCTGCCCGTACTCGAATTGCTGTTTCCGGGCGGCCACCCGGACAAGACCCGCCGCCCCGTAGCCCGCCAGGTGCGGGTGCTGGTGCTGGCGCCCACCCGCGAACTGGCCGCCCAGGTGCACGACAGCTTCAAGCTCTACGCCCGTGACCTGCCCCTCAAGAGCGCCTGCGTGTTCGGCGGCGTGGGCATGAATCCCCAGGTCCAGGCGCTGGCCAAGGGGCTGGACGTGCTGGTGGCCTGCCCCGGCCGCCTGCTCGACCTGGTCGGCCAGGGCGCCGTCGACCTGTCCCAGGTGGAAATCCTCGTCCTCGACGAAGCCGATCGCATGCTCGACATGGGCTTCATCCACGACGTGAAGAAGGTGCTGGCCAGGCTGCCGGCCAAGCGCCAGAACCTGCTGTTCTCGGCCACCTTCTCCCAGGACATCATCGACCTGGCCGGCAAGCTGCTGCACGAGCCCGAGCGCATCGAGGTCACCCCGCCGAACACCACCGTGGAGCGCATCGACCAGTGCGTGTACCGGGTGCCGGCGACCCACAAGCGGGCCCTGCTGGCCCACCTGATCACCCTCGGCGCCTGGGAGCAGGTGCTGGTGTTCACCCGCACCAAGCATGGCGCCAACCGCCTGGCCGAATACCTGTGCAAGCACGGCCTGCCGGCTGCCGCCATCCATGGCAACAAGAGCCAGAACGCCCGCACCAAGGCCCTGGCGGACTTCAAGGCCAACGCCGTCCGCGTGCTGGTGGCGACCGACATCGCCGCTCGCGGCCTGGACATCGACCAGTTGCCTCATGTGGTCAACTACGAGCTGCCCAACGTCGAGGAAGATTATGTGCACCGCATCGGCCGTACCGGCCGGGCCGGTCGCACCGGCGAGGCGGTGTCGCTGGTTGCCCCCGACGAGGAGAAGCTGCTCAAGGCCATCGAGCGCCTGACCCGGCAGCGCATCCCCGACGGCGACCTGATGGGCTTCGACCTGGCCAGCCTGGAGGCGGAGGCGCCGGAGGTGCGCGAGCCGCGCCAGCCGCGTGGTCGCGGCCAGCGCCGTGGCGAGGAGCCGAAGGCCGCGTCCGGCCGGAGCGAGAAGAAGGCCAGGCCGGCCCGCGCCGCCGGCGAAAAGAAGGCCGAAGCGAAACCTGCCGGCGAGGGCGCCGGCAAGCGTCGCGGTCGCGGCGGCCAGGGTCGGGCCAAGCCCCAGCAGGCGGCCGTGCCGCCGCTGCCCCCGGATCGCGATCCGGAGGAATTCCTCGACGACGAGATCGACAACTTCGGCAACCGGGTCGACTACGTGCCGACCACCGAACGCCAGGGTCCGGCCGGCCGCGGCCGTCGTGGCGGCCAGACAGCCGGCGCCCGGCCCGGCGGTCGTGGTGGCGCGGCGGCCAAGGGTGCCGGCGGCCAGAACCGCAAGAAGGGTGGCGGTCGCGGCAAGGGCCAGGGTGGCGGACGGGTACTGACCCCCAATGGCAGCAGCGGCAACGACCTCGACCTGCCGGTGTCGGCCGTCACGCGGCGCAGTGAGCGACAGCCGCTGATCATCCACAAGCACCGCGAACGCCTGCCCAGTCTGGAGCAGCTGGACCAGTTGCCCGACAGCCGCCCCCGTGGCGAGAAGCCGGCGCTGCTGACCCGCAACCGCTGAGTGAATGTACAAGGCCCCGCATCGCGGGGCCTTGTCGTTTGCGGACCTGGCTTGGTGGCCGGTGCCTTTCCGGCCGCCGCTGGGTGGCAGCCTTACGGCTGCAGTCCCTCCAGCAGTGCCCGGTAATCTTCCTGCGCGGCGAATTCACCGGTGTCCCGGGCGCCCTGGCGGCTGTCCGGCTGGCGCACCGCCAGCAGGTGGGCGATGCCATGACTGCGCGCGCTGCGCAGGATCGGCAGGCTGTCATCGATGAACAGGGTACGTTGCGGCTCGAAGCCGAAATCGGCCTGCAGGGCCGCCCAGAACCGCGCATCCTCCTTCGGGAAGCCGTAATCGTGGGAGCTGATCAGTCGGTCGAAGTGCTGCGCCAGCGCCACGCGCTCCAGTTTCAGGGACAGCGAGTCGCGGTGGGCATTGGTGATCAGCGCGACGCGCTTGCCGGCGCGGCGCAGGGCGTCGAGAAAGACATCGGCGTCCGGGCGCAGGCTGATCAGGTGCGCCACTTCGCGTTTCAGCTCGACGATCGGCAGATCCAGCTCGCGGCTCCAGAAGTCCAGGCAATACCAGGCCAGCTGGCCGGCATGGCGGGCGAACAGCGGCTGCAGCTCCCGGTCGGCCATGGCCCGGCTGATGCCATGCCGCTCGGCATAGCGTTGTGGCAGATGCTCCAGCCAGAAATGGTTGTCGAAATGCAGGTCCAGCAGGGTGCCGTCCATGTCCAGCAGCACGGTGTCGATGGTGTTCCAGGGCAGGAGGGGCATTGCGGGCTCCGGGGCGGTCACGATCCGTGGCGCGGTGTGGCGGGAAAAGACGGTTATGATACCTGCATGCCCGTTCCGGAGAATGCCATGCGAGAGAAACCCGTCGTGCTGGCCCGCGAGATCGTCGCTCGCAGCCGGCTGTTCGCCGTCGAGGAATTGCAGCTGCGTTTCAGCAACGGGGTCGAGCGCACCTATGAGCGCCTGGTGGGCAAGGCCGGCTATGGCGCGGTGATGGTGGTGGCGATGGTGGACGCCGAACACGCCCTGCTGGTGGAGGAATACTGCGCCGGCACCGACGACTACCAGCTGTCCCTGCCCAAGGGGCTGATCGAGCCCGGCGAGGAAGTGCTCGAGGCCGCCAACCGCGAGCTCAAGGAGGAGGCCGGCTTCGGCGCCGAACGCCTGGAATACCTCACCGACCTGTCGCTGTCGCCCGGCTACATGAACCAGCGCATCCGCGTGGTGCTGGCGCGCGATCTCTACGAGGAGCGCCTGCCGGGGGACGAGCCCGAACCCATGGGCGTCAGTCGGGTCAACCTGCGCGAGCTGTCGAACCTGGTGGCGCATCCGCAGTTCAGCGAGGGGCGCGCCCTGGCGGCGCTCTACCTGACCCGCGACCTGCTGGTCCAGCGCGGGGAGCTGGTGCTGTGAGCGAGTCGAATCCGCAGGCGCTGCTGCCCGCCGTCATCGCGCTGGTCGAGCGCGCCGGCCAGGCCGCGTTGCCCTTCTGGCGCCGCGAGCTGGCCGTGCAACACAAGGCCGACGAGTCGCCGGTGACCGCCGCCGACCTGGCGGCCAACCGGGTGCTGGTCGAGGGGCTGACTACGCTGACGCCCGAGATTCCCGTGCTGTCGGAGGAGGCCTGCGCGATTCCGCTGGCCGAGCGTGCCGCCTGGCGGCGCTGGTGGCTGGTGGATCCGCTGGACGGTACCAAGGAGTTCATCGCCGGCAGCGCCGAGTTCACCGTCAACGTGGCACTGGTGGAGCAGGGGAGGGTGCTGTTCGGTGTGGTCGGGGTGCCGGCCGATGGCCGCTGTTATCACGGCGGCGCCGGCCTGGGCGCCTGGCGCCGGCACAACGGCCGGAGCGAGGCGATTCGTGTGCGCCGGCAGCCGGGCGAGCCCTTCTCCGTGGTGGCCAGCCGACGACATTCCAGCCCGGAACAGGAACGCCTGCTGGCCGGACTGGGCGAGCGCTTCGGTCAGCTGGAACAGGTCAATGTGGGCAGTTCGCTGAAATTCTGCCTGCTGGCCGAAGGGGCCGCCGACTGCTATCCGCGCCTGGCGCCCACTTCGCAGTGGGACACCGCCGCCGCCCAGGGTGTCCTGGAGGGCGCCGGCGGCGAGGTGCTGGATATGCAGGGGCAGCCACTGCGCTATCCGGCCCGGGAGGATTTCCTCAACCCGCATTTCCTGGCCCTGCCGGCCGAGGCGGAGTGGCGCCAGTCGCTGCTGGAACTGGCGAGGCTGTAGCGCACGCCGGGGCTGTGGCGCCAGGGCGCGCCGCGCTTATCGCCAGGTGCTGGTGACCACGCCGTCGCCGATCACCTGGGCGTCGATGACCTTCTCGCTGCTGCGGTTGCGTACCCGCACGACGTCTCCCTCGCGCCCGTTGGCCAGGGCCTCCCCCAGGGTGCTGGCCTCGATGCCATCCTGGCGGGCGACGATGGTCACCGACTGGCCCCGGCGCACCCACAGGGGGGCGTCCAGCAGGTCGGCGGTGAGCGTCTGGCCGGCGCGGATGCGCCGCTTGGCGGTCTTGCCGACCACCTGCTCGATCCTGCCGAAGTAGCCGCGATCGTGGCGGGCCAGCTCCTGGCGCTCCAGCTTCACGTCATCCGCGCTGACTGCCTGGTCGCGATTGAGGATATGCCGTGCCACTACCAGCAGCACGCTGACCCTGGCCTGGACAGTGGCATCCTGGGTCCATTGCGGCTGGGCGCAGCTGAAGCGGAAACGCTGACGGGCCAGCAGGTCCTGGCGCCCGGAAAGGTTCTGGACCCGCACCGCCCGACTGCAGGCGGGCAGTTCGGCCACCGCGGGAGGCAGCGCCAGATCCAGACCCAGGCGCGGCTGCTGCCAGTCCAGTTGGCGGGCTTCCCGCTCCAGCGCGGGCTGCAGGTGCTGGCGCAAGGCCTGTTCGATCTGCGAGCCGGCCGTGGCGGCCTGTCCGCTGGTCGCCTGGGCCGCCAGCAGCAGGCCTGCAAAGGCGGAAACAACTTTTCCCCTTTGGCGGCCCAATCGTCCCGCCGATGTGCGCGCTATTCCATTGACTGAAAAAAACTTCTTTAAAATCAGATACATAACACGTAATGGCTAAATGGCATAAAAGCTGCTACCTGCTGGGGAGTGACAGTTTTTTGGGGTTGCCCAATGAGTATACGGATTGACGATGTAGTCGGTGTGCATGTGAACGCCCTGCAGGTGCGCATGCAACGCAGCGAGATTCTTGCCGCCAATCTGGCCAACGTGGATACGCCCGGCTTCCAGGCACGCGATATCGACTTTGCCAGTGCCATGCGCCGTCTGGAGTCCGATGAGGCCTTCTCGGCCCTGAGCATCGATTCGCCGCTGAAGTACCGCGTACCCTACCAGGCCTCCCTGGACGGCAACACCGTGGAGCTGGGTGTCGAGCAGGCCGAGTTCTCGCGCAATTCCATGGACTTCCAGACCAGCCTGACCTTCCTGACCATGAAATTCAGCGGCCTCAAGCAGGCCATCGAGGGACGTTGATCATGGCGTTTGATTCCATCTACCGCATCGCCGGTTCGGCCATGAATGCGCAGACCGTGCGCCTGAACACCGTGGCCAGCAACCTGGCCAATATCGATTCGGCCGCTGCTTCGCCCGAGGATGTCTATGCGGCCCGGCGTCCGGTGTTCGCCGCCATCTACAACAACGATCAGCTGACCCGCGGGGTAGGCATGGGCGGCGCCCGTGTGCAGGTGCTGGACGTGGTGACCGCCAACCGTGAGCCGGTCAAGCGCTACGAGCCCGGCAATCCCCTGGCCGGCGCCGACGGCTATGTCTATTACCCGGCGCTCAACCAGATCGAGGAAATGACCGACATGATGTCGGCCACGCGCAGCTTCGAGACCAACGTGGAAGTGCTCAACCGTCTGAAGAGCATGCAGCAGAGCCTGCTGCGTCTGGGAGAAATCTGATGAGCGTCAGTGGCGTAACCAACCGTGCCAATCCGTACGCGCTGCCTGAGGAAACCATCAGCGTCAGCGAGGCGGGGCAACTGAGCAACCAGTTCATCACCCTGATGGTGGCGCAGATCCAGAACCAGGACCCCACCAACCCGGTGGACAGCAACCAGTTCGTCGAGCAGTACGCGACCATCTCCCAGGTGCAGAGCCTGGAGAACCTCACCAGGCTGCAGCAGAGCAGCCTGGTGCTGGCCGACAACCTGCAGATGCTCACCGCCGCCGGACTGGTGGGCCAGAACGTCACCGTGCATACCGACAGCCTGGAACTGGACGGCAAGGTCAGCGGCCAGTTCGAGCTGCAGCACACGTCTACCAATACCGTGCTCTGGCTCACCGATATCAATGGCAAGGAAACGCCGGTGGCCCTGGGTCGCCAGGATGCCGGCCGGGTCGATGTGACGCTGGATCCCGTCGCCCTGGGCCTGAAGCCCGGCAAGTATCAGGTGCGCATCGAGACGGCCAGCGGTGAAGAGCCCCGCCTGGAAATGGCCGGCAAGGTCAGCGATGTGCGCGTCAGCGAAAGCGGCCCGGTATTGAACATCGCCGGCATCGGCAACGTACCGTTCTATCAAATCGTCCAGTTCGGCCAGCGCAGCTGAGCCGGTTGATCACCGAGGGAAGACCATGAGCTTCAACATCGCCCTGACCGGCCTGAATGCCGTCTCCGAACAGCTGAATACCGTCAGCAACAACATCGCCAACTCCAGCACCACCGGCTTCAAGTCCTCGCGCACCGAGTTTGGCAGCGTGTATGCCGACACCCAGGCCATGGGTGTGGAAGTGCTCGGCAATACCCAGAGCATCAGCCTGGGCGGTGCGCTGATCAATACCAACCGCACCCTCGACCTTGCCATTTCCGGCGGTGGCTTCTTTATCGTCAAGGGTACCAATGGCGAAACCCAGTACACCCGCGCCGGCGTGTTCGGCACCGACTCGGCCAACTTCATCGTCAACAAGGCCGGCCAGAAGCTGCAGGGCTATCCGACTGACGCCGACGGCAACCTGATGACCGGTAGCCTGGGCGACCTGCGTATCAAGGCCGCAACCTTGCCAGCCAGCGCAACCACTGGCCTGGAGTTCGTGGCGAACCTGGATGCCAACATGAAACAGCCGGTGGATGGTGCTGGTGTGCCCATCCCCTTCGATCCGACGAACGTCAACAGCTACAACTCCACTTACACCACCAAGGTCTACGACTCGCTGGGCAAGGAGCACACCCTGACCCAGTACTTCGTCACCGATGGTGCGAATGGCTGGGATGCCTACTACTACGTCGACGGCGCGGCTGCAGGCACGCAAGCCCTGTCGTTCGATACGAATGGCATGTTGAACGGCGCGACCGGCGCCAGCGTCGTCGTTCCGGGGGCGGTGCTGCCGGGGGCGAGTGCTCAGACCATCGCCATCGACTACACCGGCACCACCCAGTACGGCACCAACTTCGGCGTGTCCACCAACCTGGCGAATGGCTACACCTCCGGCGAGCAGACCGGCATTGGCATCGACAGTAAGGGCAACCTTTATGTCAACTACAGCAACGGCCAGAGTCAGCTGCAGGGTCAGATCGTACTGGCCAGCTTCGTCAACCCTGAGGGCCTGAAGAGCGTCAGCGGCACTGCCTGGGTGGCCACCACCGAGTCTGGTCAGGCACTGACCGGCGTTCCCGGCGTGGCCCAGTTCGGCACCGTCAACGCCGGCACCCTGGAAAACTCCAACGTCGACCTGACCGAGGAGCTGGTGAGCCTGATGCAGGGCCAGCGCAACTACCAGGCCAACACCAAGGTCATCTCCACCCAGAAGGATCTCGACCAGATCCTGTTCAGCGCGATGTAAGGCGGACTGAGTCATGGATCGTCTCGGATACACGGCGATGACCGCGGCCAACCGCAGCATGCAGGCGCTGCAGATTCACGCCAACAACCTGGCCAACGTGAACACGCCCGGCTTTCGTGCCGACATGGAGCGCGCCGCCGCCGTGCAGGTGGAAGGCTATGGCTACGACAGTCGACACCTGGCCAGGGTGGAGAACAACGGTGTCAACCTGACCTCCGGCCCGCTGAACTTCACCGGCCGGGCCCTGGATGTGGCCATTCAGGGCCAGGGCCTGCTGGCGGTGCAGCATGGCGGTGGCGAAGCCTACACCCGGCATGGCAGCCTGCAGGTGAACGCCGACATGGAGCTGACCGTGGGTGGTCGGGTGCTGCTGGGCGAAGGGGGACCGCTGGTGCTGCCCGAGTACGATCAGCTGCATATCGGCGCCGATGGCACGGTGTCGGTGCTGCCGCGCGGTGACTACCTCATGGTGGAGGTCGGGCGCATCAAGCGGGTCGACAGCCAGGGCGTCGATCTGGTGAAGACCCCGGAAGGCCTGCTGGTGGCACGCAACAACCAGCCGCTGCCGGCCAGCGAGACCGTGACCCTGGCCAGCGGCTACCTGGAGGCCAGCAACGTCTCGACCATCAACGAGCTGGTGGCCACCATGAGCCTGAATCGCCTGTTCGAGACCCAGGTGAAGATGATGAAGGCCGCCACCTCGCTGGCGGAGGCGGGCAACCGGCTGATTCGCGGCTGATGATGCCCGTTGGGTGCCCGAGGGGCCTGCGCAGGCGCGATAACGAATTTTCCCGCTCCGGCAACGCCGGAGCGGCCTTGGAAGAGAGGATCGACAGATGAGTTCAGCACTCTGGGTCAGCAAGACCGGCCTGATCGCCCAGGACACGGCGATGACCACCATCGCCAACAACCTGGCGAACGTGAACACCACCGGCTTCAAGAGCGACCGTGCGGTCTTCGAGGACCTGTTCTATTCCATCGAGGTCCAGCCTGGCGCCCAGGCCGACCAGATCAATACCATTCCGTCCGGCCTGCAGCTGGGCAACGGTGTGCGTGTGGTCGGCACCCAGAAGATCTTCACCGAGGGCAATCTGCAGACCACCGGCCAGCCCATGGACCTGGCCATCGTCGGCAAGGGTTTCTTCCGCGTTGAGGGTGCTGACGGCGAAACCTATTACACCGAAAACGGCCAGCTGCACATGAATGCCGAGGGCCTGCTGGTCAATTCCCAGGGCCTGCCGCTGGTTGACCAGATCGTGGTGCCCGAAGGCAGCACCAACTTCACCGTGGGCGCCGATGGCACCGTGACCGTGACCAATGCCCAGGGGCAGCAGGAGGAGCTGGGCCAGATCCTGCTGGTCAACTTCGTCAACCCGGCCGGCCTGGAAGCCCTGGGTGGCAACCTGTACCGTGAAACCGCCGCCAGCGGCGAGCCGGTGGAAGGGGTGCCCGGCACCGACGGCCTCGGCCAGATCAAGCAGTACGCCCTGGAAGGCTCCAACGTGCAGGTGGTCGAGGCCATGGTGCAGATGATCTCCGTGCAGCGCGCCTACGAGGCCAACGCCAAGGTACTCGATGCCAGCTCGAACATGATGCAGTACCTCAACCAGTCCGTGTGATGGCCATGAAACGCACCCTGACGCTCACCTTCGCACTCCTGCTCGGCGGCTGCGCCAGCTTCCACGAGCTGCGTGAGGACACCGACGAGGCTGCCCTCTATCAGCCGCCGGCGCTGGACTACCAGCGGCCGAGCGCGGTGGCCGGCGGCCTGTACCGGGGCCAGGGCAGCTCGCTGATGTATGACAAGCGGGCGTTCCAGGTGGGCGACATCCTCACCGTGGTGCTCAACGAGCAGACCCAGTCGAGCAAGAGCGCCGGCACCAGTTTCGGCAAGGACAGCTCGGCGAGCATCGGCGTGCCCAACCTGTTCGGGCGCAGCTATGACCGGGTGGGTGGCTCCTTCGAGGCCGAACGCGATTTTTCCGGCTCGGCGCGCAGCTCCCAGCAGAACAGCCTGGTCGGCGCCATCGCGGTCACCGTGCACCAGGTGCTGCCCAACGGCGTGCTGCTGGTGCGCGGCGAGAAGAGCCTGCGCCTCAACCAGGGTGACGAGTACATTCGCCTCAGCGGCCTGGTGCGTCCCGAGGACATCAACCGCTTCAATCAGGTGTCCTCCCAGAGCATCGCCGACGCCCGCATCTCCTACGCCGGCAAGGGTGTGCTCAGTGACAGCAACTCGGCGGGCTGGCTGACGCGCTTCTTCACCAGTCCCTGGTTCCCCTTCTGATGGTGTCCGCCATGCGCAAGCTGCTTCCTCTCCTGTTCCTGCTGACCCTGCCCGCCGCCGTGCGGGCGGTGCCGCTGATGGATCTGGTGGATGTCGAGGGCATTCGCGAGAACCAGCTGATCGGCTACGGCCTGGTGGTCGGCCTGGACGGCACCGGCGACAAGAACCAGGTGAAGTTCACCAGCCAGTCGGTGACCAACCTGATCCAGCAATTCGGTGTCAACCTGCCGCCCAACGTCGACCCCAAGCTGAAGAACGTCGCCGCGGTGACGGTCACCGCCAGCGTGCCGCCGGCCTACAGCCCTGGGCAGACCATCGATGTCACCGTCTCCTCGCTGGGTGACGCCAAGAGCCTGCGCGGCGGCCAGCTGCTGCTCACCCCGCTGCGTGGCGTGGATGGCGAAGTGTATGCGCTGGCCCAGGGCAACCTGGTGGTGGGCGGCGTGAAGGCCGAAGGACGCAGTGGCTCCAGCGTCACCGTGAACACCGCGACCACCGGCCGTGTGCCCAATGGCGCCACCATCGAGCGCATGATTCCCACCGATTTCGCCGACCGACCGGAGATCATGCTGAACCTGCGCAACCCGAGCTTCCAGACGGTGACCAATATCGTGCAGGCCATCAACGAGCGCATCGGCGCCGACGATGTGGCCGTGGCCCTGAACGCCACCAAGGTGGCAGTGCGCGCACCGGTGACCAGCACCCAGCGCATGAGCTTCATGGCCATGCTGGAAATGATCGACGTGGACGAAGGACGCGAACGTCCGAAGGTGGTGTTCAACAGCCGCACCGGCACCGTGGTGATGGGCGAGGGTGTGCGCGTCAAGGCCGCCGCCGTGGCCCACGGCAGCCTGACGGTCACCATCAGCGAGACCCCGCAGGTCAGCCAGCCGGCGCCGTTCAGCGAGGGGCAGACCGCCGTGGTGCCGCGCTCCGAAGTCGAGCTCGCCCAGGACCGCAATGGCATGTTCAAGTGGCCCGACGGGGCCAGCCTGGACAGCATCATCAACACCGTGAACAGCCTGGGCGCCAGCCCGGATGATGTGATGAGCATCCTCCAGGCCCTGGAACGCGCCGGGGCGCTCAACGCCGAACTGATCGTGATCTGACATGAGCATCCTTTCCCTTCCGGACACCCTGCAGAGCTGGCGCAACAACCCCGAGGTGACCGGCATCTCCCGCAACGAGCAGTTGCAGGCGGCCGCCGAGCAGTTCGAGGCACTGTTCCTGCAGCAGATCCTCAAGCAGATGCGCAAGGCCGGTGACGTGCTGTCCGAGGACAGCCTGATGCGCAGCCGCGAGCTGGACACCATGCGCGACCTTTACGACGAGGTTCTGGCCGAGCATCTGGCCGAACAGCGGCAGACCGGCATCGCCGACATGATCGTCCAGCAACTGGGTGGCGAACCACGTCCCAGCGCGGCCATGCAGGCGCCGATCGGCGGCAGCTGGTCGCAGTCCGCATTTAAGTCGGCGGACGCCACGGTCGCCTTGCAGGATCAACAGCGGGTGGATGCATCCGCACATGCGTCGGCGGCCTTCGCCCAGCCGATTCGCCCTGATACCAAGGAGAATCGCTCGTGAGTCTCTTGAGCCAGATCGGCTATAGCGGTGTCCGTGCCGCCCAGGTGGCACTGACCGCCACCGGCCAGAATGTTGCCAACGTCAATACCCCCGGTTACAGCCGCCTGGGTGTGGAAATGGGCTCGCTGAGCGGTCATACCGCACTGAGCAGCGGTCGCGGCGTGCAGGTCAACAATATCCGCCGCATCGCCGACGACTTCGTCAACCGCCAGCTGTGGCGCGCCACTTCCGACCACGGCTTCAACGAGACTCGCACAAAGTACCTGGATGCGCTGGAATCCCTGATGGCCAGTGACGGGGCCAACATCAGCGGCGGCCTGGACAATTTCTATGCCGCGCTCAGCGAGGCCACCTCCACGCCGGACTCCATCGCCCTGCGCCAGCAGATTCTCAATGAAGCCAAGGCCCTGGCCATGCGGGTCAACGGTCTGAGCAACAACATCGAGAGCCAGCTCAACGGTCTGCGCGGCCAGCGCGAGGCAATCGTGATCGAGCTCAACGGCCTGACCGAGAACATTGCCCTGCTCAACAAGCGCATCACCCATGTCGAGGCCAGCAACGGCGACGCCAAAGCCTTGCGCGACCAGCGCGACGCGCTGGTGCAGGACCTGGCCGAACTGGCCGATGTGCG
>DATGNS010000002.1:0-15423 GCA_035306625.1 Pseudomonas sp. | reverse complement strand
TTCGGCAAGCTGCCCTGGCTGTGGCTGACGGTCGTGGTGTTCGTGTTCGACCAGGCCAGCAAGTTCCATTTCGAGAACAGCCTGGAGCTGTACCAGCAGATCGTGATCATCCCTGATCTGTTCAGCTGGACCCTGGCCTACAACACCGGCGCCGCCTTCAGCTTCCTGGCCAGCCAGTCCGGCTGGCAGCGCTGGCTGTTCGCGCTGATCGCCGTGGGCGTCAGCGTGGCGCTGGTGATCTGGCTCAAGCGCCTCAAGCCCCAGGAAACCTGGCTGGCGGTCGCCCTGGCGCTGGTGCTCGGCGGCGCGCTGGGCAACCTGGTGGACCGGGTGCTGTTCGGCCACGTCATCGACTTCATCCTGGTGCACTGGCAGGACCGCTGGTATTTCCCGGCCTTCAACCTGGCCGACAGCGCCATCACGGTCGGCGCCTTCATGCTGATCATCGACATGTTCACATCCAAGCAGTCCGGAGACACCCAATGACTGATATCCGCATCGGCCCGGACAGGGAAGTTACCCTGCATTTCGCCCTCAAGCTGGAAAGCGGCGATGTGGTCGACAGCACCTTCGACAAGCAGCCGGCCACCTTCACCTTTGGCGACGGCAACCTGCTGCCCGGCTTCGAGCTGGCCCTGCAGGGCCTGAAGGCCGGCGACAAGCGCAGCCTGCGCATCGAGCCGGAGCACGGCTTCGGCCAGCCCAACCCGCAGAACGTGCAGGTCATGCCGCGCAGCCAGTTCGAGGGCATGGAGCTTGCCGAAGGCCTGATGGTGATCTTCCAGGACGCCGCCAAGGGCGAGCTGCCGGGCGTGGTGAGCCGCTTCGATGCCAACCAGGTGACCGTGGACTTCAACCACCCGCTGGCCGGCAAGGTGCTGACCTTCGAGGTGGAGATCCTGGACGTCAGGGCCGCCTGAGGTCACCATCCCCCCTCTCCCCGCGCGGGAGGGGGCCCGCAGCCGATCCATCCACTCAACGCCGAGACCGCCAGCATGCACATCAAACTCGCCAATCCCCGCGGCTTCTGCGCCGGCGTCGACCGCGCCATCGAGATCGTCAACCGCGCCCTGGAAGTCTTCGGCCCGCCGATCTACGTGCGCCACGAGGTGGTGCACAACAGGTTCGTGGTCGAGGACCTGCGCGCCCGCGGCGCCATCTTCGTCGAGGAGCTGGACCAGGTACCGGACAACTACATCGTCATCTTCAGCGCCCACGGCGTGTCCAAGGCCGTGCGCGACGAAGCCGAGCGCCGCGGCCTGAAGGTGTTCGACGCCACCTGCCCACTGGTCACCAAGGTGCACATGGAAGTGGTGCGCTACAGCCGCGAAGGCCGCGAATGCGTGCTGATCGGCCACGCCGGCCATCCGGAGGTGGAAGGCACCATGGGCCAGTACGACGCTAGCAACGGCGGCAGCATCTACCTGGTGGAGAACGAGGAGGACGTGGCCCGTCTGCAGGTACGCAATCCGGACACGGTGGCCTTCGTCACCCAGACCACCCTGTCCATGGACGACACCAGCAAGGTCATCGACGCCCTGCGCCAGCGCTTCCCCAATATCGGCGGGCCGCGCAAGGACGACATCTGCTACGCCACCCAGAACCGCCAGGACGCGGTGAAGCAGCTGGCCGTGGAGTGCGACCTGGTGTTGGTGGTCGGCAGCCCGAACAGTTCCAACTCCAACCGCCTGCGCGAGCTGGCCGAACGCATCGGCACCCCGGCCTACCTGATCGACGGCGCCGAGGATCTCAGGCGCGAGTGGTTCGACGGCATCGACAAGATCGGCATCACCGCCGGCGCGTCCGCCCCGGAGGTGCTGGTGCGCGGCGTGATCGCGCAGTTGCGCGAGTGGGGCGCCAGCGGCGCCGAGGAACTGGAAGGTCGGCCGGAGAACATCACCTTCTCCATGCCCAGGGAACTGCGGCTCAAGGCGCTGTAACGCGCCCCGGAAGAAGGAAGAAGGCCGGCAATTGCCGGCCTTCTTTTCTGCTGCCTGCTACCAGCAGGCGTCGAGGGGCGCGGTGCCCGTGCGGCCCCGCTCGCCCCGACTGCTCAGGGTCAGGGAGCCGCAGGCCGCATCACTGGCCTGCGCGCCCCGCGGCACGGCGGTGAGCAGCACGCAGCTGGCAATGCCATTGCCACAGGGCGCCGCGCTGATGCTGTAGCGCTCCTCGTCGGAGATCACCGGATCGGCCGCATAGCCCAGGCCGGTGGGCGGCGAAACGGAAGGGCTGCCATCCAGTGCCGCAATATAGCGCTGGTTCTGCGAGAAGAAGCGCTCCTGGGCCTGCAGGATCTCCATCAGCTTGGCCTTGCCGTCGGCACGTCCCGAGCGCAGGCTGTAATCCTCGTAGCTGGGATAGGCGATGGCGGCGAGGATGGCGATGATCGCCACCACCACCATCATCTCGATCAGGGTGAAGCCTTTCTGGTCCATCAGTTTTCCCTCCAGTAGGTCGGGGTGACCGGGGTGCTGGCGCAGAACTGCCGGCCCTTGCCCGGGCCGCAGGCCTTTTCCACGCACTCGGTGCCGATGCAAGGCGTGGCGTTGCCCTTGTCGCCGCCCGCAACATCCTCGGCACCACCGTCATTGCCGTCGTCGTTGCCGCCTTCGTTGTCATTGCCGGGGTTGTCGCCGGAACCGCCGGGGCCGTCATCCAGGATCACCGACGGGCTCGGCGGAATCCCGCTGCGATTCAGATCGAAGCCACGCACCACCACCCCATCCTGCAGGAACACGCCGCTGGCATCGCTGAGGTTGAGGGCGTAGTAGCGGCCGCGGCCCACGTCCGGACCGCAGGTGCTGACCGCCTGGCCCCGGGGGCTGAAGGTGCTGAACAGCACCACGCCCTTGTAGGAGGTGGAACGCGACAGCACCTTCTCCCCGACCGGCAGGCGCATGAACCAGCCCTGGCTCTGGCCGAGCAGGGTCGGGTTGGGCGTGTAGTTGTCGCCCGGCTGCAGCTGGGCGTAGAGGCCGTTGATCTCGGTGCGCAGTGCCGGCAGGCGTTCGGTGGCCTCGGCGATCGCCTGGTCCACCAGGAACTGGTAGGCCTCGAGCACGGTCAGGTCATCGCCATAGCGGGCCCGTGCCTCGGCCAGCTGCGCCTCGCTCAGGGCCGGGGTGTCGACGTAGGGCAGTGCCTGCAACGCCTCGATCTCCGCGAGCAGCGCGGCGGCGGCCGCCTGGTGCGCGTCCCGCTGATCGGCCAGCTGGTCGAGCAGTTGCGCATCGCGCTCCTGGCTGGCCGCCTGGTCGGCCAGGCGCTGCCGCTTGCCCTGTTCATCCCGGGCCAGCAGCTCATCGATCCCCGCGCCGTCGGCAACAACACCGGCTGCCCGGGATAGCGCCTCCAGGGCCTGGGCGCGGGCTGCCGGGTCGCCAGTATCCAGCGCCGTCAGCAGCGCCGGCAGGTCCTGGATCAGCTGATCGCGCCGCGCAGCCTCTGCCCGGTAGCGATCCCGTTCCGCCGTCAGGGCGTTCTCCAGGGCGCCAATCACCTGGCTGTCAGGGTCGGTCATGAGGCGGTCAGGGTCGGCCATGGCCGCCAGCAGCTCGCTTTCCTGCTGGGCGATGCGGCGCTGCCAGGTTTCCAGCGAGCTCTGATACTGCAGCAGGCTGTTGTAGGCCCCCGCCAGGTCCGCGCGCGCCGCCGCCAGCTGCGGATCCTCATCGGCGTTCGCCGCCATCCACTGCGCCAGACGGGCCTGCACCTGCACCAGCTGCTCCTGGAACAGGGCCTGCTGCCGGGTCTCGGGGGCATGCACCTGGACGAACGGATTGCGTTCGTCGATCTCCTCGATCTGCTGCTGCACATTCAGCGCCGCGGCCTGTTCCTGCTGCCAGGCCAGGTACTTGCCGGTCAGTCCCGCCGCGGCCCGGTAGTCGTTGAGGCTCAGCTGGGCGGTGCTCACCGCGGCATTCAGCGCATTGATCTGCTCTTCCCTGGCGGCCAGTTGCGTGCGGATGTTCGCGGCCGCCTCGCCACTGACGCTCACGCTGGACACATCGGTCAGATCGTCCTCGGTCAGGGTCACGTAGCTGGCGGGCGCGCTGTACACGTCATAGTCGCGCAGCACGTAGAAGCGATCCTCGGTGTCCTCGTTGAGCGGGTGGGCGCGATACCCGGAGCCGATGGCGATGGTGAAGTGCGGCCGGGCCCCCCGCTCGCGATGCAGGGCGATGTCCGGGGTGTTGTAGAAGCGCCGGTTGTCCGCCGCGCTGGCGCCACCCAGGGCGGCGATGCGCCCGCCGGTGGCGGTGCTGCTGAGCCCACCGTGGGTGAAGTCGATGCGGAAGATCTGGCCCCGGGTGTCGGCCGCATACAGCAGGTCGAGCAGGCCGTCGCCGTCCACATCCACCATCGCCGGCTCGGCGGGAATGCTGTTGGTCATGCTGCTGATGCGCAGGTCGGCCCCTTCATCACCGCCGGCGCGCCAGAGCAGCTTGCCGGTCTCGGCATCGACGATAAACAGGGCGTTGCCGAGCGTGTCATTGCGTGGCGTGTTGGGCGTGTCCAGGTCCTGGTTGGTGTCGTAGCCGCCGGAGAACACCAGCACCCGGGTCGCGGTGCCGTTGACCTTCAGCTTGCCCAGCAGGGGCGCCGACCAGGTCTGCCCCAGCTTCTCGAAGCCGGGGGTCACGCCCCCCTTGATGACCCACTTGAGCCGGGGCGCATCCAGGTTGGTGACGTCCAGCGCATAGTAATTGCGGCCGCCGCGACGCATGCCCGCGTACAGGTAGGCCTTGCTCAGGGTACGGGTCTGGCTGTCGGCATCCAGGGCCCCGTATTCGACCCACAGGTTGATCTGCCCATCCATGCCGTAGGTCTTGGCCCCACCCCTGGCGTCCTTGTAATAGGCCTTGAGGTTGGGCAGCAGCTCCTTGGGAATGAAGGCGAACTTCTCGATGCCCGTGCGGGCGTCCACCGCGTGGATGAAGCCTTCGTTGCTGCTGAAGAACAGGTACAGCTGCTCGAGCGTGTCGCCCAGGGCCGGATCGTAGCTCGGCGTCCCCGCCTTTTCCGCGTTGGTGACCCGCGCCAGGTTCTCGTCGGTGCGGTAGGCCACCAGCTTGGGCTCGTTGTGCAGCACATCGGCGATCTGCCGGCGGCGCGCGCCGGTCTGCGGATCCAGGCCCTGCCCCCACTGGATGAAGTGGCTGCGCTCGGTGTCGTTGGCGGCGCCCAGCAGCTCCCGGGTCAGGCCCGGGGTATCCGCGGCCAGGGGGGCCAGGCTGACGGCGCCGCCTACACCGGCGTCGGCCGCCGGGCTGCGGTCGGCGCCGGTCCAGGTGTACACCCGGCGCGAGGCGGGCAGGTTCTCGGCGACCCCGCCCTTGGCCACATCCTTGCCGTCGGCGGTCGACGACCAGATGCTGCGCGCCGTGTCGCGGAAGAAGCCGGTGTCGGGATCCACCGCCGACTGACCTGTGGCGTCGACGATCATGCTGTCGCCGTTGCCGTCCCGGGTCAGCTTGTAGCGCTTGACGTTGCCCACCCAGCGATCGCCCTCGGCGGGCCGGAACAGGGCGTAGTAGAGGTCGTTGCGGTAGCCGAGGTTGTTGTAGGCGCTGACCGCCACGCTGGGGGCGGCGAAGCTGGTGTTCTCGGCCAGGATCTCCACGATGATCGACTTCATCGCCTCGGTGAGGCCGGAGACGTTGCTGGTGGTGAAGTACTTGCCGCCACCGGCCTCGGCGGTGTTCTTCAGCAGCTGCTGGTTGGTGGCGAAGCCGATGGTGTAGGTGTTGACGGTCTGCTTGCCGGGGACGCCGGGCGCCATGTCCTGGTTGGCCATGTATTCGGCCAGGTGCGGCAGGCACTGGCCGTTCTTCCTGTCGCTGTCGTTTTCCCGGTTGCCGGACCAGGTTTCGCAGCTGTCCTCTTTCCACGTGCTGTTGCTGGCCGCCAGCGGCCGGATCCGACTGTTCGCCTTGAGGTCGTAGGTCGGCTCGCCATCGGTCAGGAAGATGACGTTGGTGCGCTGGCAGGAGTGCTCGATGGGGCTTCGGTAGGTGTTCCCCGACCTGGAGCCGGAAGCGCTGCTGCTGCCGTACACCAGACTCTGGCCGCTCAGGTAGCGATAGGCCTCGTACAGGGTCTCGGAAAGCGGTGTCCAGTCGCTGGTGTTGATGGTGTCGATCGCGTCCTTGATCGCCCTGGCGTTGTCGTTGGTCAGTCGCGTGACCGGATAGATCACCCGCCCGCCATCCTCGGTATTGAAGCGCATCAGGCCCACATTGACGTCCCCGGCAACCTTGAGCTCGTCGATCAGGTCCTTGGTTACCTCCCGTACCACCTGGTTGCGAGACTTCCTGGTGCCGGACACCGTCGTGGTCATGGAGCCCGACGAGTCGAGGATGAACAGGATGTTCGGCCGCACGCGCTGGTCGGCCGGCAGGTCGCGGGTCACGTAGATCTCGATGTCATCCGCCAGCGCCGTGTGGGCGGCGCACAGGGTGTAGGCGAAGGCTGTCATGGCCAGCGCCAGGGGTCTGAGCTTGAGCATGGTCGCCGTCCTTGGTCAGTCGAAGATGGCAATGGCCAGGGCGCGCCCCGGCGCCTGGCTGGCACGGGTCACGTGGGCGGACCAGTCGGCCTTGCGGGCCAGGGTGGAGATTTCCACCGGCTCGCCCAGGCGGGTCAGCCGGGTGTCCCGGTCGATGCTCAGGGTGAGCATCTCGCAGCGGGCGCAGGGGTACACCAGCAGGGTGCCGAGGCGCTGGCCGCGCGGGTTCCAGTTGACGATCACCCGGGACGCCTCGATGGTTTCCACCCAGGGCTCCTCGTCGCCCGGGACCTGCGCGCCGGCCAGGGGAACGACCAGCCAGCAGGCCAGCAGAAGCAGCAGATGTTTCATGGGAAGGCTCACTGGTTGCTCATGAAGACGATGCCCTGGGTCTGCGACGACTCGGCGCCGCTGTTCAGCCGGGCGGTGGTATTCACCTCGTAACGGGTACAGGTGAACAGGTCCGTGCTGCTGCCGTCCTCGCAGATGCCGCGACTCAGGAAGCGCACGTTGTGCTGGGGAAAGTCGGCCTCTTGCGTCTGGATCACCGCGTTCAGCGCCACCGGCGCCCCGGCGGTGTCCGGCAGGGCCAGACGCGTCAGCTGTGTCTCGCTGAGGCCATGAGGGCCGGCATTCTCCGCGTCGAGCAGCGGCTTGCGCCCGGCCGCGCTGGTGTTGTACGCCCGCAGCTGCGCGCGGATCTCGCTCTGGGTCAGTTGCTGGGCCATGGTGCGGAACTGGGCGTTGCTGGCCATGCGCTCCTCCAGGGTGGCGAAGCGCACGGCGGTCAGCCCCGCCGCGGTGAGCACCAGAAGGAACACCAGGGCGACGATGAGGCTCGCGCCCCGCTGGAAATGGATGACAGGCATGGGCGACCTCAATGGATGTTCCTGAGCTGCACGGTGGTGGTGAAGATCTGGCGAGCCCGGCTGTCATCGAAGCTCGCCGCGGCGGCATCCAGCAGGATGTAGGGGCGCTGGGGCGGCGCGGGATTGACCGCCATCTGCGAGTTGGCCAGCACCGCCAGGCGCACGGCGCGCACCTGCGCCCAGTCGGCGACCCGGTCCGCCGAGACGTACTGGTTGACGTTGTCCGGATGGCCCTGGGTGTTGACGCCGAACAGCACCTGCAGGCGATCGATGCCGCCGACCAGTTCGATGTTCTGGCTGAGCACCCGGTACAAGTCCAGCTCGTAGGACGAACAGCGCAGGCTGCCGCCATTCACATGGAACACGTTGACCAGCACGCGCTTGTCCGCCACTTCGGTGCCGGCGCAGTCGTGGCGCTTGCCGGTGAGCGGGTCCTGGGGCGGCTGGAAGGCGATGGCCAGCTGGTCGGAGGCGTCGCCGTCACCGTTTTCGGTGCACCATCCGGGACAGGCCGCGCCACCCAGTACGGCGAACGGCGGGACCAGCTCGCCCACCGGATCCACATAGCCGCCCAGGCGGATGCTGCGGGACAGGAACTCCAGGGCGAAGCGTCCGTTTTCCTGCAGCACGGCCATGGCTTCGTTGCTGGCATAGGTCTGCTTGCTGGCCAGGAACACCTGAACGATGCCGGTCAGCAGCAGCAGGCTGAGCAGCAGGGCCACCAGCAGCTCGACCACCGTCAGGCCCCGCTGGGTGAATGCAAGGGATGCGCGGTTCATCGACGAATCTCCTCCAGACGGGCGCTCAGCAACTGTTCGCCACGCTGCGCCTTGCCGCGCTCCAGGGGCTCGTTGCCCTTGCTCTGCCAGGTGGCGCTCAGGGTCAGCACGCCGTTGTTGTTGCGGATGTCCACGACGCGTCCGTTGGCGCCGGGGATGAGAAAATCCCGG
The DNA here is from genome assembly GCA_035306625.1 of Pseudomonas sp. Classification (GTDB taxonomy): domain Bacteria; phylum Pseudomonadota; class Gammaproteobacteria; order Pseudomonadales; family Pseudomonadaceae; genus Serpens. The sequence goes on along the minus strand of DATGNS010000002.1, from coordinate 7,093 downwards.
CTGGAAAAGCGCGCCTCGTCGGCGTTGTCCAGCGCCGCATAGCTGCACTGCGCTTCCCAGCGGTCGAAGGCGGCCATCTGCGCCGGCGTGCAGTTGGCGGCGCCGACCTTGGCGCCGGTGGCCGGGTTGCGGTAATCGGCGCACCTGGCCGGCGGCGGTGCGGCGCAGTTGGCATCGCCCGCGTAGCTGGCCGCGCCGGCCTGGGGGTTGGCGCGGATGCGCTCGGCCAGTTCCTGCAGCACGGCGCTGGCATGGGAGCGCTGCACGCTGTCGGCGGTACCCTGCAGGGCGTTGAGCTGCAGAGCGGCCAGGCCGAGCAGGCCGATGGTGAACACCAGCAGGGTCACCAGCACCTCGATCATCGAGAAGCCGCCCTGAACCTTCGCGTTACGTGACATTCCCTGTGCTCTCCTGGGTTCAAGCGGGGCAGTCGATGTCCCGGGCCACCGTCGTCACCTCGACGCGCCCCTGGGGCGTGAGCAGCACGCAGCGCGCCTGTCCTCCCGCTGGCAGCTGCGCGGAGGACACCTTGAAGCGTGGCCGCCCGCTGGCCACGCCCCGGGTGCCGTCACGCAGGAAGACGATGTGGAAGGGTGAGGCCAGGTTGGCGGTGGCGATGGTGACGTTGCCGCGCGCGGGGAAGTGGCGCAGCACCCGGGCGTCATCGCAGCTGGCGACATCCGCCGGTGCCACGCACCAGCCGTCGCCCCAGCCGCTCGGGCTGAGCGTGCGCGGCAGCACGGCAACACTGGCGGAGTCCTTGATGGCCTCGGAGCGGGCCAGGGCCATGGCCAGGGCCAGATCTCCGGCCTGGCTGGCCACCCGCTGGCGCACGAGGAAGTCGCCCATGGCCGGCGCGGCCAGGGCCGCGACGATGGCCAGCAGGCTGACGGCGATCATGAGCTCGATGAGGGTGAAACCCCGACTGGCTTGCATGGCAGACCCCGACTGGAAGAATCGGGCGCAGTGTCCGCAAGCCCCCGACGAGTGGCAATCGGGGTACTGATGGCTGGTGTGAAATCGTGGGCAAACGGTAGAAGCAAAGCGCGAAATTGCCGACGGGCTCGCAAAAGCGCCATCCGCCCTCTGGTGTTTTCGCCCTCAGCTCAGCGGGCACGCCTGCCCGAGCCGCTCCCCGCGCACGCGGCCCTGCACGCTGATCACCAGCTTGCCGTGACTGTGCAGCGGGGCCCGGTGGCAGATGGTGAAGGTGCCGTTGCTGACGTGGCTCATGCCTCGGCCGTTGAAGTGCAGGCTGGGGTCGCCGCGGTTCCAGTCGACGCGCAGCTGCCGGGGGATGGGCAGGCTGTACAGCAGCTGCTCGCCCGGATCCAGGGCGCGGTTGCCGTTGCTGTCCACGAAGCTGGCCAGCGTTCCAACCCGCAGGCTCACGCAGGTGTTCTGCTCGTCCAGGGCACAGACCGTGACCCGGCTGCGATTGACCAGTGCATGGTGCCGGGAGTGGACGATCAGGCGCTGCAGGTCCGCCTGATAGTTCCCGACCTGATGCTTGCGATACAGCGCCCCCATCGAGGGTGCGGCCAGGCTGAGGACGATGGCCGCAACGGCCAGCGCCAGCAGCAGTTCCACCAGCGTGAACCCACGCTGTGTCTCGTAGTCCATGAGCGCATCCTTGTCATTCCCCATATCATGTGCAGCCTTCCCGGCTGCCCGTCCCTAGTTAGCCCAACACCCCGGACTGTCAAGCCGACCCCCTCCCGCAATGCCCAAGGAGAGACACGTGCAACACACTCTGGTCATCGGCGCCGGCATCATCGGCCTGCTCACCGCCTACCGCCTGGTCGGCGCCGGCATGCGCGTCACCCTGCTGGAAGCCGGCGACCCGGGACGCGAGGCGTCCTGGGCCGGCGGCGGCATCGTCTCGCCCCTCTACCCCTGGCGCTACCCGCCCGCCGTGCAGGCCCTGGCCCTGCAGGCGCAGGACGCCTACCCGGCGCTCGCCGCCCAGCTGCTGCAGGACAGCGGCGTGGATCCGGAACTGTATGTCACCGGTCTGTACTGGCTGGATGTGGAGGACGAGGAACAGGCACTGGCCTGGGCCACCCGTCACCGACGCACCCTGCTGCGGGTACCGGTGGACGAGGTGCGGCGCGGCATTCCCGCCCTCGCCGATCGCTACCAGCGTGCGCTGTTCGCACCGGGCGTGGCCAACATCCGCAACCCGCGCCTGCTCAAGGCGCTGCGCACGGCGCTGGGGCGCCTGGCCACGGTGGAGATCCACAGCCAGCAGGCGGTGCAGGGCTTCGTCGAGGAGAACGGCCGGGTGGTCGGCGCACGTACCGCCGGTGGGGAATACCGCGCCGACCAGGTGGTGCTGGCCGCGGGCGCCTGGAGCGGCGAGCTGCTGGCGGGCCTGGGCATCCAGCTGCCGGTCGAGCCGGTGCGCGGCCAGATGGTGCTGTTCAAGTGCGAACCCGATTTCCTGCCCAGCATGCTGCTGGCCGGACGGCGCTACGCCATTCCGCGCCGCGACGGACACATCCTGGTGGGCAGCACCGTGGAGTACTGCGGCTTCGACAAGTCGGTCACCGAGGACGCCCTGGACAGCCTGCGCGCCTCGGCGGCGGAGCTGCTGCCGACGCTGGCCCAGGCGCCGGTGGTGGGGCACTGGGCCGGACTGCGGCCGGGTTCGCCGGACGGCGTCCCGTACATCGGCGAACTGGCCAGCCACCCGGGGCTGTGGTTGAACTGCGGGCACTTCCGCAACGGACTGGTGCTGGCGCCGGCCTCCTGCCAGCTGCTGACGGAGCTGCTGCTGAACCGCGCACCCTCCATCGATCCGGCGCCCTACGCACCCGCGCTGCGGCTGAAGTGATCAGTGGGCGGCCGGAGCCACGCCGGCCGCCCCGCCGACTACTCCTGACCTTCACGGTCGCGGAAGCCGAGCAGGTAGAGGATGCCGTCCAGGCCGAGGGTGGAAATGGCCTGCTTGGCCGACTGCTTGACCAGCGGCTTGGCGCGGAAGGCCACGCCCAGGCCGGCCAGGCCGAGCATCGGCAGGTCGTTGGCGCCGTCGCCCACGGCGATGGTCTGCTCCAGGCTCAGGCCTTCCTTCTCCGCCAGCTGGCGCAGCAGGTCGGCCTTGCGCTGGGCGTCGACGATCGGCTCGATGGCCACGCCGGTCAGCTTGCCGTCGACGATTTCCAGTTCGTTGGCGAACACGTAGTCGATGCCCAGCTTCGCCTGCAGCCGCTTGGCGAAGTAGCTGAAGCCGCCGGAGAGGATCGCGGTCTTGTAGCCCAGGCGCTTGAGCTCGGCGAACAGCACCTCGGCGCCCTCGGTCAGGCGCAGGCCGGCGGCGATCTCTTCCAGTACATCCTCCGACAGCCCCTTGAGCAGGCTCAGGCGCTCCTTGAAGCTGGCGCGGAAGTCCAGCTCGCCGCGCATGGCGCGCTCGGTGATCGCCGCCACCTGCTCGCCCACCCCGGCAGCCTTGGCCAGCTCGTCGATGACTTCCGCCTCGATCAGCGTGGAGTCCATGTCGAACACCGCCAGGCGGCGGTTGCGACGGAACACCGAATCGCGCTGGAAGGCGATGTCCACGTTCAGCTCCTGGGCCACGCTGAGGAATTCGGCGCGCAGGGCGTCCGGATCGGCGGGCTCGCCGCGCACCGAGAACTCGATGCAGCCCTTGCCGCGCTCTACCGGCACATCCAGCGGCCGACGCCCGGACAGACGGTCGATGTGGTCGATATTCAGCCCGTACTTGGCGGTGATGGAGCTCACCCGGTGCAGCTGTTCGGCGGTCACCTGGCGGGTCAGCAGGGTGACGATGTGGCGCGGCTTGCCCTGGCCGTTCACCCAGTTCTGGTAGTCGGCCTCGGAAACCGGCGTGAAACGCACCTGCTGGTCCAGCTTGTAGGCGGTGAACAGCACGTCCTTGAGGGTCGAAGAGGCGCGTTCGTTGTCGGGAATCTCCACCAGGATGCCGAACGACAGGGTGTCGTGGATCACGGCCTGGCCGATGTCGAGGATGTTCACGCCGCCCTGGGCCAGCACTCCGGTGATGGCGGCGGTCAGCCCGGGACGGTCTTCCCCGGTGATGTTGATCAGGACGATTTCGCGCAAGGCGCAGCTCCATTGAGGAAAGGGCGAACGGAAGGCGCGCATTCTACCCCAAGCGCCCCGGACTCGCAGGACGCCTCCGCCACCTGCGGCGGGCCGCCTCCGGTCGGCTTTTCACGCCAAATGATGGCATTTGGCCTTGACAGATTTCATGTTCGGGTGCTTTGGCAGCCTCGGCGCATTCCGTATACTCCCGCGACCTTCTCGCCGAGACCCGGCCCGTGAGACCCGACAACCTGTTCCTGCGACTCTTCAATGCCCTGCGCGGTCGGACCCTGTCGATTCCCCTGCGCATCACCGCCCTGTGCCTCGGCATGGTCGCTCTGGTGCTGCTGCTGTATGCCTGGGTCATGGGCCATCAGTTGCGCCAGACCGCCCAGCAACAGGCCGAGCTGGTGGGCCAGACCCTGGTGAGCCAGACCGCGGCGACCGCCACCAGCCTGCTGGTGGCCAACGACATCCTCAGCCTCAACGTGCTGCTGGGCAATCTGGCCAGGAACCCCCTGGTGGCCCACGCCGCGGTGTACAGCACCGACAACCGCATCCTGGCTGAGGCGGGCAGCCGGCCGAGCGAGACCGGAGAGGGCCTGTACGCCATCCCGATCAGTTTCCAGGAAGTGCTGGCCGGTCAGTTGCGCATCAGCCTCGACATGCACCAGTTCCGCAAGCCGCGCGATGTGGGCCTGCAGAGCATGGCGCTGCTCAGCCTGATCCTGTTTGCCGCGGCGCTCTGGCTGTCGCTGCTGGCCGGGCGGAGCCTGGCCCAGCCGCTCATCGACCTCGGCCACTGGGTGCGCGATCCGCAGGGCCTGGCCCCCGGCGCGCAGCGCGAGGACGAGATCGGTGAACTGGCCCGCCAGCTGCAGGCCCGCCTGGCACCGCTGCCGGAGCCGGAACCCCAGATCGAGGCCGAACCGGAATTCGAGCTGGACCTGGAGGACGATCCCTTCGCCGAGCCGCCGCCGCTGGCCGCCGAGCCGGTACCCCAGCGCGCCTTCGCCCAGAGCCTGGACGAGGACGATCCCTTCATCGGGCTGGATGACCTGGACCTCGCGGCGGAGCAACCGCCCGCCGCGCCCACCGAGAGTGCCGGCCAGGACTGTGCGGTGCTGGCCGTGCAACTGGGCCAGCAGGAGCAGTTGCGCCAGCTGCCGCGCCAGCGCCTGATCGACCTGCTGGACCGCTATCGTCACTGCCTGGAGCAGGCCAGCGGCCTGTACCAGGGCGAGCTGCACATCCTGCGCGATGGCAGCAGCCTGCTGGTGTTCCGCCGCGAGCAGGACGACGACTATCTGGGCCACTCCCTGTGCTGCGGCGAGCTGCTGCGCGCCCTGGGTCACTCGCTGCAGCTGGAGATGGCCGATACCGGCCACGTGCTGCAGGTGCAGCTGGCCCTGTGCGCCGGCAGCCTGCCTGCCCAGCTGAGCCAGGCCGACCTGCTGCTCAGCGAGCCCGCCCAGCAGGCGCTGGCGCTGGCCCAGCACAGCCGCACCCTGCTGCTCACCGATGCGCAGCTGGGCACGGCCGCGCCGATTCTCGAGCGTGCCCGCCTGCGCCCGACCAGCAACCCGGCGGGCGCCTACTGTGTGGAAAGCCTGCTGCCGCCCTACCCGGCGCTGATCGAGCGCCAGCTGGGCCGTCTCAGCGAGCTGCGGGACGAGCCGACCTGAAAGAAGAAGCAGCCGCGACAGGGGCACCCGTCGCGGCTGAAATCGCTCCTGCGCAAATCCCCCGGTATCAGGGCTCCTGCCGCTGCGGGGTCAGATCCGGCGGCAGGAAGTCGCGATCCGGCGCGTAGTCCGGCTGCAGGTAGGCCGACAGGGACTGCAGGTCGGCCGGGCTGAGGGTGCCGGCCACCTGCTTCAGGCGCAGGTTGTCGAGGATGTAGTCGTAGCGGGCATTGTTGTAATCGCGCACCGTGGCGTACAGCAGCCGCTGCGCATCCAGCACGTCGACAATGTTGCGGGTGCCCACCTCATAGCCGATCTCGGTGGCCTCCAGGGCGCTCTGGCTGGAGATGATCGCCTGGCGCCGCGCCTTGACCTGCTCGACATCGGTGTTCACCGCGCGGAACAGGTTGCGGGTGTTCTGCACCACCTGACGGCGCAGGCCCTCGCGCTGCTGCTCGGCCTGTTCCAGCAGCTGCCGGGCCTCGCGACCCTGGGCGGTGGTCAGCCCGCCGCTGAACAGCGGGACATTCAGCTGCAGGCCGACGGTGGTCTGCGAGGCATCCCCGGTGTAGCGCGGCATGGCTGGCAATCCCGTGTTGGTGAAGCCCAGGCCATCGTTGTCGCCGGTCTGGTACTGCGCCACCAGGTCCAGGGTCGGCGCATGGCCGGCGCGGCGCTGACGCAGGTTTTCCTCGGCGGCCGCCACCGCGAACTGGCTGGCCTGCAGGTTGAGGTTCTGGCGGGCGGCGGTCTCCACCCAGCGGCTGGCGTCGTTGGGCACCGGCGCCAGCACCGGCAGGCTGTGGCGAATGCCGTCCAGACGCCGGTAGGGACGCGCCGTCAGCGCCTCCAGGTTCTCGAAGGCATCCTGCACCTGGCGCTCGGCCAGCAGGCGGCCGGCATGGGCGGAATCGTAACCGGCCTGGGCCTGCAGCACATCGGTGCGGTCGGACAGCCCCACCTCGAAACGCTCCTTCGCCTGATCCAGCTGACGCTTGAGCGCCGCCTCCTCAGCCTTGACCGCCGCCAGGGCGTCCCGGGCGCGCAGCACGGCGAAATAGGCTTCGGCACTGCGCAGGATCAGTTCCTGCTGGGCGGCGGAGAATTCCAGGGCGGCCTGCTCGCCGCTGGCCTGGGCGGCCTGCAGCTGGAACCAGCGGTCGGCGCGGAACAGCGGCTGGGCGAGGGTCGCCTGATAGACCAGGCTGCTGCGCGACAGGGAGCGGCTGCCGGCGCTGGTGTCCACGTCGATGTCCACATCCGCCAGCTGGGCCCCCGCCGACAGCTGCGGCAGCAGCCCGGCGCGGGCCTGGGGAATGCGCTCCAGCACCGCCTGG
>DATGNS010000001.1:0-7425 GCA_035306625.1 Pseudomonas sp. | reverse complement strand
TCGGCCCAGCCGGTGGCGGGTGCAACACTGGCCGACCTCGATCCGCTGGAGCGCGAGCGCCTGCGCCAGGCCGTGCAGCAGTATGGCGGCGACCGCGTGTTATTGGAGCTGGACGACGAAGCCCTGGACGGTGCGCTGATGCTGACCGCCCGCCAGCCGGACGGCTCGCGCGTGCCCACCCTGACAGGCCTGCTGCTGGTTGGCCGGGAAAACTCGCTGCGCCAGCTGGTGCCCACCCACGAATTTGCCTTTCAGGTCATGGCCCAGCAGGCGGTTCGTTTCAACGAGTTCCGCCGCTTCCCGCTGCTCAAGGCTCTGGAGTGGCTGGAGACCAATTTTCGCCCCTACAACCCTGAGGAAGAGCTGCAGGTCGGCCTGTTCCGCGTACCTGTACCCAAGGTGGACATGGGCGCCTTCCGCGAGGCCGTGGCCAATGCCCTGATTCACCGCGACTACCACCGCCTCGGCGCGGTGCATGTACGTCTTGAAGACGATGCGCTGGTGGTCAGCAACCCCGGCGGGTTGGTGGATGGTGTGACCCTGGCCAATTTGCTGGTCACCGAGCCGCGCCCGCGCAACCCGACCCTGGCCGATGCCATGAAGCGCATCGGCGTGGTCGAGCGTTCCGGTCGTGGCGTGGACAAGATCTTCCGCGGCATGCTCAAGTTCGGGCGTCCGGCACCCGACTACAGCTACACCACTGCACAGAGCGTGGTGGTACGCCTGCCCACGACTGAGGCCGACCTGGAATTCCGTCGTCTGGTGGTCGAGTACGAGCGGGTTCACAACGCCGAACTGCCCATCGACAGCCTGATTGCGCTGGCCGCGCTGCGCGCGACCAAGCGGGTCACAGCCGATGAGCTGGCAGTGCAGATCCAGCGCGATACCGCCAGCGCCAAGCGCACCCTGGAAGCCTTGATGGAGGCCGGTCTGGTGGAGGCCCACGGCTCCACACGGGCACGCAGCTATACCCTGTCAGCCAGCCTGTACCAGGCCACCGGCGACAAGGCTGCCTACACCCGCCAAGCCGGCTTCAGCTCGCTCCAACAAGAACAAATGGTGCTGAGCTATATCCACCAGCATGGGCAAATCCGCCGCGCCGAAGTCATGGAGCTCTGCCGACTCTCAACCGACCAGGCCGCCAAATTGCTGAAAAAGTTGAAAGAAGCCGGTGCCATTGTTCAGCACGGCAAAAATCGGGGAGCGGTCTATACCCTGAGCCGGAATGAGCCGGAATGAGCCGGAATAAGCCATCTGGTTTGCATTAGCCGAAGCCAGTAGTGGGCCGGACTGGAAGACGTCGAGGCCAAGGCCGCGTTGGCCAAACCTGCGCTGGTACAACAGGTCGAGCAACACATTCGCGGCGAAGCCTGAGGCGATGCGTCGTCTTGCACGTGGATCAGCCAGGCGACATTCCGTAGAATGCCGCGCTTTCGCGCAGGGCAGCCCGACGTGAACCGGCTGCCCATATTCATCCGCAAGGCTCGCACGGGCTTCCGTCAGGTTGGCCGTCCCCGGCCCCTGTGCTAGCTTGCAGGCAACGTCCCACCGTCGCCGTCTGCAGCGGAGCCATACAAGAGGACAGACCATGGTTCAGACGCCTGCACTGGACATCCGCAACCTGCACAAGCGCTACGGCGACCTGGAAGTGCTCAAGGGCATCTCGCTCACCGCTCGCGACGGCGACGTGATCTCCATCCTCGGCTCGTCGGGTTCCGGCAAGTCCACCTTCCTGCGCTGCATCAACCTGCTGGAGAACCCCAACGAAGGGGAGATCTACGTGGCGGGCGAAAAGCTCAAGCTCAAGCCCGGCAAGGGCGGCGAACTGGTCGCCGCGGACAGCCGACAGATCAACCGCCTGCGCAGCCAGGTCGGCTTCGTGTTCCAGAACTTCAATCTCTGGCCGCACATGAGCGTGCTGGACAACATCATCGAGGCGCCGCGTCGCGTGCTCGGCCAGAGCAAGGCCGAAGCCATCGAGGTGGCCGAGGCCCTGCTGGCCAAGGTGGGCATCGCCGAGAAGCGTCATGCCTATCCCAACCAGCTGTCCGGCGGCCAGCAGCAGCGCGCCGCCATCGCCCGCACCCTGGCCATGCAGCCCAAGGTCATCCTGTTTGATGAACCCACCTCGGCCCTGGACCCGGAAATGGTACAGGAAGTGCTTAATGTCATCCGCGCGCTCGCCGAGGAAGGCCGCACCATGCTATTGGTGACCCACGAACTGAACTTCGCCCGCCAGGTATCCAACCAGGTGGTTTTCCTGCACCAGGGGCTGGTCGAAGAACAGGGAACGCCGGAGCAGGTGTTTGACAACCCGAACTCGGCGCGCTGTAAACAATTCATGTCCAGCCATCGCTAACACGGAGCACCACCATGCAGACCTACAAGAAGTTCCTGCTGGCCGCGTTTACCCTGCTGACCCTCGGCACCCAGGCCGTCGCGGCAGAGAAACTCAGAATCGGCACCGAAGGCGCCTACCCTCCCTTCAACCTCATCGACGCCAGCGGCCAGGTGGTCGGTTTCGACATCGAGATCGGCTATGCACTGTGCGCCAAGATGAAGGTCGAGTGCGAAGTGGTCACCTCCGACTGGGACGGCATCATTCCCGCCCTCAACGCCAAGAAGTTCGACTTCCTGATCGCCTCCATGTCGATCACCGAGGAGCGCAAGCGCGCCGTGGACTTCACCGACCACTACTGGAGCAACAAGCTGCAGTTCGTGGCGCCCAAGTCGGTTGACTTCAAGACCGACAAGGACAGCCTCAAGGGCAAGGTGATCGGTGCCCAGCGCGCCACCATCGCCAGCAGCTGGCTGGAGGACAACCTGGGCAAGCTCGTCGACGTGAAGCTCTACGACACCCAGGAAAACGCCTATCTGGACCTGTCCTCCGGACGTCTCGATGCCATCCTCGCCGACGCCTTGGTGCAGTGGGAGTGGCTCAAGAGCGACGCCGGCAAGGACTTCGAGTTCAAGGGCGACGCGGTGTACGACGAAGACAAGATCGGCATCGCCGTGCGCAAGGGTGACCCGCTGCGCGAGCGCCTGAACCAGGCGCTGAAGGAAATCCTGGCGGACGGTACCTACGAGAAGATCAACGCCAAGTACTTCCCCTTCAGCATCTACTGACCGACACCGGCGCGCCTGAGGGCGCGCCGGTCCCAAGCAGTTCCTTCACATGATCGACCTTCACGGATTCGGCCCCGCGCTGCTGGCCGGCACGCTGATGACCATAGAGCTTGCCCTGGCCTCCCTGGCCCTGGGCCTGGTCCTCGGCCTGCTCGGAGCGCTGGCCAAGACATCGCCCTTCAAGCCCCTGCAATGGCTGGGCGGCACCTATTCCACCCTGGTGCGCGGCGTGCCCGAGCTGCTCTGGGTGCTGCTCATCTACTACGGCACCGTGGGCCTGATGCGGGGCCTGGCCGATCTGCTCGGCATGCAGAGCCTGGAGCTCTCCGCCTTCGCCGCCGGCACCATCGCCCTGGGCTTGTGCTTCGGCGCCTATGCCACCGAGGTGTTCCGTGGCGCGATCCTGGCCATCCCCAAGGGCCATCGGGAAGCCGGCCTGGCGCTGGGCCTCTCCGCCCCGCGTATCCTCTGGCGCCTGATCCTGCCGCAGATGTGGCGCATCGCCCTGCCGGGCCTGGGCAACCTGTTCATGATCCTCATGAAGGACACCGCGCTGGTCTCGGTGATCGGCCTGGAAGAACTGATGCGGCGCTCGCAGATCGCGGTCACCGCCAGCAAGGAGCCGTTCACCTTCTACATGGTGGCGGCCATGATCTACCTGGGCCTGACCATCATCGCCATGATCGGCCTGCATTTGCTTGAGCGGCGCGCCAGCCGCGGCTTCGTGAGGAGCGCGGCATGAACTGGGACGTGATCGTTCAATACCTGCCCCGCCTGCTGGACGGCGCCCTGCTGACCCTGCAGCTGGTGGCCATCTCGGTCCTGGCGGGCCTCATCCTGGCCCTGCCGATGGGCATCGCCCGCGCCTCGCAGAACTTCTACGTGCGCGCCCTGCCCTACGCCTACATCTTCTTCTTCCGCGGCACCCCGCTGCTGGTGCAGCTGTTTCTGGTCTACTACGGCATGGCGCAGTTCGAGGTGGTGCGCAAGAGCGCCCTGTGGCCGTACCTGCGTGACCCATACTGGTGCGCCATCATCACCATGACGATGCACACCGCCGCCTATATCGCCGAAATCATCCGCGGCGCCATCCAGGCGGTGCCGCCGGGCGAGATCGAGGCCGCGCGGGCGCTGGGCATGTCCCGCTCGCAGACCATGCTGCACGTCACCCTGCCGCGCGCCATACGCATCGGCCTGCCGGCCTACAGCAACGAAGTGATCCTGATGCTCAAGGCCAGCGCCCTGGCCAGCACCATCACCCTGGTGGAGCTCACCGGCGCGGCGCGTACCGTCATCGCCCGCACCTACCTGCCGGTGGAGTTCTTCTTCGCCGCCGGGGTGATCTACCTGATCATCGCCTTCGTGCTGGTACAGGGCTTCAAGCTGCTGGAACGCTGGCTGCGCGTGGACGCCTGCCAGGGACGCTGACCTTTGCCGAGCCCCTCGCCCGAGGGGCTCGCCTCCCCTGATTCATCATGCTCACCGGCCCCGACCTTCTTGCCCGCTTCCAGGCGCTCGACGACTTCCTGATCGCCCGCCAGGCGCTGTGGCGCCCCAGGCCCTTCACTCAACCGCACCTACCCTGGGAAAGCGAGCACCCGCAACTGGCCCGCTGGCTGCGCGCCCGCACCCTGGAACAGGCCGATGCCGACCAGTCCTGCCCGGAGCGCCTGCCCGCTCCGGATCCGTTCCGGGAACTGGCCGCCACCGCCTGGGAGCTGGGTCAGGTGGGCGAACTGCCCGAAGAAATGCGCGAGGAGCCGCCCACGCGCCTGAGCGTCGATGTGCCGGGGCGCAAGTGGCAACAGATCCGCGCCTTTGCCTCCCGCCTGCACTTTCACCAGCAACCCCGCCACTGGCTGGACTGGTGCGCCGGCAAGGGCCACCTGGGCCGCCTGCTGGCCCAGGACGGCGCCGCCCTGACCTGCCTGGAATACGACCCGGCGCTGGTGGAGGCCGGCGCGCTGCTCAGCCAGCGCCAGCAGCTGCCCGCCCGGCATGTGCGGCAGGACGTGCTGGCGGCCGACGCCGAAGCGCAGCTGTGCCCGGAACACAGCCCCGTGGCCCTGCACGCCTGCGGCGACCTGCACGTGCGCCTGCTGCAACTGGCCAGCCACAAGGGCTGCGCGCATCTGGCCGTGGCGCCCTGCTGCTACAACCGCATCGCCAGCGACCATTACCAGCCGCTGTCGAACGCCGCCCGACAATCGCAACTGGCCCTGAGCCGCGACGACCTCGCCCTGCCCCTGTGCGAAACCGTCACCGCCGGCGCCCGGGTGCGCCGCCAGCGCGACCACTCCATGGCCCGCCGCCTGGCCTTCGACCTGCTGCAGCGCGAACTGCGCGGCCGTGACGAATACCTGCCGACGCCTTCGCTGCCCAGCCACTGGCTGGACAAGCCCTTCGCCCAGTACTGCCGCGACCTGGCCGAGCTGCGCCAGCTGCCCGCCCCCGCCGAGCGGGACTGGAGCGCCCTGGAAGCCGCCGGCTGGCAGCGCCTGGCCGAAGTGCGCAACCTGGAGCTGGTGCGCAACCTGTTCCGCCGCCCCCTGGAGCTCTGGCTGGTGCTGGACCGGGCCCTCTTTCTGGCGGAAAACGGCTATCGGGTGCGGGTGGGCCAGTTCTGCGAGTACCGCCTCACGCCCCGCAATCTGCTCCTGCTCGCCGAGCGCGAGGTAACCCACAGAAACTGTGGATAACTCTGTGGGCGACATTGGGGTAAGCACCGCAAATGCCCGCGCGACGCGCCTTTGCCGCGACTGATCCATTTCTGACCAACTCGGAAATTTCCAATGAAATCAGTGACTTGCAAAATCAAGGGAGTGCATCACAAGTAACACCTCCGGCTGTGCGGGTTTTATTCGCTTTGTGCATAAGCCCCGCCAACCGTGACTTTCCGCGCACCGCAGCGGTTTACTCCCCGGCGCCAGCCGGTATAATGCGCGGCACTTCGCCGGTATAGCTCAGCAGGTAGAGCAACTGACTTGTAATCAGTAGGTCCCGGGTTCGATTCCTGGTGCCGGCACCATCAAAGCGAAAGGCCCACCTCAACGGTGGGCCTTTTTCGTTATGGCTTTTCGCATCTATCAAACCCGGCCAGGCAAGGCGAAGGGGTGTCAAAGGTCCCACGGCATATCGAGGCCTACCGGGGCCCATCATTCACCTTTGATTCCTAACCCTACGGCTATTGCTGCAACTCAAACCGCACACTCATCGGCTTGCTACCGCTGTGACTCTGGTACTTCACCTTTCCGTAGTAGCGAAAGGGCGCTGCCTTGCCATTTTCCAGTCTGTTCTCGCGCACAAAGAGGTGTAGCGCGATGCCTAACGCTTCGTGATTGATGATTTCCCTGCCACGCTTGTTATCCGGAGCCGTCTGATTCTGGGTCTGCCAATGAAAATGGCGCTCATCGATCCAGTGGTCCTGATAGCGCAAATCTTCTGCCTTGCCCTGCTTGTTCAGTGTCACCAGCAATACATGGGCCTTGCGCTCCGGAATTATCACATGACCGCTATTCCAACTGCCGGCATTAAATTCAGCGCCAAACAGCGGTGGGATTTCTTCGCGCATGAAGCACTGACCAACCTGCATTTCCAGCGGATCAATAACAGCCTTTAGGCGCGCAAAGGTCCGAAACTGCTCTTGCAGTTCAGCGCTGACGAGAAGGTCGGTGTAATCCGGATTAAAGGCGCGCAGGCGATACTGGCCATTAGGGTCTTTGAGGACTTTACGCAGCAGATATTGATTGTCGCCGGCCTCGTCCTGCCTCTCGATGGCTAATACCTCACCGGTAATCTTGCCAGCACTGCCACTGCTTATGACTTCTAGCAGCAAGTAGTCTCCATCCCGGATCGGCTGTTTGCCGCCGTCCATGGAATGCCCGGAAGCGCGTGCAAGGAAATGACGAGAAGGATCGAGATTGCCGTATGCCCTGCTAAGCGGGCGGTATTCTTCGTAATCGGCGCGGCTCGTGCGGAAATGACCGCAGGCGATCTTCAAACTGGGGAAGTAGGGCAGCTCCACCTGCTCGGGCTGGTTCGGCAATGGATGCACACTGGCACTCGACAGTCCGCTACGTGCGGCATAAGTGGCAAGCCGGAAATCCACCAGCTCCTGCACCATCTCGCTTAGCGCACCAATTGACGGCTCATCGACCAGAACATTACCGATGAATAGCTCGTCTTCGAGGCTAAAGTAACGGCCACCCACCCAAGCAGTAATGGGATTTTTCTTCCAATAGCTCAGCCAGTCAGCAGGTTGATGGTTAGTCCGCTGATAGTCTTCTGGAAGATCAGCAA